>JBNKDD010000121.1:0-15931 GCA_050288085.1 Anaerolineae bacterium
ATCCAACTGGCACGCGACATGGCGCAGAATTACGTTAACACCTATACAGCGGACCTCATCGGGCTGGTGGCGCGCCTGAGCGCCATGCTCCAGGCCGAGTCGCCCGTTTCCTCTCAGTAATAATTTCGTCCGACAATGTGGTAGAATCAAATCCGGCAGCCAATGGCTGCCAGATCATGAACAGGTGCCCCGGGTGGGACTCGAACCCACACGCCCATAGGGCATAGGCCCTCAACCTACCGCGTATGCCAATTCCGCCACCGGGGCGAACGCGATAATTATAACATGTGACGTTAAGGTGTCAAAGAATTGAAGGATGTTGGTTGATGTCTGAGTATCAGGAATTACCGTTATTTCCGTTGAATACCGTATTGTTTCCGGGCATGATTTTGCCACTGCATATTTTCGAACCTCGCTACAAACTGATGATAGAGGAATGCATCAAAGAAAATCAGCCTTTCGGGGTGGTATTGATCCGGGAAGGCTTTGAGGTTGGTGGGGACGCTGTCCCCTACGACGTGGGTACAACGGCCCATGTCACCCAGATGGAACCGCTCGGTGATGGCCGGATGCAAATCAACAGCGTCGGCTACCAGCGTTTCAAGATTCACAATATCCGGCGGGATAAGCCCTATCTGGTCGGTTTGATCGAGGACTATCCCCTTGAGGATTCTGATTCTGAAGAAGTTGTCAAAGCCATCAGTCTGGTGACCGCCGCCCTGCGCCGTTATCTCCAACTGCTTGCCAACGCCAACCCTGAGCTTGACGAGATTCCGACCGACAGCCTGCCGGACGATGGCGTAGCACTGGCTTTCCTCACGGCGATTGTGTTACAGTTGCCGCTCGACGAGAAACAGAGTCTTCTGGAAGCTGATGACCTGGTGTCCCTGCTGCGGGTAGAACAGGATTTGCTCCGGCGCGAGTTAGCGCTCGTAGATTATATGATCCGGCAGCAGCGGCCCCCGGAAGATCTGGCCTCTCCATTTTCTTTAAACTGATCCACCGAGGAGAAGAACGTTAAATGCGTATTGTTGTCGATGCGATGGGGTCTGATAACTATCCAGGGCCGGATGTAGAGGGCGCTGTCCTGGCAGCCAGGGAATGGGGCGACGAGATTATCCTGGTCGGCGATGAAAAACGCGTCGAGGCCGAATTAGCCAAACATGATACCGGCGGCCTGAAATTAAGAGTTGTCCAGGCTAGCCAGGTGATCGAAATGACCGACAAGCCCAGCGAGGTCGTCAAGGGCAAACCAGACTCATCCATGCATGTCGGGATGAAATTGGTCGAAGCAGACGAAGCGGACGCCTTCGTATCGGCGGGGAACACGGGCGGGATTCTGGCCGTCTCCACACTGTATGCCATCAAACGCATCAGGGGGATCAAGCGCCCGGCGCTGTCCGCTGTCTTCCCTCACCTGACCGGTCAGGTCGTCGCCGCAGATATCGGCGCAAATGCCGAATGCAAACCGGAGATGTTAATCCAGTTTGGGCAGATGGCAAGCGCCTATGCCGAGCGGGTATTGGGCATCAAAGAACCGCGAGTCGCATTATTGAGCAACGGCGAGGAAGAAGGAAAAGGCAACACGCTGATCCACGAAACCGATCCGCTCATGAGGGCCACCAAAGGTCTGAACTATATCGGCAATATCGAACCCAAAGAAATGTTAGACGGCATGACCGATGTGATCATCCACGATGGCTTCACCGGCAATATCATGATGAAAAGCCTGGAAACCGGGCTCACGCTGCTGTCCAGATTCATCAAGCGGGAGATTAAAGCCGGGCCTGTGTCCATGGTCGGCGGTGCATTAGCACAGCCAGCCTTCAAGCGCGTCAGCCGGATCGTTGATCCGGCAGAGATCGGCGGGGCGCGATTACTCGGTTTAAACGGCGTGGTGATCGTTGCACATGGCCGCTCTGATGGCATCGCCATCAAGAATGCTGTCCGCCAGGCCCGCGAAGCGGTTCAGGCCGGGTTGGTCGAAGCAATCAAGGATAGTATTGCCAAAAGCTGAAGCGAATTAGCCTCAATTTTCCCCCATGAACGGCGGCCTCTGGCCCCTCGGATTGGGGGTTTTTTGTACCTATCAGATACAGACAATCGGAGAATCATCGGACTCCAGACGTGGAACACACCTGCCAGAGTATGTTAAAATAGCTTTGAAACTATAAGTTGTGTCAGAAAAATCAAGTGGCCCAACTGCTTATCATTGTTATCAATCGAAGTAGAGTATGTTTAAAAAAGTCCGGATTCTTATTGCTGATGATCACTCTGTTGTCCGTGCCGGTCTGCGAGCACTGCTGGAAACTCACGAAGATTTCCAGGTTGTAGCCGAAGCCTCGACCGGCGAAGAAGCGGTAGCAAAAGCCATGGAATACCAGCCCGACGTTGTGGTGCTGGATATCCGTATGCCGGGTTTATCCGGTATCCAGGCTTGCCAGCAGATCATTGAATCGGTTGATGGCTGCCGGGTGATTATGCTCACCGCCTACGCCGAAGATGAACTGCTGTTTGCCGCCATTCAAGCCGGAGCCTCCGGTTATGTCTTGAAGCGAATCGGTGATGCAGAGCTGATCAGGTCAGTCGAACGGGTCAGCCGGGGTGAGGGCATCCTTGATCCAGGGATGACTAAGAGCATGTTTGCCGAGATGCGCAAAGCGCGTAAAGCTCAATTAGCCGCTGCCTTTGCCGACCTGACCCCACAGGAATTGTTAGTCCTTGCGCTGGTAGCAGAAGGGATGACCAACCGTCAGATCGCCGTCAAGCTTTATCTTGGCGAAGGGACGGTTCGGAACTACGTCAGCAGTGTACTGGCAAAAATCAACGCGTCAAACCGCGCTGAAGCAGCAGCCTATGCCGTCAAGCACAACATTGCTGAATTAGTCCCGCCCCAAGAAGTCGATCCAGCCGAGGAAGACAGCCCTGAAGGGTAAGTCCCGGTACGATTACTCGTGCCGGTAAGGACTGTTCCAGGCATGATCACCTGGCCCGATTCCAGGCATATTTACCTCTCACCACATCTGGACGATGTGGTTTTGAGCTGTGGCGGCCTGATCTACCAACAGGTACAGCGCGGCGAATCGGTCGCTGTGATCACAGTATTTGCGGGCAGCCCGGAGCTATCCGCCCCCCTACCGCCCTTTGCCCGGAGCCTGCATCAACGGTGGCAGCAATCTGCCCCGCCGGGCATTGATTTCTCCAATCCGCCCGCCGTCCGCCGTGAGGAGGATCGCCGGGCTTTTGCCGTTATCAGCCCTGATATCCAGGTCATCCACCTGGGGCTTCCTGATTGTATTTACCGGTTTGATCCAGAAACACAAACGCCGTTGTATGATGGTGTTGAGGCGTTATTTGGGGCCGTCCATCCCAATGATCCGGCCCTGCCCACATTGGTAGATGTTCCCCCTCTCCCTGCTGATGCCACTCTTTACATACCACTTGGGGCCGGAAACCATGTCGATCACCAGATTGTCCGACGGGCCGCCAGCCGGTGGCAGATCGATCCAACCCGCCGCCTTTACTATGAGGACTACCCCTACGCGGCCAATTCGGAATCTGTTGCCCAAACCCTGACCGGTGGAATCTGGGAGCCAACCACCATCCTCCTTGATGAGCCTGCCCTGAGTGCTAAAAGCCGCGCCGTAGCGGAACACGCCAGCCAGATCAGCACCTTCTGGCAGAGTGTCGAAGCAATGGACACCGCCCTCCGTGACTATTTTACGCAGGTCGGCGGCGAATGGCTGTGGCGTAACCTCCTACTTTTTAAGGGGTCAGGCTGAAGGTGATAGGGCTATAATCAGGTTAAACTGATTTAGTTTTGGAGGTTATGGAGATGACGGAACACACACAAGAACTATCAACAGAAAACCGTCTACTGGCAGCATTGGCTCATGGGTCAATTGTCGCCCAGGGTTTGGGATTGATCGTCGGTATTTTTATCTACATCAACCAGCGTGAGAAATCAGCTTACGTTGCTTTTCAAGCCTTGCAAGCCGCCGTTTACCAGTTCATCAGCCTGATTATCGTGGTTGGTTCCTGGATAGCCTGGACGGTGTTTTATATGCTGTCCTTTATCCCTATGATCCAGAATCCTGAACAGTTTTCGGATGCCCCGCCGCCAATCTTCTGGATTGGGATGGGCAGCATGGTGATCCCCTTTGCTATTATGGCAGTCGTCGGGGTATATGGACTGTGGGGAGCCATCCGAGTCTTTCAAGGAAAAGACTTCCGCTACCTGTTGCTTGGGCGTTGGTTAGAAAAACAGGTTCCAACCGGCAGTTAGTCAGCGTATCATTGACTTCGCAGCGGTCTCTTTTGTCAAAGACCTGACCCGGAATTTGAAAAAGCTGGAAAAACTTATCATAATTCATAGATGGCAGTTTGCCCCGGCAAGCCAATCCGGTTAGGATCAGCGGATAATCCGAAAAGTTTGACAAAAGAGATAATAAATGGATACCACTGTAGAGATCAACGACCTTGACACTGAAGAACTCCACGATGAAGAAGATGTAATCGTCATTAAAAAATCGACGATATTGACGGTTGGCATTTCAACCATCACTTTTGTTCTGGGTATATTCTTGGGCATCGTTCTGAATTCCACCCTGGGCTGGAATATAGGTGGTGGCGAAGAGCAGCAGGCCGTCGCCGCCGAGGGGGAATCGGCCCCGTTGGATGTCAGCGTAGATGACGATCCCTCCATCGGCCCGAAAAATGCCCCGGTCACGATTGTCGAATTCAGCGATTTCTATTGCGGATACTGTAAGCGTTTCCATGACGAAACACTGGATGCCCTGTTTGAAGAATACGGCGATCAGATTCGCTACGTCTACCGTGACTTTCCGGTGGTCGGTGGTGTAGACCCTGCAATGGCCGCTGAATGCGCCGATGACCAGGGGGCCTTCTGGGACTATCATGACGAACTGTTCGTCGACCCTCGATCCTATACTTCGGCAGGCAGCCTGGTCGACCTGGCCGTAGCGTTGGATTTGGATGAAGAGGAATTTTCCGAGTGTCTTGGAAATAGCACACACGAGGACGAGATAAACAACGACCTCAAAGACGGCCAATCCTATGGTGTGACCGGCACGCCGACATTCTTCATCAACGGAGTGCGCCTGGTCGGTGCTCAACCCCTCAGTGCATTTAAGGCTATCATCGACGAGGCATTGAAAGGCTAAACGCCCGAAATACTATCAGCATCTCTTGACCGGCGCTGCTGCGTGCCAGCCGCCGGTCTATTGATTCCCGCCGCGTAGGAAGGGCATTTACCTCGCCCGCTTATTTTCCAGGGCATCTTTTTAAGTTGGGCCAGACAAAAAACCTTTATCTTTTTCCACACACAATTGCCTCGGCGCTTATTGGCAAGCCCGGTGCACCGCGTTATACTTTGAACAGGTCTTTAACATAAACCAATCATCACAGGGGAGCCTGGGTTAAACAGGCTGAGAGGTTGCTAGCGACGAGTCTTATAGACCGTCACCAGCACGACCCTTTAACCTGATCCGGATAATACCGGCGTAGGGAGTTGTGCATTTCAGAAATTGACATGGCAAAAAGCCACTCTCCTAACCGGCGGGTGGCTTTATTGATTCTTAAGGAAACACGATGACAACATGTGCGATTGTTCTGGCAAATGGGCAGGTTGACAATCCCGATCTGATCGGCCAGCGTTTGCAAGACATAGATTACAACCTGGTGATTGCCGCCGACGGGGGCAGCCATCACGCCGAACAACTTAACTTACAGATCGATGTGGTGATCGGCGACCTTGACTCGCTCGATGAGTCGTACCGGGAAAAGCTCAAAGCAGGCGGAACACGCTTTGAGATCGCCCCGGCCCACAAAGACGAAACCGACCTTGAATTGGCGCTGCTGTACGCCATCGACCAGGGAGCCAACCTGATCATCACGCTGGGTTTATTGGGTGGGCGGCTGGATATGTCCCTCGCAAACATCCTGCTCCTGACCCATCCCCAGCTGCGGAAGGCGCGGGTCGAAATCTGGAATGGCAGCCAGACCACCTGGTTAATCCGCCCGCCGGGTGATCAATTTAGCGGCCAGCCGGGTGATACCCTGTCGCTGATCCCGCTTGGCGGCGATGCACAGGGCGTCAAGACCCATCGCCTGGAATATCCCTTACGAGATGAGACACTACTCTTTGGCCCGGCGCGGGGCGTCAGCAATGTCTTTCTGGGATCAACCGCCCAGGTTGATCTACGAGAAGGGCTGCTGCTGGCCGTCCACACGCTGGGCCGTGCATAGGAAAGGAAATCAACATGGATGAGAATCGAACGGTAAACGTATCTATCCAGGTCTTACCACTGGTCGAAGATGTTTTCCCGGTCGTCGATAAAGCCATCGAGGTAATCGCCGAAAGCGGTGTGAAATACGAAGTCGGGCCAATGGAAACTGTCATGGAGGGGCAGCTTGATCGCCTGCTCGACGTGGCAAAGGCCGCTCACCTGGCCTGCTTCGAGGGGGGTGCACAGCAGGTCGTTACCCTGATCAAGATCGGCGACAGCGTTAGCGGGACCACCATCGAAGAGAAGGTCGGCAAGTACCGTGAGTAAAGACCGCCAACCCCGCTGGCTGAAAGAGACCCTACCACCTGCCCTCCTGATCGCCTTTGTCGTGATTTTCTGGCAGGTGATCGCCTGGGAGAGCGGCCTGTCGGCCTTTATCCTGCCATCGCCCACCGGGGTGATCCGGGCCGGGTGGGAAACCCGCGACCTGCTGGGCCAGGCAATCGGCATCACCATGATCGAAACGCTGATCGGGCTGGCGATCTCGATTGTATTGGGCGTGATACTGGCCGCAGCAATTGACCTGTCGGTATTTCTGCGCCGGGCCTTATATCCGATCCTGGTGGCTTCGCAAACCGTGCAGGTATTGGCGATTGCCCCACTGCTGATTATCTGGTTCGGGTTTGACCTGGCCCCCAAGATCATCATCGTGGTGCTGGTTTGTTTCTTCCCCTTGGCGGTCAGCACCGCTGATGGGTTGGCCTCCACCGACCCAGACCTGATCGCCCTGCTGCGTTCGATGGGGGCCAGCCGGGGACAAATCTGGCGAATGGTGCGGCTGCCTTCCGCGCTGCCGTCCTTCTTTTCCGGTTTGCGGGTGGCGGTGACCTACAGCGTGGTAGGCGCAACGATTGGCGAATGGGTCGGGGGGAAAGCCGGACTGGGCTTGTACATGCTCCGTTCTAAAAATGCGATGGCAACCGACCAGGTCTTTGTCGCCATGTTGATCACCTCCCTGCTGAGTATTGGCCTGTTTGTGATCGTCTACCTGATCGAGCGGGCGGTGCTGCCCTGGTACTACTCCACGCAGCGGGTTGAGCAGTGGGAAGGAACCGGAATTTATTGATTGAACATTCTGGGCGTAGGGGCGAGATATATCTCGCCCCGGCAAACAATTATTGGGGATGTAGAGATAGGAGAAATATCCCATGAAGAAAACACTTTTGATGCTGATGATATTGTTATTACTCTTGACCGCCTGCGGTGGGAAGCCGGAAGCTGACGAGATCACCCTGATGTTGGACTGGGTGCCCAACGTTAACCACACAGGCATTTTTGCAGCCGAATCGCAGGGCTATTTTGAAGAGGCTGGTTTGACCGTCAACATCGTCCAGCCCGGTGAAGTTTACGCCGAACAGGCTGTCGCTACCGGTTCGGCAGATTTTGGGATCAGCTTCCAGGAATACGTGACGCTCTCCCGTGCGGATGATGTGCCGATCGTCTCGATTGCTGCCATCATCCAGCACAACACCTCTGGCTTCGCTTCCCGCGCTGATATGGGTGTCACTTCCCCCGCTGATTTTGAGGGCTTGACTTACGGTTCATTCGGAACACTGTTTGAAGAACCAACTTTGCGCGGGCTAATGGAATGTGCAGGTGGTGATTTCAGTCAGTTGAAAATCGTGGATACCGGCTTTAGCGATCCGCTGGCTCTGCTGGATGAAGAACAGATCGACCTGGCCTGGATTTTCTATGGGACACAGGGCTTTCTGGCGGAGCAGCAGGGGGTTGACCTGAACATCGTCATGATGAATGACTATTTCGACTGCATCCCCGATTACTACACGCCGGTATTCATTGCCAACGAGGAAACCATCACCAACCGCCCGGAGACCGTCAGGGCTTTCCTGTCAGCCATTTCAAAGGGCTACCAGTTTGCCATCGAAAACCCGGACGAAGCCGCCGATATCCTGCTCGAAGCCGCCCCGGAATATGACAGTACAGTGATTCACAAGAGTCAGGCGTGGCTGTCAGAGCAATATCAGGCAGATGCACCACGCTGGGGAGAGCAAAAAGCCAGCGTGTGGGAAGATTACACCAATTGGATGGTCGAATATGGCGTGATCGATGCGCCGATTGACATAGAAGCAGCTTTCACGAACGAGTTCCTCCCCTGATCTTCTCGCAGAAAAAGATAAAAGCGGGTGCGAACCTCAACGTTCGCACCCGCTTTTGATAGCCATCAACGGGATTATTCTTCTTTGTCTTTGTCGCTCTTAAACAGGCTGTCCAATAATCGCTTGCCAGCTTTCTTCTTGGGTTCCGGCCTGGATAACTTAGGTGGGCCGGTTGGGGTAGCATCCTGCTGGGTGATCATTGGAGCTTCCTTCGTCTCTTTGACCGGCTCCTTCTTATCAGAAGCCGAAGGTGTGCTGGAAAGAGGAGTAGCTGCTTTGTTAGGTTCTGCCTCGGCCTTTATTGGATCGGGAGGCGTTTCTTCCTTTTCTTTTTCTTTCTTTTCCTCTTCTTTTCCTTCGCCCAGGCCAGCCAGGATATCCGACGTCGAAGCAGTGCCTTTTTCGCGGCGCAGGTCGAGAGCCGGTTTACCCTCTTCTTTAGCTGCTTCGTCGAAGGTGTCCCAGAGCTTGCTCATCGTGCTTTTGGTCTTCTGATTGGGGCTGGCCCTGGTAACTTCGCTGCCAGATTTCTTCCCCATATCGATCCGGTAGAGGTTGCCGCCGTCGCGTTCTACCCGTTCAAGCCAACCAACCTCAATCATGGCTTCCAAAGAATCGTCAACCTCTTTTGGAGAGGGGCGTTTTTCTTCGGGTAACTCCTGGATCTTTTTGTGCAATTCCTCGTGAGACATCTCCGCTTTACGCAGCATTATGCGGACGATCCGCCGCACCGGGGCCGGAAAATGAATCATATCCAGGGTACTAAAACCGGCATTTGGATCAAACTCGTCCCCCAGCTTGCGTTTCAATTCCTCATATATACTGTTCATTTATTACTCTCAATATGAACTGTAAAAGCCCTACCCTAAGTGTAACAGATTGCCGGGCTACTGTCAGAAAATCCTTTCCTCAGATGTCTAAGGTGAGCAGCTTGATTGGTGTACTGAGAAAGGCCCGCAAATAACGCTCAGTCATCTCCGGTGTTTCGAACTGAGGCCAGTGCCCGGCATTAGGAATAACCCGCAGGTCGGCCTCCGGCCAATCTTCAGCGACAACACTGGCATCACGCAGAGGAACGGTATTATCCTCCATCCCCCAGATCACCAGGGCAGGCACATGCTTCTCAGCATCCTGGAGCTTGTGAAGCTGTCCCCGGAGATCATTTTCTCTCATCGCCCGGAAACACTCAGCCCGCACACGCCCTTGATCGCGGCGGCGGGTGTCGCTCTTAATCCGTTTATAATCCTCCTCGGTGATGCCTGATCGGTCGGCAAACAGGATTGGACGGAGCAGGCCATCGGTGATACCGAATATCGGTTCAAGGGTGCCAACAATCGCACTGGTCAGTTTAAATCGCTCCAGGATCACGAACGGAGTCAGAGCCAGATTGATGCGAAAAGACAGGTGTCCGCTGATCGTTGGACACAGTAAAACCAGGCGCTCAACCAGCTCAGGATATTTTAAGGTGAGAGCCACACTGGTCATCCCGCCCATTGAATGCCCAACCAGGACAATTGGCTTATCAGGCGACACCTGCCGGATGAACCCGGCGACGACTTCAACATAATCCGGGATCGTAATGCGATGCTCCGGGGCCGGTGACTCACCATATCCGGGCAAGTCAATCGCATAACACCGGTGGCGCTGACCCAGGTAAGGCAGCAGAGGAGACAGGGCAAACCATGAGCTTGACCAGCCATGAATCAGAACCGCAACATTGTTTCCGGTAGATTTTCCTTCTTCATGAACGTGGATGTCTTGACCGTTGATTGTGTAATGGGGCATGCTATCCTCCGCTATATATTCAAGTAGAACCATCATACAACGGATGATCGAGAAAGAGCAGTTCGAGAGTTTGATTATGGTATAGCAGACTGGACGGAATAGCAATCAAGCCGGGATAAACCAAGAACAATCGCTTCAAAATCAGGGATAATGACAGGGAGGAAAAGAACACAGGAGGACCTGAGATGAGCGAAACCCCGCTAAGTACACTGTAGTAAATTTCCCAAACAAAAAAGACACGAGCACAGGCACCGTGTCTGTTATGCGATAAAGAAGGAACTATTCAACCAGGCGTTCTAACAGGCGGCCCTTCAGTTCTTCTATATTTTCAAACGTGGCATCACCTTCCGTCATGTGCTGCATGACCAACCGCAGACGGTTCTCGGTGTGCGCGTTGCCTCCCCGGTCACTTCTGGGATAGAAATATTCCAGGGATTGTTCGGCTCGCGCCAGGATACGTTCCTGAAGAGTTTTGAGCTTTGGGGCAGAGACGATCATCAAAAAGGTTTCCTGGTCCAGGTGACCACAGAAAGCATCTTTCCCACCAACTTCTCGTGAGGCAGTATCGATGATCAGGCTGATGACGCGCAGGACATCATCGCTGGCGATAAAGCCATACAGCTCTCGATAGGTATCGAAACCCAACAGCCGCACGGTCAGGATGCCCCAATTTTCCCGTTCCCCACCGGCTACGGAGCGGAGCGCATCGTTGATCGCGTCCCCTTCCCGCAGGCTGGTAACCGGGTTCTCGGTGGAAGAAGTATCCACCCGGCGGAGAACGTTGCGGACCCGCAGGCGTAATTCCTGGATATCGAATGGTTTGGTGATATAGTCCACCACGCCCATCTCCAACCCGTGTAACCGGTCGTCACGTTCACTGCGCTCGGTTAAGAAAAGGATCGGGACACTACGCGTGATGTGGCTTTCCCGCAGGCGGCGGCACACTTCAAAGCCGTCGATATCGGGCAGGTGAATATCCAGAATCACCAGGGCCGGGGGATCGTCAATCGCCTGGTTGACGGCCTTCTCACCCCAGGCAAAACTTATGACCTGGTAACCCTGGACACTGAAATAAGCATTCAGCATCTCAGCCAGGTCAAGATCATCTTCGACAATCAGAATTTTTTGGTGACGTTCTTGAACCATCGGAGTGTTTCTTTCGTCAATAACACGTCGCGATGCGAAACACCGAATTATCCTCCTGATAGGAGGATTATCCGGTCACAATAAATTTGTCCGGCTCGTTTGCAGGCTGCAAAGCCTGCCCGGAACCCAGACATAGTCGATCGGCTAGTGGACAACTACCTCAATGGATAAACTGCCTAAAGCAGTTTTTCCAGGTCTCCGACAGCGCGGCCCATATCTAAGAAAATCAGGCCCAGCTTGGCATCCTCACGCGCCAGGACGGTTAACACAGCTTCGTCTCCGACCGCCATGAGGATTACATAGCCTTTCTCACCTTTGATGTAGACCTGATTGAGCGTACCTCTACCCAGTTCACTGGCAATACGCTCACCCAGCGATAGCATCGCTGCTGACATGGCCGCCACACGATCCTCTTCAACCTCAGCCGGCATAGAAGAGGCCATGCTCAAGCCATCTACACTCACCACTGCGGCAGCTTCCACAGCCGGTGAGCTGACTTGTAGATCGCGCAGCCGTTCAATCATTTGTTCAGTGCGGGACTTCGTCAATGTCTACTCCTAGCTGTGTATGATGGTCAACAGGTTTCAAAAGACATACCTGAAGGTATTAGTAAGGAAGGTGTTTGCAACCCCGAATTAAACTCCAAAACGCCGCCCTGGGCATGGCTTAGCCCCCCTTGCAACGTCGTTCTGGACTATAGCATAATCACCGACAATAGACAAGAAGCCTTCGAGTTTTAGAGCGGCGAGTAAACTTACTCGACCGGCACCTTCTCGACTTTGTAGACGCAGTTCTTGTCACCCTTCGCTTTACACTCGGTTTCAAGAATGCGGAACTTCTTGCCGTCAGACACCCAGGCAAAAGCGGCCATCAGCACGCCAACACCCAGATGGCAGACCGGTTCAGTAGATTTGCGTCCCCAACACATTGGGCAGGTTTCAATCGTCCAGATCCAGTGTTTTTCATCCTCACTGACCACGATCTTCTGATCGCTCACGGTGTTGAAAAACTTGGAAAAGAACTCCAGACCGATTTTGGCCTTAGCCTCAAGGGTTCCGACTTTCATCGCCACTTCGGCAGCTTTGCCGACGCTTTTGAATTGAGTCAGACCGTCTTTGAAAGACTGCTCGCCTGCCCGCGTGGCAAAAACGCGTGCCCCACGGTTCCCGTACATATCCCAGATAGCCTGTTGGAGCTTTCCTACCTTGACGAAGGAGAACTCCTTCTTCATGTTATCTGGCGGGTAGTTGTCGATCATGTCTTCCATGTTTGCCATGTTGAGCAAGGCGTTTACGCCGTTCTTGCCCATAACCTCTTCAGCCGAGGTCAGTACAACGCGGGCCCATTTATTAGGATAGAATAGTTTATCCCCAGCGTCGGTGGTTTTCTCGTCCGTCATGTATTCCCCCGAACTTTTGGAAGCAATGCAGAATCAGTAATTGGTGAATATGGTTATTTTAGGATGTTACTACTAAGTGCCCAGAGAATCAAATATACTCCAGTATTATAATCAGGATTGTTTCAAATTTGATAGATCCTTTCCATTTTCGCACATTGATACATCTTATTACGCTATTGTTTCTACCGCAAATCCTGGTAGCCCATCTCGAGCATCCAGGGACAGATGACCGGTTCACCCCACCCATCCGGGAGCGGAGGGTCTTCGGGTAGGCCATTATTTCCCCGGAAATAACCCTCCGGGCCGGTAAGCTGCAACTGCGCCGCCTCGGATAAATCCTTATCTCCGATAGCTATGGCGTGGATATGTATCGGCGAGCCTACATAAAGCTCGTCAATATCCCGCACCCAGGCCGCAAAACCGGCCTGTCGCAGCGCCAGGATGATGGCGTCGAACTCATCATATATCACATCGTGCCAATTGTTCAAATCACGCAGCGATAGATCGACCGCCCCGCCGCCATCATGCGTTCCAAAACTGGCATCCACACCGGGATGATATGACCCCTGGGTGACCGCCTTCACGAAATCATGCGAACCGCCGTAAAGGGTCTGGGCATGTTCGAGCATCGCCAGGGTACGCTGGCTCAATTGATATTCATCGCGAAGAATCACGATGGTGTAATCGTCGGGTGGGCGCAGACAGCCATAAGGCGTTGCTGTGGGTGGCAGTGGCGTTGATGATGGGGTGACGGTCGGAGTCGCTGAAGGCGTCGCTGAAGGCGTCGCTTCGACCTGTTCTATGAATGATTCCCCGCCCACCGTCGGTAAAGCAGTCTGCCCCGGTAAAACCGTTGCAGATGGGATGGGGACAGTTGTTGGGGTTGTGTTTGGTGTAGGGGAAAAGGCAGGCAGGCTGCAAGCAATCACAGCCAGCAAAATGGCGATGATTGGAACAATGTATTTATTTCTCACGATTTGACCTTAACCTAACCATCCACATAACGCACCACGCGCCCCGGCACACCGACGACCACTGCATGGTCGGGAACATCAGTGTTGACAAACGAACCGGCAGTAAGGCGTGCCCCCTCACCAACCTGTACCCGGCTGTTGATCTTGGCCCCCATCTCGACCACCACGTGATCGGCAATCTCAACGTGGCTGGAGATTTTCGCCCCTTGCCCGACAAATATGTTATCACCCAGCCGGGCATCGTGATCGATGCTGGCCCCTAAATTCAAAATGCAGTGCCGCCCAATGATCGTTCCCGCGCTGACAATGGACCCGGCCCGGACAACCGTCCCTGCACCGAGTTTGGCAGTAGTCGAGATCACAGCGCTGCGATGCCGGGCCGAGATCGGGCGGATATTTTGCAGGTCGAGGACATGGATCAAACGCCGCCGGGCCTCCATCAGGTCAGAGCCGAGGGCCAGCACCGCCTGCAATCCGAAGTATTTTTCCGCCAGTTTGGGAAGCACATCATCATCCCCCAGAATCGGCAGGGCGATATCTTCGCCGGTGCTGCGTTCGCTCAAACCGAGTGCTTTGTCTGTGCAGCCAATTACATTCAGATCTGAATGGGTGGAGAGTATTTCGTACACAACCTTAGCATAGCCACCTGCCCCTAGAATAACAACCGGGGTTTTCTCGATCACCATTGCCCTACCTCCTGAATCATCTCCACCCTGATTGTACACCAACTAGCCGCTGCCTTGCCGGGGAGATTAGTCTACAAGCGATCCCTGATCCTCGGAATTAATGTCTACCAGCTTGTACAGGTTACCTTGTCGAAACACCGTGAAGCCAAAAGTGATGAACACATCATCGTCGTCCTCTTCGTAGGGAATAGCGCCGCCTATTATCTTCAGGAATATAGTTTCATCTTGCGGGGTCACTTTGATGTCTGCCGTGTAGTACAGATGATCGTTGGACTCTTCAACAAAATCAAGCGCTAATATCTCATAAGATACTAATCGGATACCGTAATGGGTTTCCCTTTGTCTGAACTGCTTCAAAAACTGGTTTAGCACCGTCGTCCCAATCTGAACGGGGTCTTGTGCGCTGATTTTCATTTCGGTGCTGTTAAAGTACTTCTCCGCCGATTTTAGTGCTTCTCTCGCGATTTCCTCATCAGAATGAAAATCACTTGCCTGCGATCTAACCAGGACAACCATCACCGCCACGATCACCACGGCCAGGAAGCCGCCAATAATATAAAACCGGTTTTTCATGGGTATCTTTATCCTCCTTGCCCCATTCTTAACCGGCATGCTTCCCGCGCCAACTGTGGATTCCCGTTACCTGTGGATTCCAACAGTCGGGTTTTCCCAAGTTCCAGGACAGCTTCCGTACGTGATGCTACTTCTAACTTGCGATAAATGTTGCTCAGGTGAAATTCCACCGTGCGGACGGTGATGCCAAGTGCGGCAGCGATTTGTTTGTTACCATTACCCTGTAAGAGCAATGCAGCAACCTCTCGTTCACGGCTGCTGAGTTCATTCACAATTACCTCCTAAAGGAGCTACTCATCCTCTACTGGCTGCCGTGCCGGAGAACAATGTAGATTCCGGCCAGCGTGATCAACCCACCGATCACGATCCAGATATCGGGCACCTCACCCAGAATGGGAATCGCCAGCACAGTAGCCGTAATCGGTTGGCCGAGCAGCGTAACGGAGATCAGCGAGGCGCGTAACTGCCCCATCGCATGATTGATCAGCAGCCACCCGCCCAACTGCGAAACCAGCCCCAATCCGAACAGCGCCAGATAACTCTTCAATGGAAGCGCCACAAACAAATTACCGAGTACAGCCGTGTAAAGCGCCACCACGATCAACCCGCTCGTGGTGAACAGCCACAGGTAGGTCAGGTTATCGATGTCTTCGCGGGCTCGTTGGGTGATCAACAAATAGATGGCATAGACGATCCCCGCCGCCAACGCGATCAGATCGCCGGGATTGACCTCAAACCCGCGAAAAGCATCCAGCCCAACGATCAGAGTCGCCCCGATCATTGCTACCGTCAGACCCAACCAGAAAGACGGCTGCAATTTCTCCCGGAAAATCAACCAGGCACCCAGGCCAACCCACAGCGGCGCAGTGTTATCCAGCAGGGTGACGTTGGCGGCAGTCGTTAGAGTCAGGGCAGTAGACCACATCGTCATATTGATGGCAAA
>JBNKDD010000122.1:0-15764 GCA_050288085.1 Anaerolineae bacterium
TATTCAAAGTGGAGGTTGACCCAGAGAATCGTTATATCATAGGAGAAGTGTCTGCTGAAAGGCCACCAAATTGGAGCATTGTTTGGGACAAAACTACAGGTGAACCTGTCTATGTTCTGGATGCCCATCTTTGCGAGGGAGCATTAGCCTGGAACCAAATTGAGGTAATCTGGCAACAAGATGGTAGTCCTTTAGTTGCAGCCGGATGTGGTCATACAATAACCGTCTATGAGCCAGAAACCGGGCAGATCGTCCATACCCTTGAGCATGAACACGCCTTCGATAAAAGTGCATGGTCCCCGACAGGAACATTCCTGGCTGTAGGTGGGAGGGACTCGACCTCGGTGATTATTTGGGATATAGGCACTGGCGAACAGCAATCTGAATTAACACTGCCTGTCGATGAGGTTTCTGTGACCAGCCTGAAATGGTCACCTGATGGGTCAATGATCGCAGCAGGATTATTTGATGGAACTGTTGCGGTGTGGGATGTCGTATCTGGGAAACTATTACATCACTTGAAAGAGCAGGATGACGAAACATTCGTGCATTGGTCACCCGATAGCGAGACGCTATATTCCCTTTCCCTGGATGATACGATTGCTAAATGGGAAATCAGCACGGGCCAGCTTGTTCATATGCTGAAATAACTTCACCTGCACCAGAAATCGGAGAATAACCGGAATGGATAACACCGACAGGCTAACCCTGCTTACACTGATGCTTGCCCTGCGCCAACGGCTGGTAGAAGCCAGTGACCAGAGGGATCAAAAAACCCTGTCAGAGTTACGCCTCACCTTCACCATCATAACAGAGGCGTCATATTCATGCGAGGATAAAGCAGCTACCTTGCTTTTCCAATCGCTATGGGATTCTGCCCGCGAAGCTGGAATGGGTGTTGGCTGGAAAGCGCCTATTCCATCAGAGGCAGAGATTCGAGACATACTATCAGCGCATAAGTAGAAGGTTCAAAGTTCGACATGAAAGCCCCGGTTAAGATACGTGTCCTGGCAGAATACGAGAGTTCCGGTATCTGGTATGTCACTCCTGATGGCGGCGTAGGCATGTTGGAGCATGAGGATATCAATCTACCACAAGAACTAAGCGATAAGTTTTATCAGTGGATTGCGTTGTATTTTGGGCGCTTGACCCCTTCTATAGCGGCTGTTTGGGATTTAGATCGATTTAACAATATGGGACGCCAAATTGCACAAGATTTAAAGAACTTTGTTGGGGCAGAGGTGACTGTAGAGTATGTGCCGGAACTTCCTAGCGATAAAACAGGGCAACCTGAGTTGGTTGAATAGGGATTACATGTTAGAGATCGAGACTCTAAACGCGGCAGAAATGTATATTGAAGGAACACCCACAGCTAAACTATATGTTTTGTTTGGTATACATTTTGATCAAAAAGAAGCTGCTGACACTTTGAAGCAGTTGGTTTTAGACGAAAGCCAACCCGAACGCATTCGTTATAGAACAGTGAGAGCCCTCGGTGAAATTGGCGATCAAGAAACGGTTGACTTGCTCTACAAACTGTTCTTATTAGATAAGGACTACTATGTCCGTGAACTCAGTGCTTATGCGTTGGTTAAATTGAACAACCAGCGTGCACTGGATTTATTCGTACCGATATATCGCATTGGCAGTGATTTTCAATGTCTGGTAGTTCGAAGAGCTCTTAAGAACCTAGATGACGATGTTATTGTACCTGACCTTATCCAACTTTTGTCTGATCCAGATCCAGCAATTCGTGTCCTGGCTGCAAGCCGCTTGAGTCAATTCAAAGACACCAGGAAGGTAGAACCTCTTCTAAAGACCCTGTCAGACCAGCATTGGCTGGTTCGTGTTTGGTCGATATCGGCATTATCAAACCTATCTTCTTCCTCATCAAGGATTGTGGCATCATTGCTCGAAGCCCTTGCAGATGAAAACAAAGAGGTTCGGCGGAGTGCTATATTCGCCCTTGGCGAATCCGGCGACCCGTGTGCGGTTAAGCCATTGGCATCAATGCTCACTACGGAACCAACATTACTGAACAAAATTATTATCACGGCATTAGAAAAGATCAACTCGCCAGAAGCAATCAATGTGGTTGAAAACTGGCAGAAAAATAGCACCTAGTGGACACCATTTAACATGCTCGATTTCTATTGGCTGATGGATACCGAAGAAATGCCGGAGTACCCCGACGAAGATCGCTACATCGGCGGGTTAGGATACAAACAGGCCGATGTGATGATATGTGTCTGGCAGCAATGCGCCTGTGAGATGTATCCGAATCGAGGAGAAATATTCTTTGACGGGGGTTGGGATTTTGCGCTGCGCAGCTACGAGATCAAAGCACTGTTGGCGATTTGCACAGACTGCCGGGCGAAAATTACCAACAAGCGGATCGTAAAGCACTACACCAACTTCATCACATTATTGGAGCAGGCCATCCAGGAGGAAAATCGCGGGCTGGCCGCCTATTGTGATTAACAAAGAGAGGGTAAATTCAGAAATTTGCCCTCTCTCTGATCAGATACGCCGCATCCCCTACACGTTAATAATTTCAGTTAATTTATCGACAAATGATAAGGCATCGGGGGGTTTGGGGAAATAGGCGTCGAATCCGGCGGCCATCGCATCCTGAGCGACATTAGCCGAATGGTAGGCTGTGATCGCCACCACCGGGATATGGGCCGTATCCGGGTCGGAGCGCATCTGCATCAGGGTTTCCCAGCCGTCCATTTCCGGCATCGCCAGGTCCATGATCACCAGGGTGGGATCGACATCCTTGAGCATATCGATGCATTGATTCCCATTCCGCGCCACATGAACGCTAATATGATGATGCCGGAGAATCTTTGCCACCATCTGTAAACTATCGTCTTCATCTTCTACAATCAAGACTTGCCATTGATTTGGTTTCATACCTTTGTCTCCTGAGTTTCTGAAGCAGGGTATTTCAGAGCATGATTATTCAGACACTTTTTGATTTCTTCTAAGAAAGTCCCTAATGAAAAAGGTTTGGCGATGTACCCGTCGAAGCCAGCTTTTTCCACACGCTCCTGGTCGCTGGGCATCGCGTGAGCGGTCAGGGCGATCACCGGCAGGGAGGATAGGCTTATATCCTTACGGATGGTATCCAGCGTCTCCCAGCCATCCATCTCCGGCATTGACAGGTCCAACAGGATAAAGGTAGGCCGGTCTATCTCCCGCAGCTTTTCCAGTCCTTCTCGACCATTGGTAGCCGTGTGAACCTTTGCACCGTGAAAAGTAAGAACTTTTTCCGCTACATTCAGATTATCAAAATCATCGTCTACAATCAAAACAACCCACTTGCTAGCGTTACTATTGTTATTCTCAGACACTATTCTCTCTCTCCCAACGGTACCTCTTCAGTTACAGCATCGAGCGGCAGCAGCACCGTAAACGTGCTGCCCTGCCCTACCTGGCTCCTCACCCGAACATTGCCTCCCATCAACAAACACAGGTTCCGCACGATAGCAAGCCCCAGGCCGGTACCGCCATGCTTCCGCTGTGAACTGCCATCAATCTGGCGGAACTCGTCGAAAATGTATTCCTGTGCATGCGGCGCGATTCCGATGCCTGTATCGCTGACCGAGATCTCCCACCTGCTTTTCCCGCCTCGTCGGACGGACAGCTTGACGGCCCCCTCCTCCGTAAACTTAATCGCGTTCGACAGCAAGTTAATCACCACCTGTGTGAGCCGGGCAGAATCGGCGATAATCGTGGGGGGCATACGTTCGTCCAGCACCACCTCGAAGTCCAGGTACTTTTCTTCGGCCAGCCCGCTGACCTGACCGGTCACCTCATCGAGCCAGGATTGAAGCTCCAACGGCTCTTTGACTACCTCGATTCGCCCCGCTTCGATCTTGGCAAGATCAAGCAGATCGTTGATCAGGTTGAGCAGATGTTTGCCGTTCACCCAGATCCGGTCAAGGTAGCCCCCCTGCTCGTCGTTGAAGTCACCCGCCATCCCGGCCAACATGATCTGTGTGTAACCGTTGATGGCATTCAAGGGGGTGCGCAGTTCGTGCGACATGGTTGAGAGAAATTCGCTCTTGAGCCGGTTGGCATCTTCAGCTTGCCGACGGGCCATCGCCAGTTCACGGTTGGCCCCGGCCAGGTTGATCGTCTGTCTGCGTAGTTCGGCGGTGCGGGTTTCGACCTGTTCCTCCAGGGAGTCGGAGAGATTCTTTAAATCGGCTTCACGGGATTGGACGGCATTGGTCATCGCATTAAGTGCGGCAGCCAGTTGTCCGATCTCGTCCTCAGAATCGACCGTTGCCCGCCGCCAATAGTTCCCTTCCACCATCCGTTCGGCGACGTCCTGAAGCTTCCTGAGCGGAATCGTAATGCCGTGATTGGTAATAAAGGATAGGATTGCAATAGAGACAGCACCCAGTATGAGCATCGCGGGGATTAGCCCCAGCTTAACCCGGTTTTGAAAGTCGAAAAACTGGGTCATATCCACCAGGACGGCGGCATTCATCTGGGCATTATTTTCCTCAATGGGGATATAAGCCTGGGCGTAGATAGCATCATTGATCTCTACCGGCATCTCCCCAACAACAACTTGCCCGGTCGGCGCTAAAGACTGGGTAAAGTCTTCGTACAACTCAATGTCCGATGTGTGAGAGACAACTTCGCCTTTATAGAGCAATACAAGCTGAACACCGGCCCGGTCAAAGTTAATATCATTGAGGAAATCGCTATCCATCGGGTGTTTAACCACCAACCCGCCGACGATCTCCCCCGACGAATCACGCAAGGGGACGGTCGCCCCATAGGCAAGGGCTGCTTTCTCCCCGCTCTCCCCGATCAGCACATCCGTCGTTTCGATCCCCAGCAAAGCCAGGCCAATCAGCCGCTCCTCCTCGCCGCTGAATGCCTCCCCCGATTTGGAGAGCGTCACCAGTGGAGCACCCTCCGCATCAAAAACGTCAACGCCACCGATATCAAGTGCGGCTGAACCGGTCAGGATCAAGGTGCGGATAGCCGCAGAATCGCCTTCAGCTACAGCACTGGTCAAGCCAGGGACAGCGGCCAGCAGTTTGGTTTCGGCCAGCAGGTCACTTTCGGCCTCAACCAGGCGATCCTGGATAATCCTCACCTCATCCCCGGCCCGCGCCCGGCTGATCTGGTCGGCCAGGCGCGCGCTGCCAAATTGTAGCAACAAGATAATCAGAACAATCAGGATGCTAAACATCCCGATTACGCTGAGATTAAGTTTGTAGCTGATTCTCAGATTCTTGAAATTCTTTATCAGCCGCCGCATTTATTTCTCCAAAGAACTACCAGTAATGTACGCACCGGCTGTCATTCGATAATAATGACATCCAGGCTCTTAAGTATTTCGCGTCCGCCCTCAGACTGCAACCAGTCGATTAAGGGCTGCACGGCTGATTCGTTTTCGGCCAGGTATCCAATACCGAGTTCGCCGACAATGGGGTAATCCGTATCACCGGGTGCGATCCCATCGAGCGACACCGGGAACACATCCGCGCCAACCGCCAGCACAGCGGGCCAGGTTCCGAACCCCGCCGCAAAAGGTGTGCCCTCAACCGCTGCAATCATATCGCCCTGGCTGGTCATCACCTGGGCTGATTCGGGAAAAGGGTCTTCTCCAAAAATGGCCTCGCGGAGAGCCTGGGTACTCGAATCCCCCTCGTCCCGCACATACAGGAAGACCTCACCCTCCGGGCCACCCACCTCAGACCAATCGGTGATCTCCCCAAAGAAAATTCCCCTGACCTGTTCGGCAGTCAGGTTGATCTCGCCAACGTTGGCCGTCACAAAAACGGCCTGCCCGCTCAAACCAAATTGCATATACTGGAAACTGGGAGCAGCTTCGAGTTCTTTATCTTTGGGGGGGCGGGCCATTGCCGCAACGCTCAAGATACCGGTGGTCACCCCTTCCACGCCACCACCGGTTCCGGTTCCACTTAACACCTCAAGATTATAACCGGGTGTATCTGCCTCGAAGAACACCTCGATGGCCTGTAAAATCGCCGTCGTCCCGCCTGAACCGGAGGCGGTCAGGGTAACCGGGGGCGCGGCTGCCTCACTAAAATCCGGCTCCGGTGTCGAAACGGTGCAGCCGGTTACGATCAATAAAAAAATGATCAAGCCTGGATAAATCCGATAAGCATTAGGTTGAGGCATTTTATCAATCCTTCAGCGTTACTACCCGGCAATCAAAGTCGGCGAGCCTTTATGAAGCAGCTTCTCCAAAACCCCTCTGAGATCGAGCAGATCACCTTTGGGGACGACATTCTTCACCCCCGGCAGTTGCAGCATATCGATCTGATCCCGTGTGCAGGCCGTCACGACAACAACAGGGATATGCCGCGTATCGGGGTCGCATTGAAGGCTGGCTAACATAGCAAAGCCATCCATCTCCGGCATCATCAAATCCAGCAATATCAAACTGGGTTTTCTGCGTTTGATACGCTCCAGCCCTCTAAGCCCATTCACTGCCGACTCAAAGGGTAAGTCCAGACTCTTGACAATTACACTGAGTATTCGCCGCGCGTCTTCATCATCATCAACGATTAAAACATAATCATCCACAATTAAAAACCCCTTTTTGGCAACTTCCTTTAACTGTGAAGCAAGAATTAATTCCTTGTCCATCATAACAGAGAGCGCTGATTTATTTATGAAGATTTTGTGAAAAATAGCACCAGGAGCATTGTGCAAGGCCGCTTCCATTTCTGATGTTTCTTTAATGGCCTTGCAGCCATAAGCCGTTACAATATAGGTAGTTAAACTGGCGTTTTTTCATGTCCCGGCAAAAAACCGGGATAATTTTAGATCGTAGAGCATGGTTATGGAATATAAGGATTATTATAAAATACTGGGCGTCCCAAAAGATGCGGATGCCCAGGCTATTAAGAAAGCTTTTCGCAAGCTGGCGCGTCAATATCATCCAGATGTAAACAACGCACCCGACGCTGAAACACGCTTCAAGGAGATTAACGAGGCTTACGAAGTGCTGAGTGATGCCGATAAGCGCGCCCGTTACGACCAGCTTGGATCGAGCTATCATCAATGGCAGCAGCGGGGCGGGCAGCCCGGCGGATTCGATTGGTCGCAGTGGATGGGCGGCGCACCCGGTGGGGTACGGGTAGAATATGGCGATCCCAACCAGGTATTCTCCGAATTCTTCCAGACCATTTTTGGCGATCTGGGTGGTCGGAACACCGGCATGGGGATGGGCTTTGAGGATTTATTCGGTGGCATGCGAAGCCGGGGGCAGGTACATCAAATGCGCGGACAGGACCTGGATGCGGATATTAAAATCAGTTTAGAAGAAGCCTATCATGGCACCACCCGGATGATCTCCAAACAGGGGCGGAGCTTGCAGGTAAAAATCCCCAAGGGGGCCAGGTCCGGCACGCGAGTCCGGATCGCCGGGGAAGGTCAGGCTGGCTCAAACGGGCAGGCAGGCGATCTGTACCTTAACGTGACGGTTGATGATGACCAGCGTTTCGAGCGCAACGGCGACGATCTTTATCAGGACATCACGATCGACCTGTATACGGCAGTGCTGGGCGGCGAGGTTCAGGTATCGACCATGACCAACAAAATCACCTTGAAGATCGGTGTAGGGACACAGCCAGGGCAGTTGATCCGGCTGCGCGGGCGGGGAATGCCCAAACTTCGCCAGCCCGATCAATATGGTGATCTGTTTGTCCGGGTGAGCGTTGATCTCCCCACCGACCTGAGCGGCAAGGAGCGCGCCCTGTTCAGGGAACTGGCGAGCATCCGCAATCCCAGCTACAGCCGGAACTAAGTTGGGCCAGACATTAAACTTTAAATCAAATGGCCCAACTGTATGGTAAATAGCAAAAGCTATTTACTCGGAACAAGTAAGGTTTTGAGGTTTTTATTCAAAACCATTATGTTGTTCCACTTAATAAGCAAACCGTAGGGACACGGTATGCCGTGTCCCTACAAAAAAATAAGTTTTGTACTAATCAACATCGTTTTTTAAGTGAACAGGCATTGGCAATATGAAGAAGCATTACAGTTGGATTGTATTGGCTATTGGGGTAATGGCGCTGGCGGTAGTAGCCTGTGCAACACCTTTTACAACACCCAAAACCCAGGGACCGGTTTCACCGGTCTCGGTGACGGCGCAAGCCGCCCCGATAGAAGAAGTGATGGTTGATGTACCGGTTATCATTCCCACGCCGGTATCGGAAGCCGTCATCGCGGAAGCGGACGCCGAAGAACTGCTGCTGATCAACATCTACCAGCGGGTTAACCCGGCGGTCGTCAACATCGATGTGAGCGCCGAGATGGGCGATGTCGGCAGCATTGACTTTGGCAGCGGCTCCGGCTTTGTGATCGACACCGATGGGCATATCGTGACCAATAACCATGTCGTCACCGATGCCGACGAGGTACGGGTCACGTTCAGTGATGGCACAGTATTGATCGCCGATGTGCTCGGCACCGATATTTACAGCGACCTCGCGGTATTAAAAGTCGATCCCCCCAAAGACAAGGAACTGATCACCGTCGAACTGGGTGACTCGGATAATCTGCTGGTCGGGCAGCGGGTGGTCGCCATCGGCAACCCGTTTGGCCTATCCGGATCAATGACGGTCGGGATCGTCAGCGCGGTTGGGCGCACCCTGCCCGCCGGAGTGACAAATACCGGCGTGTTCAGCAACCCCTTGATCATCCAGACCGACGCGGCCATCAACCCCGGCAATTCCGGCGGCCCGCTGCTGAATTCACAGGGTGAGGTGATCGGGGTGAACGGGGCAATCCGCACCGAGACGGGGAGCAATACCGGCGTGGGCTTCGCCATACCGGTAAACACCGTCAAGCGGATCGCATCGCAGATCATCGAGAATGGCAAGGTTGAATATCCCTATCTGGGCATCAGCGCCAACGGCGGCGTGACGCTGGCCGAACTGGCGGTTGAATACGATCTACCGGTCACCTACGGGGTGCTGATCTCCGAAGTGTCACCGGGCTTTTCTGCTGACCGGGCCGGTCTGCGGGGCGGCGATCCAGAAGATGAGGTGAGCTTCCGGGGAAGCCTGGTGCGGCTGGGCGGTGACATCATCATCGCCATTGATGACTACCCGATCCGGGACTTCGACCAGTTGATCGGATACCTGGTGAGCTACACCAGCGTCGGCGAGGAGATCACCGTCACCATCGTGCGGGATGGCGAAACGCTTGACATTCCGGTCACGCTCGACGCCAGGCCGGATGATTAAATCCGAATCCATGATGTACAATACCCCCCGCCACCGCTAAAGCGGCGTCTGCCCCCCTTGCAAGGGGGGCGAATCCGAAGACTGCGACCAACGGTCGCAGCGAGGATGGGGGGTATTTCCGCAAAATCGCATATGCACTTTGAAAAAATTTGTTCCTCACTGCCGGGAGAGTCTAATCACCATGCCTATCGATCTGGAACGCGCCCGCCGGGAAACCCCTGGCTGCGAAAAAGTCCTGCATTTCAACAATGCCGGAGCCTCGTTGATGCCCCGACCGGTGCTCGACGCCGTGATTGAACATCTACAGCTTGAAGCGATCAACGGCGGGTATGAGGCTGCCGCCCTCGCCCATGACCGGGTCGAGCGGGTCTATGGAGCCCTCGCCGAGATGCTCAACGGACAGCCTGACGAGATCGCCATCATAGAGAATGCCACCCGCGCCTGGGATATGGCCTTCTACGCGATCCCCTTCCGGCCCGGCGACCGCATCCTGACAGCACGGGTATCCTATGCCAGCAATTACATCGCCTTCTTGCAAGCAGCCCAGAAACACGGCGTATCGGTCGAGGTCGTCCCGAACGACGACCACGGCCAGATCGACGTGGAGGCGCTGCGAAATGCCATCGACGAGCGGGTCAAGCTGATCGCCCTGACCCACGTCCCGACCAACGGCGGATTGGTCAGCCCGGCGGCGGCAGTCGGCAAGGTCGCGAAGGAGGCCGGGGTATTGTATCTGCTCGATGCCTGCCAATCGATTGGACAGATGCCGCTTGACGTGGAGACCATAGGCTGTGATATACTGTCTGCGACCGGACGAAAATATTTGCGCGGCCCGCGTGGCACCGGATTCCTGTATGTGCGCCGCAGCGTACTCGATCAGCTTGAGCCACCCTTACTTGATCTGCATGCCGCCACCTGGATCGCCCCCGATCAATACACCATCCGGGAGGATGCCCGCCGTTTCGAGAACTGGGAATCCTACATCGCCGGGAAGATCGGGCTGGGCGTGGCAGTTGATTATGCGCTGAGTTGGGGCCTCGACAATATCCAGGAGCGGGTCACCGATCTGGCCGGTCAACTGCGGGATCAGCTTGCCGACATTCCCGGCCTGACCGTGCAAGACCTGGGCGAAGAACGCTGCGGGATCGTGACCTTCACCGTCCAGGGAAAAGAGGCTGATGCCGTCAAGCAAGCCCTGTCCGATCAGCAGATCAACGTTTCGGTGTCGGTGAAAAGCTCGTCGCTGCTGGATATGCAGGCACGCGGCTTTGATGACCTGCTGCGGGCATCGGTGCATTATTACAACGGCGAAGCCGAAGTCGAACGGTTTTGCGATGTGCTCAGGACAATTGTTTTGCAGTGAGAGGCTCACCCCCCTCCGCTGCTGTGCAGCGTCTGCCCCCCTTGCAAGGGGGGCGAAATCCGAAAGCGACCGCAGGTCGCGCGAGGATTGGGGGGTATAGAGGTAAATCAAACCATAACCCATGAGCGACCAACCTGACGACCATCTCCGCCTGATTATTGGACGGGCCAATACCCTGCTCGGCGGATCGCTGCCTGAAAAAGAAGAAGCCGCGATTGAGCGCATCCGTGGCAGTGCCGAGCGCTTCCTATCAATCTACCTGCAAATCGAAGACCTGTCCGTCTCGGAGATGAACACCCGCCTCGCCCCTGAAGTCCAGAACTTACTTTTCCCCTCATTGCTGGGCGCGTCATACGGCCTGATCGATCTGGACGAAACCTTACAGCCAAAGGTGCATGCCATCCGCGACAGCGTCCAGTTCTTGATCGATTGGATCGCCGGGCCGACTCAATTGTTGATCTCCCGCATTATGAACATCGAAGATGATGAGGATGAAGCGCTCTGGGAGGCGATCAATTTTCTGCACTGGCGCGGGACTCGCGAGGTGTTCGAGGCCGCCCGGTCATTGACAGAAAGTAATCAGGCGGTTGACCGTGAGCGTGGCGTGCGGATATTGGGTCAATTGGGGATTCCGGTGCGCTCCTTCCCGGAAGAGACCTTCAACCTGCTGGCCGATCTGCTCAGGGCTGAAAAAGATCCCGAAGTGCTGTTTGCGATTGGGTCGGCGCTGGGTCACATGGGCGATCCGCGTGCGGTCGAAATCCTCGCCCCTTTGAAGAATCACCGCGACTTCCGGGTGCGCTGGGGCGTGGTGCTGGGCATCATCGGGCACGATGAGGAACTGGCCTTCCAGACCCTGATCAGCCTGATGCATGACCCCCACGAACTGGTGCGCGACTGGGCTACCTTCGGATTGGGCACGTTGACCGATCATGATACCCCGGCCATCCGCGAAGCCCTGCTCCGGCGGCTGACCGACCGGGACGAGGTCGTCCGGGCCGAGGCGTTGAAGGGATTGGCGGAGCGGCGCGACCCCCGGATGGTCGATCCGCTGATCAAGGAGATGTCCGCCGAGCACGACGACCCGCTGCTGATGGTTAATTATGTGCTGGCAGCCGCCACCGAAATCGGAGCGCCGCAGCTTCACCCCGCACTGATCCAATATGGGGAGCGAGTCCGCGCCTTCTGCCCACCTGATCTGCTGGCAGCAGCCCTCAAATCATGTGCCCCGCGCTGACAGGCTCCCCTTCAGACTTAACCTTCTCGCCAATGAACCACAGGTTGGTAAACAATCGCGAAAAAGGCTAATCTGCTGCTCTTCCTATCGGATAATTATATTGGCTTGCTGCAAAACCTCATCAGGTACCTCAAGACCAATAGCTTCAGCGGTTTGCAGATTGATCGCCAGATAGAACTCAGCCACTTCCACCGGCAGATCAGCGGGATCAGTGCCCCGCATTATTTGATCGGCCAATCGTGCAGCTTGCTTTCCAGCAGATGTGGGTTCCATGCTGTATGACATCAATGCCCCGTCAGATACACCGCTACTAAGTGGTACCGAAAACGGTAATTTGTGTTCAATGGCAGTGGCGGTTTGCTCGCTGCTAAACTGGCCCACTATCGAATCAGGGAGGTTCATCATGGCGTCCACATCATCAGGGATGTTCTCAAAAGCGAAAGCGACCTCTTCGGCATTGCGGGCGGGCTGAAGGACCAATTCAACGTCCAATTTGTCGGCTACCTCTGACACCGACTCCAGCGCAGCAACGGGTGAAGGATCGTCGGGATTGTAAGGAATATAGATGCGTTTGATACCCGGCGCGACTTGCGTAAACCATTCCAGTCTTTTTCCTTCCGCCAGCCCAAACGTCACGCCAGTTATGTTCCCTCCAGGCTCGGCCAAGCTAGGCACAATCCCAGCCCCGATAGGGTCCTGCACCGGAACAAACACGCACGGGATCGGATTCTCGGCGGTAGCACGTTGGACCGCCTGGGTGGCCGGTGTGGAAACACTCAGAATCAGATCGACATCGGCATCAACTAGCTTCTGAGCGAGACCATCGAGCTCCTCAATCGAGGCAGGCGGACCGTCGTAAATATACGTGAGATTCTCCCCTTCAACGTATCCATACTCGGCCATTTGATCCTTGAACCCATCGATTATGGTATCCAGGGCTGGTGTGAGGTTGATGATGCCAATTGTATATTGGTCATCATCCTTACCTGTGCCACAGGAAACCAACAGAACTGCAAGCAGGATTACGAGTAAGGTAAACAATTGATTAATGGTTGGACGCCGTTTAAACATTCCTGGATATTCCTTTAATCACACTAAATATATATAGTCAACTATCAACATCACACTAAGCAGGCTACAAACAATTTGTTTTTGGGTTCAGATTCTCTAAATTTCAAATAGGATATGGCAAATGAGTAATTACAGTCAGGTGATGCTGAAAGTAAACAACACAAAGTTGAACGTTGTTTTTTAGTATATATCATGATTGGCACCCATCAAGATAATGAAATAAATTTGTAATAATATATATTCTATTATATTTCTGCGTGCATCCAGCAGGCTGAGATCATTGCCCTTATAATTGACCTCTTTGCCAATGGCCATTAAAATAAATCAAAATGTATAAAATGGGTAGAGCATCCTATCACTGACCGGAGAAAATCTGTTCACCCGTGCGGAAACGGATCAACCATGATCTGCTTCCATTTGATGAGGTGAAGCTCATGACAGAGATACTGGTTATTGAAGATGATCCACTCAACCAGGAAGCAATATCAGCCACCCTGAAACACGCCGGTTATCAGGTCACTCTGGCAGAAAATGGGGCCTTTGGCGTCGAACTGGCCCGGTCAAACCAACCCGACCTGATCATCTGTGATGTGATGATGCCCTGGATGGGTGGGCATGAAGTCCTCCAACTGCTGCGCAACGACTCGAAAACAGCCAATATTCCCTTCATCTTCCTGACGGCCAAAACAGAATACGCAGCGGTCCGGCAGGGGATGAACCTCGGCGCGGACGATTACCTGACCAAGCCTTTTATCGCTCAGGAGCTTATTGAAGCTATCCGTACCCGGTTAGAACGGCGGGCATCAATTGACAAGGAATATGCCCGGCGGCTTGGCAATCTGGAAGGGGCAGTTATCCACACACTGCCGCAGGAAATTGTCGCCCCACTGAACACCATTCTGGGCTATTCTGATCTGATCGTCAGCGACTCGGATGACATACCTAAATCGCAGATTGTCGAGCTGGTCGGGGAGATCAATACCTCAAGCACGAAGCTGTTCCGGCTGGTAGAGAATATCATCACCTATGCCCGGATCGAGATGCGAAAGAAGGATATCGATACCCTGAACGTCGATATCCGCCGGGAATTCGAAACGGAAGTCTCCCAGGATTATATTGCATCAATTGTCAAAAGGGAGGCCGCTCACTACCGGCGCGAAAGCGATGTAGAACTGGATATTCCGCAGGCTGTCTGCTTCCCGGTCTTCCGTGATGACCTGGCGAAGATCATCCGGGAGCTGGTCGATAACGCCTTCAAGTTTTCGGAGCCGGGTACACCGGTCAAGCTGAGTGCCCGGTCGCGACCCGGCCACTGTGTGCTGTGCGTTCGGAATGAAGGGCGTGGGATGACGCCGGGGCAGATCGCCCGGATCGGTGAATATGTGCAGTTTGAACGGCGGCTGCAAGCCGATCAGGGCTTAGGGCTGGGGTTGGCGATTGTCAAAGGGCTGGTGGAAATTTATGGCGGCGAACTGGCGATCACAAGCACACCCAACCAACACACGACTGTTCAGGTCATCCTGATGGAATAGTAAGTCTCTCCACAAGAAGGAAAACGAACGAGGAGGCACCATAACCTCCTCGTTCGTTTTCCTTCAAGGTCATTGCTGTATGTTCGACCATTAATGATTCTCTGGAAAGATGACGAGGCCGCAATTCTCTAACAAATTTTGCATCTGACTTTCAAATATTTTTGCGCCATGCAAGTCAATTGTGCGAATATCAAAAGAGGCGATGTTCGCACCTCTTAGATCGGCCTTCTCGAATTTAGCATATCGGACAGTTGTGCCACTCAGATTACTTCCAACCAATACAGCTTCCGTAAAATTTACTTCATCGAGGTTTGCCCATCGGAAGTCGGTTAGGGAAGCATCGCACTTCGACAATTGAGCACCTCTTAGATCGGCATAATGCATAATGTTATTTATGAGCCTGGCTGAACTATTGAAATTGGCACGGAAAAACTTAGTAGAGGTTGCTTTGGAATCCTCTATGGTAATGCGAAACACATTTGCTCCCTCAAAAACACAGAAAGATAGGTCGCAGTTCATAAATGTTGCTGAATGGAGATTCGCCCTGAGAAATTTGCAGCCCCCCGGAGGATAAATAGATTGCGATCTTCTTGATTCCGTTGGGGAGTTGGGATCGAAAAAGCTGCAATTTTCAAAGACTGCATCTTCTAGATCGGCATTGGACAGATTACACGATCTAAACATTACCGAAGTACACTTAAGCCCTATCCAACTTACCTTCGTGAAATCAACTCTATCGAACACACAGTTTCTAAATGTGAGATCATTGGCTTTGTTTTTCGCGAAAACAGCATCTTTTATAAGGATATTTCGAAAAGACTTTCCATTAGCAAGACTTTCCAGAAATTCCTGTTCGCCAATTAGTTTATAGTCATCTTTCTCCATAAATTCTCCTTAAAAATTGAGGCTACAACAAAAGAAATGGCAATTCCTGAGAAAACATGGAACTTGTCAACGCCTGTATTTAGTATTGAACTCTGGAGGGCAGGTACCGAGACCAGGAAAAGAAGGGGCTACTTTAGCAAGAATAGCGTTGGTTAACAATAAGGTTCTTCTTGTACATACCTGTGTCTCATAGAAGCGGGAAATAGTGGGTAATTGACGAAGGCTGGTTCTCATGAGACTGGAGTTTCGCATTTTTTAAAGTGAGCTATTTTGGGCGAAACTCCAGTTTTTCATTCAATTTTTCAAGGTGTCAGGGAGTGTCGTCCTCATCCTCTTCGACTTCAGACTGAACGGACGGCTGATCATTGTCGCGGCGGACGTAGTGCCTCACCCCGAAGACCACCAGCAGAATAACCGCAAGATAC
>JBNKDD010000123.1:0-15699 GCA_050288085.1 Anaerolineae bacterium
TTGGCTGGACAGCCAACAGGCTCCGGCATCCAACCACCGTGCCGGACAATAACAACAACTTGAGGAAATCCCGACGGTACATGTTCCCAGTATACCGAACCTGGGGATTCGTGCTATGCATCTCAGGTACCGTCTTTATACAATTTCATAACGATTGTTACTGTCAGAGCAGTTTTTAGAATTGATGATGCTGGCTATACTTAATGACTATCAATTACACCTCAAGGAGGAGAGGCCATGCTGCGAGGCAATAAATCAAGCGACGAACTGCGTTTCGAACTGCTCACCCTGGGTATTATCTTGTTGAGCGCGGCAGTCTGTTGGGTGATCTTCAAGAGCATTCTGCCGTCGATAACCCTTTTTATCCCCGGCCTGATTATGCTTGGCTCGGCGATTTTCCAGGATTTACAACCGGACTGGCAAGCCGGGTGGCTGACCTATGCTCTGGCTATCTTGCTGGTTGCAACCGGGTTGGCAGGGGTAGTTAACACCTTTATGGGAGATGCCGTGAAGCTCAATTGGTTCATCATCACGATTGTTGAGCTGGGCGCGATCCTGATCGCCAAAGCCCTGTACGATCCTTCATTGGGGCGACCGCAGGAATAGTCCCTTTTATCATCATTAGCGCGTCGCCACCACGATCAGCCGGTGGGTGCTGGTGTTGTGCGGCCAACAGGTGATCAGAGTCAGGCGGTTGTCAGAGGTATTATTCAACCATCCAGCATTCTGCATCTTGATATCAAGTGGTTGCGAATCCTCTTCAATGTATTCGATAGTCGAGACGTAATAGGAGAACACGCCGTAATCACTCCAGATGGCAACCTCCGCACCATAGCTTAACTGGTTCAAGTCGGCAAACACACCACCGTAGACATTTTGATGACCGGCTAAAATGGTGTTGCCGCCAAAACCCGGCTCAGGTGAGGATGTATCCCAGGACACCGAATATGAATTAGGGACGGGTAATCGCATCACCTTTACACCGTCTACATCTTGCTCGCGTGGGGCCAGGCCGATGATGGGGGCTTCGAGCCCCAGTGCCGGAATCGAAAGCCAGTACTCGACTTCCACGTAATCGGGCAGGGGCCAATCGCCATGCGGGTTAGCCGTTGGTGTAAGCTGGTTGGCTCTGAGCGTAGCGCCTAGAGTCGGCGTCGCCTGGAATGAGGGGGTAAGTGTCAGGTCCTCCGATTCTGAGCCTGCCGGTGTGCCGGTCTTATCGGATTGAGCAAGCTCCGCCTGACGGGTAGCTGCGGCGATAAATTCCTCCGGCGGGCCTTGTGCAGCGGCCATCTGCGATGGCACAATCAGCACAAAGTACGTCACCAGTGCAGTTGCCGCACTGAGAATCAACAACACCCCTATCGCGGTTAACGGGTTAACCGTCGGCGATTCGGGGTGCCGATCAGGTATTGTCTTACTTGGCCGAGGGGTTTTCATACCACACCCATACAGGGTTTGACGAATAAACTTCAGGCAGTTTTATTCAAACGGTGGTCCTTGATGGTAGGGGGCGCAAGGCTTTGCGCCCCAGACACCGTCTTAATTATGAAGATGATTTCTTCTGCCGCTGCCCGATAATGACCAACGCAACCCCAATCAACATCACACCGGCTAACCCACCGATCATGATCTCGGATGACACAATACCACCCGAATCAGGGAGCACGGTCAGGGGGTTACCATCCTCGTCGGTTCCAGCCGCCGCTGTTCCGGCTTTCGGAACCAGGGCAAATTCCAGGTTTGTTACCGCATCACCGGGATTCCCAATAAACGCGGTCGCGGTATTGTCGGGCGCATCGTAATCGTTTGGAGCGGTTACGGTCACCGTCCAGGTTCCGGGATTGAGCGCAATGCTGAATGCGCCGTTATCCGCTGTTGCGATGGACGTATCCCAACCGCCGGAGTCAAACTTGACCTCGACATTGCCGACGCCCTCTTCGCCTTCCTCGCGGATGCCGTTTCCATTTTTATCGTTGTAGACGATACCGCCGATCTGTCCTTCACTCTGGGCGGCTGCAGGAACCACCACAGCCAGCGCCAACAATGCACCGACCAATAATATCCAGCCTAGTCGCTTCATGATTTTCAGGCCTCCAATTTCAAATCCGCCTCTGCAAGATACAAAGACGTGAAGTGCGAGAGAATTGTACCCAGGCTGGTATTCTGGTGCAAAGCCCGGTGGCGTGTCGGAGGGAAATTGCCTGTACTCATGCTTTTTGCCGAGCGGCGATTGTTCTTGGCTGTCGTCAGTTTACCGTCAAGGTGCTAAACTTGGCGGCATGTCATTGCGGCTTTCACGAACATTTTTTGAGCGCGATACACTGGCTGTCGCCCGCGATTTACTGGGATGCACACTCGTCCATCAGGTAGATGGCTGCCGGATAGCCGGGCGGGTTGTCGAAGTCGAAGCCTACGCCGGGCCGGATGATGCTGCCTGTCATGGTTATCGTGGCAAGACAGAACGCAACGCGCCCCTGTTTGGCCCGGTCGGATACAGCTACGTCTACCTCATTTATGGGATGTACTGGCTGGTAAACGTGATCGCAAAGCCGCGAGATGCTGGCAATAATTACCCTGCCGCCGTATTATTTCGTGCCTTAGAGCCGGTTGAAGGGTTAGATCAAATGGCTGCGCGGCGTTCGGGCCGCCCGGAAAGAGAATGGGCAAGCGGTCCCGGTCGCCTGACAATGGCATTAGGGATCGACCAGACTCAGAACCATATCGACCTGACCGCAGATAGCAGCCAACTCTTCCTTGAGCGTGGGGAATCCATCCCGGATGATCAGGTAAACACCGGGCCGCGAATAGGGCTCAACAGTGTGCCAGAACCCTGGCACAGCATTCCCTGGCGCTTCTGGCTCAAGGATAATCCTTACGTATCAAGGAGACGTTAAACGAAAACTTTTTTCCGGAGGAGCATAATCGATGGGTCTTCTAGACGGCAAAACAGCACTGATATTCGGCGTGGCAAACAAAGACTCGATTGCCTGGGGAATCGCAAAGGCACTTCACGAGCAAGGGGCAGAACTGGCAATTAGCTATGGTATTCCACAGCTTGAACGCCGGGTTAAGCCACTTGCCGAGAGTATTGGTGTAAAGCTGGTTGAAGAATGTAATGTAACGGACGATGCCGCTATTGACCGGATATTTGAGAAAGTCAAGGATACCTATGGCACAATTGATATCCTTGTTCATTCGGTGGCCTATGCAGAGCGTGAAGACCTGGATGGACGGTTTGTGGATACGAGTCGGGAGGGTTTCAAGACGGCGCTGGAGATCAGCGCTTATTCACTGGTGGCGCTGTCACAGCGAGCCGAGAAGCTGATGCCCAACGGGGGATCAATCATGACCATGACCTACTATGGCGGAGTTGCAGTGATGCCTCATTATAATGTAATGGGTGTGGCAAAGGCGGCCCTGGAATCCAGTGTGCGTTACCTGGCAAACGACCTGGGCCCGCAGGGAATCCGGGTTAATGCCATATCCGCTGGGCCGATCAAGACGCTGGCCGCCGCCGGTATTGCCGGATTCCGTAAGATGCTGCATTATCATGAAAAGGTTGCCCCGCTGCGTGGAGCCATCACCCAGGATGATATCGGACAGACGGCAGTCTGGTTATCCTCTGACTGGGCGCGGATGGTGACCGGTGAGGTGCTTTACGTTGATGGTGGATGGAACATCCTGGGGGCCACCGTCCCATTTGAGGAGATGTTATAACGTTCTTAATTCACTTCATCTCACATATCGTTCTCTGGATAGGCAGCCTGCTCATCCTGGATCGGTTTGGTCATATCACCGTTCCTGGGCACAGTGTACCGTATTGGATCGGCTTTGCCGTGATGGTCGCCCTGAATGTTGCCTGACACGATCTGCTGAATCTGATCACCAGGTAGCCTGCTGCTAAACAGGCTGCTTTTCTGCGGCTGCATAGCCAGGCGATGGTGATCATCGTTACATTATTGTTTGTAGACCGATCCGGGAAGCATATCTTTGAGGCAGGGCACTCGTTATCATTCTGGTTGATCCTATCTGCCGCAACTGTCGTAATCGCGGACTGGTATAGTTTCACCCAGAGTGCCGTCGGGCAGCGAACTCTATCTTCCCGGTGGTTTGAAGGGGCTACCCTGACCTGGATTACCATCCTGATCATGCTGATCGGATTGGAGCTTTTTGTCCGTACAGATTTCTCTCGGAAGCATGTTCTGGGAGTATGGCCGACTTACGAAGTCTACTATGAACCAGGTATTGAATTTTTCGTAAATAAAGAAGGTTATCGCGATGTTGAACATAATCTTGAGGCCGAGCCGGGTGTAACACGGGTGCTGCTGCTTGGCGACTCGTTTACCACCGGCCAGGGTGTTTCACAGGCAGATTACTTTCCGGCGGTGCTGCGCAGCTATGCAGGTGATGAGTTTGAATTCATTGTCGCCGCGATGCCCGGTGCCAGTACCGCTGATGAAACCTACATGCTCGAAATCTACGGCTGCCAGTTTGAGCCGGATATACTGGTGGTGGGCCTAGTTCCCAACGATCTGGATGAACTCCCGGGTGCACCAGCAGTCACAGAAGACCGGAAGTTCCTGACCTCAGATGAGGTAGCAAACCCGGACCTGGCTTATCTGCTGGATTACTACATCAATCGGATGGCGGAGGGTTCGCGCTATGACTATTGGGATTGGGAGAGTGACCTGTTTGACCCGGAGCAGCCCTGGCTTGATCAATGGAAAGTGCGGATTAATGACCTGGCAGCACAGGCAGAGCAGTGTGGCATCGAGCAGCAGTATGCTGTCAGCCTGCCCTATGCCTTAGACTATAGGCAGGAGATCATCCTGACCGAGACGGCACGAAAATATACCGTCATGTTGGATGCATTTGGGGAAGCCGGATTTGAAACTGTCGATCTGTTCCCCGCCTATATGGAGACTTTCGGCGAGAGGCCATACCGGACTCTCTGGGCCTTACCCAATGATGGACACCCTAATGCTGAGTTACATCACTGGTATGCAGAACAAATCTGGAACGTATTGGAATGAACCCAAAAACCTACGAAAAACTTGAATTGAATAAAATCCTGGCACAATTGGCTGCCTACGCGGCTTTTTCTGCCAGTCATGAACTACTGGAAGCGCTGGAGCCAACCGGCGATCTGCGCGAGGCGCAGCGCCGCCAACAGGAAACGACCGAAGCCCGCACACTGCTAGAGGAAAAATCCACGACCAGTGTTGGTGGAGCGAGGGATGTTCGTTCGGATGTCGAAGGGGCAGCCCGCGGCGTGACCCTGAACCCAGGGCAGTTACTGACCATCAAGGCTACGCTGGAGGCGGGAATCTCCCTGAAGCGAACTATTAACAGTGTCGCGGATCGGTTTCCTCTTCTGGCCGAAACTGCCTATAACTTATACGACGACAGACATCTGATCGCCGTCATCAACCGGATCGTCAACGAACACGGCGAGATACTGGATTCGGCCAGCGTTCGCCTGGCGCAAATCCGGGAAGAACTGCGCGCTGCGCGTGACCGGCTGCACAGCAGGTTGCAAACGATCATCACCAGCAGCAAGAACGCCCCCTATCTCCAGGAGGCACTGATCACTACCCGCAGCGGGCGTTACGTCATTCCCATCAAGGCCGATGCCAGGGGACGGATCAAAGGGATCATCCACGATCAATCCTCTTCCGGCGCAACGCTGTTCATTGAGCCAACGATCACCGTCGAGATCAACAACCAGATTCGCGAACTCGAATTGGCGGAACAGGAAGAGATCCACCGTATCCTGATGGAGGTTACGGAAGAAGTTGGACAGGAGGCGGATTACATCACCTGGTCGGTCGAGGCGTTGGCGATCCTCGATGTGGCTTTTGCTAAAGCGAAGTACGCCGCCGCGAAACATGCCAACCCGCCTACCCTGATCGGCTTTGATCCGGAACGTACACCGGGCAGCACCATCAAGCTGTATAATGCCCGCCATCCTTTACTCGATCCCCGGACGGCAGTTCCCATCAATGCCGAACTGGATCCGGAAACGTACATCCTGATCCTGACCGGGCCAAATACCGGCGGCAAAACCGTCTCGCTAAAGACGGTCGGATTACTCACCCTGATGGCGCAATGCGGTTTGCATCTTCCGGCCTCAGAGGAATCGGTGTTGACAGTCTTTGAGACGGTTTACGCCGATATCGGCGACGAGCAAAGCATCGAGCAATCGCTGAGCACGTTCTCTGCCCACCTGACCCACATCATCCAGATACTGGAAGCTGCCGATGATCGGTCGTTGGTCCTGTTGGACGAACTCGGTTCCGGCACCGATCCGGCTGAAGGATCCGCCATTGCCCGCGCCATCCTGAATGACCTGTGGCGGCGGGGCATCACGACCTTCGTAGCCACCCACTACCCGGACTTGAAGCTCTACGCTCATCATACCGAGGGCGTCCTGAACGCCAGCGTCGAATTTGACGTTGAAACCCTGGCCCCCACCTATCGCCTGATCGTTGGGCTGCCAGGACGGTCAAACGCGCTGGCAATTGCCACTCGGCTGGGCCTACCCGCTCACATCATTGAAGAGGGGCGCAGCTATGTTGGGGAAGGTGACTTGCAGGCCGATGATCTGTTAGATGAGATTCACCGCGCTCGTGAATCCATTCGCCAGATCGAGGAGCGGTTGAAGGCATCGGAGGCGGAGACTATCAAACTCCAACGCCAGCTCCGTGATCGGCTGGAAGACATCGAAGAGGAACGGCGTGAGATCATCGAGCAGGCACAGTCCCAGGCTTTCGCCGAACTGGATGATGTGCGGGCCGAACTCCGTAGTATGCGACAGCGGGCAGCACGTACTCCAGCTCCTGAAGCTGCTGCCGCTCTCCCAACCAAAGATGAACTTGAAACCATCGAAGCCAAAGTCGAGGCTATTGAGGAGAGCATTGAAGCTCCGGTCGAGCGTGTTGTGACACCGGCTCCCGATCTACCTGCTCAACCTGTTCCTCAACGTGAACTCCGGCCCGGTGATCGTGTGTATGTGCGGAACCTGAATACCGAGGGTGAAATTGTTTCCATCGATAGCGGCGACAACATCGAAGTACAGTTGGGGAATATGCGCCTTCGGGTAGATGCCGATAACCTGGAGTGGCTGCCGCAGTCCAAAGAGAAGGTTGTTGAGAAAAGAGGGGTCACCGCGCCAAAGGTAGAAAGTCCTGGACTGGAAATCCACCTGCGAGGGTTTATCGTCGAGGAGGCGCTTGCAGCACTGGACGATTACCTCGATCAGGCTTATCTGGCCGAGCTCCCCTGGGTGCGCATTGTCCACGGGAAAGGGACCGGCGCTTTGCGAAAAGCTATCCAGGATACCCTTCAAAGTCATCCTTTGATCAAAGAATATAAACGTGCCCCGGATAACCAGGGCGGCGATGGTGTGACTATCGCTTACCTCTCGCCTATGGGATAGCACTTAATCAATCACTGGAGAACAGCAGCCCTCATTGAGGGCTGTTTTTTTGTCTGGCATTCTGGCTATAAACATTATCGTGCTATTGGATATTATTTTTAAAGATGGCTATAGTATTAACTAACAAGCGACCCTCAACGACACGGCAATTCCTACGCTTATCGACACAGGAGAAAATGAAAATGTCCGACCAGTCCCCGCATGGAGAGGTTTATTATCCCTCCGAAGATGTTGTGGCCCAGGCCAATGTTCCCAGCTACGAGGAAGTCAACGAGGCGGCCTTGAGCGATCTGCCCGGTTTCTGGGATCAGATCGCCCGTGAAAATTTCGAGTGGTTTGAACCCTGGGAAACGACCCTCGATGACTCGAATGCTCCTTTCTATCAATGGTTTGTCGGTGCAAAGGTCAACATTGTTCACAACGCACTCGAACGGCATCTGAAAACCTGGCGGCGTAACAAGGTCGCGCTGCTCTGGGAAGGTGAACCCGGCGACCGCCGGTCGTTTACCTACCACCAGTTGAATCGCGAAGTGAACCGTTTCGCCAGCGTGTTGAAGGCAATGGGTGTCCGCAAGGGCGACCGGGTGACGATCTACATGGGCCGCGTTCCAGAGATTGTGATCGCCATGTTAGCCTGTGCCAAACTCGGCGCGATCCACTCGGTGGTTTATGGCGGCTTCTCTGTTGAGGCGCTGCATGGGCGGATCGAGGACTCCAAGTCAAAGGTCGCCATCACCTGTGATGGGGCCTGGCTGCGTGGCAATATCGTGCCTCTCAAAGATATGATGGACGAGGCGCTCCAACGTTCCCCGACTGTGCAGAGTGTGATCGTCGTCAAGCGCACCGGTCAGGAAGTTCACATGGAGCCGGGCCGCGACCTGTGGTATCACGAGTTGTTGCAGCTTCCGATTGCCAGCCCCGACTGCGAAACCGAGGTCATGGACGCCGAAGACCCGCTTTTTATCCTCTATACCTCTGGCACAACGGGCAGACCAAAGGCTATTTTACACACCCACGGCGGCTATATGGTTGGGACGGCTACCACGCTTAAATGGGTATTTGACCTGAAGGATACCGACGTATGGTGGTGTGCTGCCGACCCCGGTTGGATCACCGGACACAGCTACATTGTTTACGCGCCGCTCGTTAACGGAACCACCAGCCTGATGTACGAGGGCGCACCTACCCATCCTTTCCCCGACCGCTGGTGGAAGATTGCCGAGGAGCATGGAGTCACCATCCTGTACACCGCTCCGACCGCCATCCGCGGACTGATGCGTTTTGGCGAGTCCTGGCCGGATCGCCATGACCTATCCGCCATACGCCTGTTGGGATCGGTCGGTGAACCGATCAACCCGGAGGCGTGGCGCTGGTATCACACCGTGATCGGCAAGGAGCGCTGCCCGATCATGGATACCTGGTGGCAAACCGAAACCGGCAACTTCATGGCAACGCCCCTCCCCGTGACGCCGCTCAAGCCCGGTTCGGCCACCCGGCCCTTCCCCGGCGTGGTAATGGAAGTCGTCGATGAGGAAGGCGATCCCGTTCCAGCCAATGAAGAGGGCTACCTGGTCATTAAAACCCCCTGGCCTGCCATGCTGCGCACCGTCTATCAAGACCCGGATCGGTATATCCAACAATATTGGAGCCGTTTCCCCGGCGCGTACATGACCGGCGACTCGGCTAAAATGGACGAGGACGGCTACATCTGGGTGATTGGGCGGGTAGACGATGTGATCAAAGTCAGCGGCTACCGCCTGGGAACGGCGGAGATCGAGTCGGCCCTGGTCAGTCATGAGTCGGTTGCGGAGGCAGCGGTGATCGGCGTACCGGATGAACTCCGCGGCAGCGTCATCAAAGCCTTTTGCATCTTGCGCCAGGGTTTAGAAGGCAGTGATCGCTTAGCCGAAGAACTGCGCGATTACGTCGGGCACGAGATCGGGCCGATAGCCAAGCCCACCACCATCGATTTTGTCGATAAGCTCCCCAAGACTCGCTCAGGGAAGATCATGCGGCGGGTACTTAAGGCGCGGGCGCTAGGTCTGGATGAGGGCGATCTGAGTACACTTGAGGACTAGTTCTCCTAGAACCTAAAAGGGACAGACTTATCAGCCTGTCCCTTGTTCATTTTCGAATGATAATAATTATTATTTACTGTTATTTAGCGTAGTCTACTGCACGGGTTTCACGAATAACGGTTACTTTGATCTGCCCCGGATACTGCATCGAATCTTCGATTTGCTTGGCTATGTCTTTGCTCAGACGGATAGCCGCCAAGTCGTCTATATCATCAGGCTTGACAATGATCCGCACCTCACGACCGGCCTGAAGCGCATAGCTCTTATTAACCCCATCAAACGAGTTGGCGATATCCTCCAGCGTTCGGACACGCTTGAGGTAGTTTTCCAGGCTTTCCCGGCGTGCACCAGGTCGCGCTCCACTGATCGCGTCAGCCGCTTCGACCAGGATAGCTTCCACGCAGGTCTGTGGCACTTCATGGTGATGAGCTTCAATGCAGTTCACCACGTTTTCAGGCACTCCATACCGGCGGCAGAACTCTGCGCCGATCTGAGCGTGAGTTCCCTCAATTTCATGATCCATTGCCTTGCCGATGTCGTGCAGCAGGCCACCTGCTTTGGCGATTTCAACATTTGCCCCCAGTTCTGAAGCCAGCACCGCTGCCAGCCGTGCGGTCTCGACGGCATGGGCCAACTGCTGCTGTCCATAACTGGTGCGGAAGTTAAGCCGCCCAAGCATCTTGGTGACTTCGGGATGAATACCAGCTACACCGGCATCGTAGGCAGCGCGTTCGCCCTCTTCCTTGATCAGCGCATCGACCTCTCGCCGTGCCGACTCGATCAACTGCTCGATCCGTGCCGGGTGAATCCGCCCATCCATGACCAATTGGGCTAGGGCACGGCGGGCAACCTCACGGCGCACCGGGTCAAAGCTGCTGATGGTGACCGCCTCCGGGGTATCGTCTACAATCACGTCTACCCCGCTGGCCTGTTCAAAGGCTCGAATGTTCCGCCCGTTGCGACCGATAATCCGGCCCTTCATCTCATCGTTCGGCAGTGGTACGACCGAGATCGTCACTTCACCCACATATTCGGACGCTACACGCTGAATGGCTTGCGCTACCAGTTCACGAGCACGGTTATCGGATTCGGCGGATAGTTCATCTTCAACCTCGCGAATCCGCCGGGCCATGTCGTTGCGGGTCTCTTCTTCAACCATTGATAGCAGATGGTCGCGAGCGTCGTCACGTGTCATCTCGGCGACCTGTTCAAGCGCCTCCAGGCGATCCGCCTTGAGTTTATCAAGCTGATTGCGCTGTCTATCCAGGTTGCTCTGGCGCTTGTTGAGTTTTTGTTCACGTTCTTCCAGCTTCTCGATCCGCTGTTCGAGCTGATCACGCCGACTTTGCAGCCGATCCTCTTGCTTGCTCAAATCGGTGCGGCGGCGGTTTAGCTCATCTTCGACCTCTTCCCGGATTTGAAGTGCCTCGCCTCTGGCCGATTGGAGGATGTCATTAGCCTCCGCCTCCGCCATGAAAACAATATTTTTGGCTTCTTCCTCTGCGGTGATACGTTTGGCGCGGGCACTGCGAATTTGCAAAAAACGCATGATGCCTATACCCAGCGCCACCCCAATGATTACAGCTAACAGGAGGAAGAAAATCCCCAAGGGGGTTCCTAGAAATCCCATATTTGTATTCCTCTCAATCCATCTCTTTGTCGAGTAGATGTTCGTTCCATAGACGCTCTACCGCATCGCGGATGTCATCGTAAGAGAAACCTCGTCGTGCCAGATAATCCCCCAGACGTTTACGAAAAACGGCTTTATCTGCTTTAGCATAGCGCTGTGCACGGGCTCTTGCGGCACGGTAGGCGGCATCTTCCTGATTCAAATCTCCAAGCACCGTATCGATTATGGAGTCGGATATTCCTTTCTGGCTTAATTCATAACGCAGTGCACGCTCCCCACGTGGGGCAAACTGCTCCCTATTCTCAACCCAGAAACGCGCGAACTCCTCGTCATTCAATAGTCCGGTTCGTTCCAGACGGCCCACCACCGTCTCGATTGCTACCTCGCTGATCTGCTTCTCCCGGAGATTGCGCTGTACTTCATTAACACTCCTGGGACGGTATGATAGCAAATTTAGGGCACGTTCGTGTGCAACCTCAATCTCATCCAACGCCTTCAGGTGATCAATATCCTCATCGGTCAGTTGTTGGCCTTTATGCAGTTTGGCTGCTTCGATCAGCGCCAGCCCAAAAGCGAACTCCCCGTCCAGGTAGATGTTGACCCGCTGTTTGTTGCGCTTTTGCACGATTAATGCCGTAACAGTACCAGCCATCTTTGACCCATAAATAAAATAAGCCGCGGCATATAACCACGGCTTCTGAATGTTTGCTTCTCTTGATGTATATGGAACTAACCCATCCCGATAATAGATGGGAACAATGACGGATTTAATTTATTTATCTGATCTGCTGACAAACGTACAGACCAGGCCGTCCATTTCCAATTTTACAACTTCTGCTATTGCAGAAGGTTAACTGTCCAAGAGTTTGCAGAACTCAGTTTGACACGTGGAATGTGCCACATATTCGTATATGTTTAGACGCCCGTTCTGCACAGCAGACTTATTCCTCAGAAGGCAAGTCTAACAGGGGAAGCTCATAAGCTTCTCGGATGCTCTGGTCAAGTGCAAGGCAATAATCAGGATGCTCTATCAAGAAAACCTTGGCGTTTTCACGGCCTTGTCCTAAGAGTTCATCATTGTAGCGATAGAAAGCACCACGCTTTTCAATCAGTTCGAGTTCAACGGCCAGATCGAGTAGATCGCCTTCATAACTGATGCCTTGACCATACATGATATCAAACTCGGCCTGGCGGAAGGGAGCCGACACCTTGTTCTTGGTTACCCTAACCCGGGTGCGGTTGCCGGTGACTTCGCCGCCTTGTTTGATCGCCTGGATACGTCGAATATCCAGCCGAATGGTCGCATAGAATTTTAGAGCACGTCCCCCGGTAGTCGTTTCTGGGCTGCCAAACATCACGCCGATCTTCTCACGCAGTTGGTTAGTGAAGATCATCGCCGTGTTTGTTTGTTTGATCGCACCTGAGAGTTTACGTAAGGCCTGGCTCATCAACCGCGCCTGTAAACCGACGTGGCTGTCTCCCATTTCGCCCTCAATTTCGGCGCGGGGAACCAGAGCTGCTACAGAGTCAAGCACGATGACATCCATTGCCCCAGATCGTACCAATGCTTCAGCAATCTCTAGAGCCTGTTCACCTGTGTCAGGTTGACTGATATATAGATCGTTGATGTTGACCCCAATGCCCTCTGCATAGGTTGGATCAAGGGCGTGCTCCATATCGATAAAAGCACAGATACCACCCATCCGTTGAGCCTGGGCAATGATATGCAAACATAAAGTTGTTTTACCTGACGACTCCGGGCCGTATATCTCTGTGACACGTCCGCGAGGGACACCACCAACCCCCAGCGCAATATCTAAGGACAAAGCCCCGGTGGAAATAACATCAACCTTGAGGTTAGTTGCTTCTCCCATGCGCATAATGGCACCATCGCCAAAACGCTTGGTTAAGTCTTTCAGAGTTTTATCTAAAGAGGCCAGGCGGCCATCATCAGGCATATTTCAAACAACTCCCATAAAAGTACACTCAACAATATATCAGTACGAGCGTTCTATATATAAAGAAGTTTACAGCAAGGGTAAGGAATGTGCAACAAGACAACATAAGCTCGGCCAGTCCCTTGATGTCGTTCAGGGCGATCAGGATCTCACCCAGGTTGGCGAAGCGCAGCAGGCAGCTCGCCATCAGGTTCTGGGCCGCTTTGGTCCAGAAACCGCCATCCCCACTTTGCCCTCCAGTTCCGCCGGGAGTGACCATCACCCGGGCAATCGCCTGGGCGTCGGCCACCGTTTTGATGTCGGCGGCCAGGTTGAACCGGGGTTGGGTGGGATCGGTTGGATCGTGGATCGCCACCAGGTGGCCGGTCACGCTGGCGAATTTGAGTACCCAGTCGCTCAGTTCACCCATCGGGTCGACCACGATCACCGACTGGCCGAGCCTCATCGTGTCGGCCACAATCGGCAGGATCCCGGCCTGGCTCTTGCCGGTGCCTGGCGGTCCGATAATGGCGATCCCCCGCGCCTGGTCTTCGACGCTGAAGCTGATCGCCTTGCCTTCCAGTGGCCCCCGGTTGGGGCCGGCATCCAGCCGGTAGAAGAAGTTGGCTTTGTCCCCCCTGCCGCGTTTTCCATAATAAGCCCCCAGCAGTTTTAATCCATCCGGCTTCTCCTTCGCCAGGTGGTTAAAATCACCCGGGTAGCAGAAGTGAGCGCTGCCCAGTTCCTGGCGCTGGCGGCTGGGGTCGCGCAGCCGGTCGATCAGTTCCCGGATCTGTCCGCCATCCCGGATTTGTTCCCGGATCATCTGGCTGGCGAACAACCCTGCCACCAGGCTACCTCCGGCGGCCAGCAGCAGTCGGGCCCGGCTGTACTGCTGGGGACCAACCAGGGCGGTCAGCAGGGCGCTGCTGTTGGGTGAGTAGTCGGCTTCGACCGCCAGAAAGCCGGTCAGCAGAATGCCCAGGTGCAAAACCGCCAGGCTAACGATCACTTGCACCACCAGGGCAACTCGTTTCTGCCGCGGCCCCCATGCTCCCTCAGTTGTCTTCAGTCCGCCGCTGCCCAGCAGGTAGGCTCCGGCAAAGGTGGCCGGTAGGGCCGCACATAGCAGTGGCCCGCCGATCAGGACCAGGGCCAGGCCGTTTCGATATGTCGTGAATAACCAGTAAAGCATCTCATCTCTGTCCTTTTCTACAGGTCGATATCGGGGGACTCCTTGTGGTCGGCGATGACTTCCTCTAATTCGCCTGGCGAGAGGTATTGCAGCGCCTGGTCGGCTTGTTCCCACCCCCACATTCTGGTCAGGACTTTGCGCTGTTCTTCCCGTTGGGCCTGGCGCTCCGCTTTGCGCTGTTTCTGCTCGGCCCGAAGCTGCTGGGTTTCCGTCTGCATCCGGGCATAGTGCAGGTCGTCGAGCTGCTCTTCCTGCCACAACTGGCGCTTCCGTTACCATTCGGCCTGCCGGTCAGCATGGTTTTGCTGGCGGGCCTGCTGCTCCCGGCGCTGGTGATAGTGGGCGTACATCCGCATGTCTTCCGCCCGCTCCCGGCGTTCCTCCTCCCGGCTTTTTTCCCGCCCTTCCTTCTGGCGCTTCTTTCTCTCCTGCTCCCGTTTCATGATGCTTTGTACATCGTGCACCTGCTGCATCTTGCTTCGACGTTCGGCGGCCTCTGCCCTGTCTTGGCGCTGGTGGCGGTCTGGATACTTCTTGTCCAGGTTTCGCTCGTCGCGCTCGTGGATAATCTGGGTTGTTCGCTCTCGGCCCAGCACCCGTTCCATCTCGCCCTGGAACACCTCACCGCTGATCTCGTGCAGGTTTTTGATATGCGGCTTCCGGACGTATTGGTCTAGTCGTCCCAGCCCATCGCCGGGGTCGTAGGTACCGGGCGTGACCACGTGGGTATGCAGCATTTGTTTGTTGTCTTGATTACGCTCTTTGTCGTGGAGCACGTAGGAGTATTCCGGCTGGCCCCAGCCGTTGTCGTCGTACCAGTAGGCCAGGGTTTGCTCGGTCGTCCGGCGCAGGACCGCCATCCGCTGGTCTTCCGGGATATGTTCCATCAGCTCCGGATCGGGGGCGATCACCCACAGCCGGGCAGTCGTGCGTTTGCCGGCTAACGCGACGCTGTTCCGGGTGATCTGGCTGTAGGTTTCCCCCATCCCCCGGTCCACCCACCGGATGTCTCGATGGTCAGGATGGTCGTGATCGCTCATCTCCTGGGGGTAGCCTTCCCTGGCTTGGCGCGCTTCTTTCGTGGAGTGGGCGAAGGCATCCCGGCGCACCGATCCGTCCCGGTGGGATAAGAGAATTAGCACATCTACCTCTTGTTATTGAGGAGATGGGGTTTTCCCTCTCCCCCGAACCGTGCATGCCAGTTTCCCAGCACACGGCTCTCCGTCACATCTCTGGTGTTTTACTTCCGTAGTTGCCCGTTCGAGGATGGCAGGTATCACACAGCAATCTCAGATTGCTGTGTTTGTGCTGTCCTCCATCTTTCTGGGCGATGACATGGTGCCCGTGCAGCTGCGACGGTGGAACCCGTCGGTTACATTGATGGCAGATGGGGCCACACTGCATCAGCAGGTCTTGTC
>JBNKDD010000124.1:0-15684 GCA_050288085.1 Anaerolineae bacterium
CGGGCCGTGAGCCGAGGTTAGGCAGCGTTCAAAAGACACTTGTTGGCCTGCCTGCTGTGGTTCGGGTGCGGATGGCTGAAACGCTGGCCCGCGCAGGTAACCCGGCAGCCCTGCAGTTTTTACGGGAAGCCCTTTTAGAGGGTGACGCGCAAGTTATCCAGGCCGCCGCCCGAACTTTGGGCCAACTCAAAGATCCACAGGCGTTGGATGCGTTGGCGGAGGTGATCGGAAATACTAATTTAGAAGCACTGGCCCGGATTGAAGCTATGAAAGCAGTGGGCCAGATCGGGGAGCGGCGGGGGCTGTCGATATTGCTCGACGCGGAAAATGATCCCGACCCCACCATGCGTGAAGCTCGCGTCAGGGCATTGGGTAACCTCGGTGCCCGTCTCGAAGATGAGAATCCTCAACTGCGTACTCATGTCCTGGATGCGCTGCAAGCTGCCTTTGATGATGATGATCCGACCGTCCGCGAGGTGAGTGTGGTGATGGTCAGTTGGGTGGGCGGTGAGGAGTCTCGTGCTATATTGTATCGTGCGCTAACCAGCCCTCATCGGGATGTCGTGCTTATAGCTGTACGGTTGCTCCCTCTCGAAAATGAGGCCCAGAGTCAACAGACTTATTTACAGAATCTAAGGCGTTATCGAAGCGCTTTGCGACAGGCTTATCAACTGGCAAGCTGGCTGGTAAGACATTCCCATCGCCCAACATTATTAGAGACGAATCTTATCGGCCTTACGATTGGAACGATAACTTATGTGATCACGTGGACAGATTTGATCACTGGCAACTATCTTGAAGGAGCCGAAAAACAGCTTGTCCTGGGATTAGCAATAGTTGCGATGATAATTGTATCTCCACTCGTTGTATATCTGCCTACTATTAGGGTGACTGACCAAAATCGACATAATGAGCAGATTGCGGTCATGCGGATAACAGACCTTAACAAAAGTGTACTTTTTGTCAGTTATGTGATGGCCGGTCTATATCAGTCTCGCCTATGGTTTGCTCTAATGATAGGTGTGGTTCCTTCATGGCCTGCCTTGGGTATCTTTAAGGGAGGCGTCTCTTCGAACAGACATCCAGTATTCGCAATAGCTGCGTGGTTCTCTTTATGTATTTTTGTAGTGGTACTGAGTGTCATATATACACTTGCTCCTGGCCGGGTATCCTCACGCCGTGGAGGTGATTTCTTTTTGATCCTGGCAATCATTGGCAGTCTGATCATAGGATTCTCCTGGTTCGGATTTACCGCTCTTGTGAATTGGGCATCTTCTACAACTGTCGGAGCCCTGGTTCTTGTATCGGTTTGCCTGTTGATTGCTGTCGCTGTGGCTATTTACCTGTTTAACAGGTTTAAACGCTGGTCTTGATTGGTTTGGAGGCGGGCATGTTGGGTACAGGTTTCACCTTGGTGGTGGTGCTGGCAGCGCTGATGCTGGTTAGTGGGATCGCCCTGATCGTGGTATCGCACCGCCTGAAGCCGGAATCACGCGAGCCGCGCCGACGCTACATACTCAGCCGGGCGTTATTGATCGTGGGGGTTGGCATTCTGCTTGTCGGGGGGATTCTGGCCTGCGATGTAGCCGTCGCCCTGGTTCGAATCGGGTGACAGTTCAGCGCGAATTATCCCCGGCGGCGAATTCATAAAATATTCAGATCTCAAAATCCCAGGTGTCATAAAATATGTTATGAAAGCATATAGGATAAAATGGAGCACACCAATGGGATCATTTGAAGTAGAAGTGCTGCATGGGGAGCCAATAGTTATCGCGCGATTTTGGGCGGATTACAGAATGAGCACGGATTTCTCCAAGAGTAGGGCGGAGATTGGAAAAGTCTTTGCCGAACAATCCGAGCCATTCTATTACATCTTGAATCTCTCAGCGTCGAAGTTTGATTTCGGCCAGATGATCACGCGTCTGGCTGCACTGACTGATGCAAAAACTGGCCCATACCGCCACCCCTTATTGAAAGAAATCATCTTCGTGGCGGAGTCTGAACTGGGCATGATGGCGTCTGATGCCGTTCAACAGGATCAGTATGGCGCGGTTCAAAGTAAGCTGTGTAATACGGAAGCCGAAGCTATCGAATATGTGCGAGCTCTGGTCGGCCAGTTAAGCTGATAGCCTGTATCAGGTAAAGAAGGCTGGTGAGCTACCGGCCCCCCAGGTGATGCTTCGGAAGATGTAATATGCTTACCGGCCCGCGATCAGGCTGCGGTGGAAACGAACTCGCATTTCGGGCTGTGCCTCGATATTCCCCAGCAGGGCATCGGAATCCATCACAACCGGCCAGTAGAGTTCCGGGATTTCGGTGTCGCGCAGCGTTCGCGGTATGATGCCCTGGAAGGAGATCATTGTCACGCCGCGGGCTTTCACCTCCACCGGTTCCCCATTGTCGGTGTATTGAAATACCTGCTCAACCAGCGCCGGGACGGTCATCCAGTTCATCCACAGATTGGGTTTATCGTCCTCCTGCTCGATGGAGTAAATCCCCGCTGTTTTGGGTTCACAGGCCAGGTCAAATGGGGCCAGCTGGTCGAAGGCCGGAAACCAGGGCCGGACCGGATCAGGCGAGGAGACTATATCGTGCAGCACCGGTAGAGCCTTGAGGAGTGGGTCTACGTTGCCCATATCGACGTTAGAGCCGGTGACCTCTCCAAGCTCCTTGACCACCTGCCGCATCATCTGGAGGGCTTCCGCCAGTGTGTTGATCAAAACCGAGTTGATCCGCGAGTCGATGTGTAAGCCGGGCCGCACGTCGGGGGTGTCACCGCCAAACTGCCGGTGTGAGATGGTGCGCACCGGTTCGGCATGGCTCAGGCCGCCTATTGCCACCGCCATGAAATCTACCAGATCACGGGTATCCGGGGCCTCCCGGTTGGCAAAGGTATCTTCACAGGCGACCAACAGCCGGTCAAGGAAGGATGCCCCGCTCGGCCCACCGATCATCCCCCAGGTGTAACGCGTCCCCAGCACCAGCCGGTCAGCCCGCATCAATTGTCCAAAGGTTGACGCGGTGTAATCCTGCCGGTTGGGTAGTTCGTACTGCCGGATTCTATCGGCGACACGGGTTAACAGGTTGGTCTGGGCTGGCAGCAGGCTGCGCCCCAACCCGACCGAGTCAAGCTGGATCAGCGGGAGGTCGTACTCTGCGGCATAAATTGCTGCCGATTCACGGCCCAGATCCATATATCCATTCAGATAATCCAGGGCGCTGGGTGCGTTCGCGGCCCCGGTTAACAGGAGATAGAACTGGCCGAAAGCCTTCAGCAAGGCATGCAGGTCGCTGTCTTCCTTCAGGGTAGTATACAGGATATCCCAGGCATCGTGGTCATCGATCACCAGATGGGGCTTCGATTCGACGAAGTTATCGACCAGGGCAATATTGTCACGGATATGGGATAGGGCATACTTGGCCCGGCAGAAACGGCGCATCAGGTCACTGCGCTGATAGCTGCCGCAGGGCATGGTCGTCTTATCTTCGTATAGTCCTTGCAGCCGCCGGGAAACCGCATCACGCACCCGGATGGGCACGCGTTGGATGTATTGGTTAAAGGATCGGCGCTCAAAAGCGCCCTGGCCGGGGTCGGGCGTGGTGATCTGCCACAACCCGGCTACCGTAAAAGCGAATTCGGCGGCGGCGCTGTATCCGGGCTTCATGTCTTCCTCAGCCCAGCGATGGCCCTGAGCGGCCAGCCGCTCGACCAGCCCGGCCAGCGTCAGGACGGCGGATTGTTCCTCCGCCTTGCGCATGACGGTTTCTGCGGCCAACGAGACGGCGCTGAACAGGTGCCCGCGCGTAATAAAGGCGTTGCGATGCTGGGGCGTATCGGCTAACCAGCGGGGCAGCCTCCCGACCGCCTTCCAGGAGTCACCAAAGAACAGGCGGGGAGGCAGCAAGCCGAGCAGCGACCAACCATCAGGCGCGGGGAATTGGGTCAATGCTAATGTGGCCGCTTCTATTTCAGCGAGGGCTTCAGGGGATAAGTTGATATCGTCAAATATGCTCATGCGCTACCTGGTCTGTTTGGCCTCACCCGTGGGGACAACAGAATGTTAAGAATATACCGGGGCGCAGCATGCCGCGCCCCTACCGCTGTATTATTTCACAGGGAGGACTGAAGAGTCACAATTATCCAAACCGCTTCTGGTAAGTTGCCCTTCTATCGAGTTCTTCCTTCATCTCTGCCAGCGAGTCGAACACGACCGGGTCATAAAACACGTTGGACCAGGTATCCCGAACCCGCTCGTTGAGGTAGGAAATCGTATCCTTGCGGGCCAGCACGGTGATCGCGAGACTCTTGTTGCCGGGAATCTGTTCGATCAAATCCCAGTCTGTCATGACGGTTGGTCTGAAGGTCTGCCAGTAGCGCTGCGCTGCCAGGAAAAACCAATCAGCCTGCAAACCGGGCGCAAGTACCAGCCAATGCTGATCCGGGTCGCCGGAAACCGGCCCCGGCCCGGTGGGGGTCGGAGTCGCTGCCGGTTCTTCCGGTAGTTCGGGAACTGTCTCGGATACCACTCCGCCGCCGGTATCGATGGAGGGTACTTCTTTGAGCAGAGGTTCTTCCTGCATCATCAACAGGGTGGCATCGGTCAGCCCTTGAATATCGAAGTAGTCCGACTCGTTCCACAGGGTAACTCCCCAGAACCAGGGCGGCCCCTTCTCGACGATCCACTTCCACATTGCCATCGTTGCCTGGGCATGACTTTCGTGGCTGTATGGAGGATAGCGGGTATCAATTGGCAAAGGGTCTTCGCCCTTCTTGGGGATTGTCCAGATGCCGCCCTCCGTGCCGACTACCGGAACCGGCCCGGCGTCAAAATACCGGCTTAACAATTCCTGGAACGACTGCCCGCTGGCGATCAACCCGTTCGGATCGCCGTAGGGAGTCAGCTCTGTCCCGCCGAAAACGGTTCGACCGGGATCATGGGATTGTTGCAGCGGGTCGTAGGGATATTCAAAGTGCCAGCCGGGTCCCTGCCAATCTTCCTGATAATAAGGCCGTCCGACATGCGCCGGGCCGCCGGGTGGTTCCTGGTAGAAATGGTTGGCGATATAAGGATGGGTCGCACACCACAGGCCGTTTGCGATCACCTTGCGGAAGCGGGTGTTGTATTTATCCTTGAGGTATCTCAGGAAAGCATCCTGCCAGAAGACCGTCGCATGGCGATGATCGGCGCTGTCCGATAGGGCCGGGAAACCGGGATACCCCCCCAGATCGACCACTTTCTCCGCCCACTCGATCCAGTTATCCATCATCGGCGCGATCACTTCATCGACGTTCGCCCAATCGACATACACGGATACGCCTGTCCCGGCACGGGGCCATTCACCTTCCAGGTTGGGTTCGTTATACAACTCAAACCAGTAGCAGCCGTTGTTGACGTAATCTTTGTAATTTTCATACCACACATCCGGCGGCTTGAGCGCGCCCATATTCTCCCGGAAAATGCGGATAATCGTCATGCAGTTGTTGGCGGCCAGCCCACTGGCTGCCGGGGCATATTCGTTGCCCCCGGCTACAAATTTGGCCCAGCCCATGTGAGTATCTATCCAGCGCTCTATTTCAAATGGACGGAATACGCCGACGTTGTGCAGTCCTCGTGGGTTTTTGAACCATTTATAATCGCGGAAATTCATTGTTTTTTATCACCCAAATGGCAGGCCCGATTCGGCACGGGCATTGAGGATCGATTCCATGAGTGGCAGATCGTTGACCACAACCATATCAATAAACAGCCCTTCGCGTAGGGCCTCGATTTGTTCTTTGGTATAGGCCGCTGTGTCAGGCCGGGCCAGCAGTGTGATAGCAATTGTCGCTTCGGCGGGCAGATATTGGATCAGCTCCCAGTTATCGGCGACAATCGGCTGGTAACGCTGCCAGAATTGGCGGGCGGCCTGGAAAAACCATGCGCTTTGTAATCCAGGTGCCAGGATCAAAAAATGATAGTCATACCCTTCAGCCACAATTAGATTCTCCTAATAAGCCTGATGTCGATGCTTCCCGCTTCATCATATCATCGGGAGCGCCTGATGGCAATTTAATCCCGCCCCAAAACGCATAAAAACAGGTGGCTTGTCATGGTGTTTGCCGCACCAAAGATTTGTTATGCTATAGATGTTTGCCGATAATATCGACCATTGGGCGGGGTGGAAATGAAATCGAATCACTTCAAACATAAGCGGCTGCTCATTGCATTTGGTGTTGTTCTTGCTTGCTTGCTGCTATCCTGGGGAATTGCCTATTCTTTCCATGTAAAGGACAATCCCAACTGCCCGCCGATACATATTAACAAGCAAGCTTCTGTTTCCTCCTCATCCTCACAGATTGAGTCCGCCTATACATGGCAATCGTTTGGCGAGGCCCGGCTGTATATGGGGCGCGGTGAAATAGAGGCCATTGACCTTTCTCCGGATGGCACAAAGCTGGTTGTTGGCAGTTCCATCGGGATTGAAGCTTTTGACCCGGCGACGGCTGACAGACTATGGCATACTGCTTCGGTTAAGGTTGACGATATTCTACGTTTTAGTCCGACCGGAGAATATATTGCTGTCCACGGATTCGCCCGTATCACCCTCCTGGATGCCCGTGACGGCACACGGTTGGTTGCATTTGCACAACCTGAGTGGGAATGTGACATCACCCGCCCTCATTGGTCACCCAGCGGCGAGGAATTAATATTTGGAGGGGGGCGAAAAGTCTACATCTGGGATGTAAAACCGGGCAGATCACGGACACCATACGGTTTTGGCGAACCGTCACAGCCGTGTTATTTTCTCCCGGTGGAGAAAGAATTGCTGTTGGATTTAATGGTGGGCGGGTTGCAGTATACGACCTTCAAGCAGGCAAAACCATCATCAGGTTGAATCCCGCTCGGCTCGGAGCCACAGAAGGCCAAGATGGGAATACTCTAACAGGTCCTTCCCTGCTGTTCGCTATTGATGTCGAAGTAGAAGACCTTGCTTATACTGTAGATAATCGCTATCTAATTTCTGACATGGAGGTGTTGGTTGTTTCCGATCCGATTCATAAACAATTGGTTTGGGATCTAAAGACCGGGAAAATCTTATCCAATCCCGATATGGATGATATCTGGGCAGATACTTTTGATTCACCAATTACCGTTACAAGAGAATCGACCAACCTCCTGGTGAGGGATACAGATACCGGGCAAACTATCCAGACATTAACTGCTCAGGATAGCTATCTTTGGGGTTACGTTTGGAACAGTCAGGGCCAGAGCCGAGTCGCTGCCGTTACTCGATCAGACAATACTTCAAGTGTCGTTGTTTGGAATGTCGGTGAGGCAGAACCGATACAACGTATAGGGGATTTCTACCGGGGTTATGGTCCACTTAGCTGGCGCTCAGATGGAGTGTTAGCAACCGGTGCTGGCCCCAATACTGTTATTGCGTGGGATGTTAAGGCTGGTGAACCACTGGATATCTGGAAAATATCGATGGATAGTGAAGATTTCCTGCTAACCGGTGATCTGACACGGTATGTCCTGCTTCCAGATTGCGACTCCCTTCAGCTGCGCGATGTAGAAGATGGTGAGGTTATAAAGAGTGCAGCTTTGGATTGCGAGGACTACACTCATATAAGCGCAAACTTAGATGGCACCATGATTGCCCTGGATACTGGTGAACCCAGCGTCGTATTGATAGATTTGCAGGGTGAACCTGAAGTACACGAGTTACATGATCTGCCGGATCGCGTGATCGGCATTATCGGCATTGTCTTATCACCTGATGGTAGGTTCTTAGCCGTTACACATCCTGATGGCTCAATTACGTTGTGGGATACAGGAACCAGACAGCTTCTTCACACCTTAACCGGACATGATGAGGCAGCATGGGAGATGGCCTTTTCCGACGATGGTTCCCAACTGGCAGCGTATGCCCATATTCCCACGCTTGCTATCAATATCTGGGATACTCAGAGTGGACAGTTGGTTCAAACATTGACCATCCCAAATACAGTAGACGCAATCGATTTTCACCCATCTGGTCATTATCTGGCCGTTGGTGACTTTGACGGTCAGATCATGTTTTGGGACATCGAGGCTGGCAAATTGGTTCAAACATTCACCACCGACAAAAGTTTGGATCTGAGCAGTCATTTGGACTGGTCGCCGGATGGCTCACAGATCGCAGCAGCTTCGGACCATGGAGGAGGCATTGTTATTTTTGAGGTGGAGCTTAATTGAAGCATGTAAGCCGCCAACCGTAAATTGACTTCGCGGCTGGCGGCTTGATGTTTTCTCTCTTGAACGCTATTTCGCTTTGGCCGGTCGGAGGATGGTCACCGGCATCTTTTTTAACGATACCAGCCCCACGATCACCAGCACCGCCACCCCGACGATCACCTTTGCTGCTCCTTCGATCTGCCAGAAGGTGGACACCGGGAAAGCGTCGAGATAAGCCGGGTCGATCCCGAACCGCCACAGCCGGATCAACCAGGGGAAAGCCGTCCTGCTGAAAGTCAACTCGGCCAGCCCCAGGCCCAGGTGATAAATCCCCCCGACCACCAACGCAAACCGAGGCAGCCGATAGGGGAAGCCCATCAAGATTCCGGCAATCAGAAAGACGATTGCGGTCCCACTGATCACGTACCAGGTCCGCGCCATGAAGACCATCATGACGGTGTTATCCGGGTTGAGCAGTCCGGGGAAGATCAGGGCGAAGGCCATCAGTACCAATCCGATCACCGTCAGGATGCTGGACTCGCGGTAGCATTGATCGGAGTGAAAGCAGATGATCAGGCTCAGAGCTGCGCCAACCAGGCAGCAGGCGATCCAGATCACCTGCCCGATTAAGATGACTCGAAGTCCCCAGTAAGCCTCTCCGATTGGCAGCCCTAACCCGGCAATTACGAAGCCCAATGCCGCCAGCATCAGCGGCAGGAACGATGCTCCATTTTGCAGCTTTGCCCCTTCCTGCTGCGTTGATTGTTTCCGGTCGGCTAATGCCCAACGTATCGTAAACACTGCCGCCGCCAGCATCAATGGCAGCATCAGCCAGTTAATCCAGAATGAAGTGATCGTAAACGTATCCGGTCGGGTCATGGTAAGACCTCCTTAATCAATACGGTGATCCCGGCTAGCCCTCTATTAACCCTTTCAGGCTTTCCAGGCTTGCTTCCAGATTGGCGGTATTGGCCCGTTCAACGATCAACCTGTCGGCGATCTGACCGAGCGTGCCGCCCGGTACCTCGTAATCAAAAATGGCTGTGAGGTGAGTTCCGCTGCCATCCGGCTGGTAATCCCACTGCATCGTTCCTGTGATCATGCCATCCATCTGGTAGGCGATTGTCTGGCCGGGTATATAGTTGATTACGGTCAGGGTCAGGTCGAGGGTCACCCCGGCAGACTTGTTGGAGACTGCCACCCGGCCACCCACATCCGGGTAGACATTGTCTGCCTCCACCGATTGCATCCCCGCATACCAGTCCAGCCAGTGCTCGGCATCAATCCCGGTATTGAAGCTGACATCAGGTGGCGCATCAATATAAATACTGCGCTCTACGGTAGTCATTTTATGCCCTCAGATCAACTCGTAGGGGGCGTTGATCTCAGTGTAGCACAGGTCACCGGATGGGGTAAAGGGCAAGGAAAAGGGGGAAAGAAGGTGTTTTGGAGAGATTACGATCTTATAGATGAATCAAATAGAACAGGCTGGTTGTAGGGACACGGCAATACCGTGCCCCTACGAAAAGTCAGGCAGGGTTTAGCCTTCTATCAATGCCTTTAAGTTTTCGAGACTCGCTTCCAGGTTACTGACAAAGACCGGTTCCACAAGCAATCTATCGGCGACCAGGCCAAGAGTTCCACCCGGTACTTCGTAATCGTACACTGCGGTAAGGTAGGCCCCGCCATCCTCCGGCTGGTAACCCCACTGCATGGTTCCCGAAATCATACCATCCATCTGATACGCGACCACCTGGCCGGGGATGTTTTCGATCACGGTCAGGGTCAGGTCAAGGGTCAAACCGGCAGCCTTGTTCGAGACTGCGACCACGCTGCCAATGTCTGGATAATAGTCATCCGGCTGCACTGCCTGCATTCCTACATACCAGTCGAACCACCGCCCGGTATCGATTGCAATATCAAAGCAGACATCAGCCGGTACACCAATATAGATACTGCGTTCTATTGTGGCCATAAAAAGAATCCTCTCCCTTCAATCAGCTAAGTTGGGCTCAAACGTCGGTTTCAGTGTAACACAGGTCGCCGGGCAGGATAAAATCACAAACCCCACCTCACCGGCGGCGGTCGATCTTCATGTAATCCAGATCGGGCTGACTGCTGCCCTGTGGAAGCGAATAGTAGACGTGGATCGCCTGGGTCCCATCCGATTGAGTCACATCGAAGTACAACACCTGCCAGTTATCGACCTTTGTCTTACGATAGGGCTGCATGCCGGTATAAAAGCTCACTTCAGCCATATCGGTGATGGTTGCCGAGAGGGGCAGCGCCACTGCGACGATCACCTGCTGGAACTGGTCTTGTGCTTTTGTCCCCAATGATAGGATGGTGCTTCCGGTGGTTGGATCAAGGTTGATGTATGGTGCAGATCGGCAGGTCACATCTACCCCATAGGGTTTGGTGTAGGAGTCGCGGGTCAGGGTGAACAGCTCGTATATCAGGCCGCTGTCATTGCCGGGGCCGGTATACTCTTGTGCTGACTTCAAACTTCCGCCGATAACGGCCCGGTCTGTTACATCGTCCCCTGAGGTGATCAGCGGCCCTGCTACTTGCGCATCCAGCGTCGCATCTTCGCCAGCCGCCGGTTTGGTATCAAAGGTCAGCGTCACGAATCGGAGTGAGCCATCCGGGTAAACGGCCCAGATATCGGTATTGCGCGGGCGCAGGTCAAAGTTGCGGCGTTCGGTGGCATTCCGCGTAGAATTGATTCCTACAAAACCGGCTCCTATCAGCACCACGATCAGCAGCACCGCGATCAGAATGGTCCTGATCAGCGACCGGTCAAAGGTCGGATGAGGACGGTGGGCTGACCGTCGGGAAGGTCGTTTTTGATCCTCTTTCCAGTCGATTACGATTTTTCGCCGTTTGCGTTTGGGCTCGTTTTCTGTCTCTGTCATAAGCTCCTCAGCCTATTCTCTGTTTCATGGATGAACCAATAGAATTATTCCTACAAGAGTCTAAATGGTTTTGAGATATCTGTCAGCCATATCGTGTAAAGTCAACCAATCTTCCAGTGATAAGGTTTCTGCCCGGCGGCGCGGATCGATCTCGGCGGCGGTCAGCCAGTTTACGACCGTTTCTCGGTCGAGGTGCAGCCCGGCAGCTAACGCATTTTTTACCTGCTTGCGCGGCTGGCTGAATCCGGCCCGCACCATGCGGAAGAATTGTTTACGTTCCTCCGGGGGGATGGGCTGATCAGGGTGTGGATCGATCCGGATCAGAGCCGAGTCGACTCGCGGCTGCGGATAGAAAATGCCCGGACTCAGCCGCCGGATAATCTGCGGACTGCCGTAAAGTTGAACCCCAACGGCCAGCAAGTTCATGTCGTTGGGCGTGGCTACCATCCGCTCGGCGACCTCATACTGCACAGTGGTTACCATCAGGTAAGGGGGGAAATCGCCTTCGAGAAACAGGCGCAAGATCGGCGAGGTGATGTAATACGGTAGATTGGCCGCGACCTTGTAATTTCCCAGATCATCGCCCAGCAGCCCAAAAATATCGAACTTCAACACGTCGCCCTGCACGACCTCAACCTGCGGTTGGTCGGCGAAATCCTGGTGCAGCACCGGGATAAACTTCGAGTCGATCTCCAACGCGATCACCCGGCGGGCGCGGCGGGCCAACACCGCCGTCAAGACTCCCAACCCGGCCCCGATCTCTAAGACGCAGTCCTCCGGCCCGACTTCGGCAGCATCGGCGATCTGATCGAGGATGGCCGGTTCGACCATAAAATTCTGGCCGAGGCTCTTTTTCGGTTCAATGCCGAGATGGGTGAGGGTATCTTTTAGGCTCATAGGGTTTCACTTGCTAATCTTGTTGGCTGCGGCCCGGCGGAGTTCCTGAGTAGGGGCGAGGCAAACCAGAGGTTTGTGTGTCTCACCCCTACTATTTAATTAATGAATTTGTCCACCGGACTTCGTGATTATAGCACCAGTGGGTGATTAACCAACCCCTATGGCAAACCCGGCGCTCCAGCCGTGATCACAAAATTGTCGAACAGGGCGGGGATCGCTTCCCCGGTGGATTTGCCGCCGGTGCTGGTGATCAAGCCCACCGACCCGACCCGCTGTCCGATCAGCGGCCCACCGCCGACCTTGATCCAGTTCTGCCCATCCAGGCTGTACCAGGCCCCGATCTCGCTCCGCTCGGTGCCGACGTGGATCATCAAGGAGATCGGGCTATCGGCGGGGAGTTCGCCCGCGCCGCCGACCTGTATCCGTTCGGGGGCCTGGGCATCCCCGATCAACCCCCAGCGCTGGAAGTAGACCGCATCACCCTGGCAGCCTGCTTCGCTTGCCGGGGCGCAAGAAACCCGCATCAATGAATACAGCGGCTCCTGGAGCCGGTCAGACAACACGACCAGCCCCGCTCCCTGAAAATCCTGCTCTGGGGCAACCTGCACCTCTACCTGGATGGTATAGGCCGGTGCATCTGGCGGACTCATGATCAGTGCCGGGAGATCGAGCGGGTTGCGGCCAGGGTTCTGGATCAGACCGGAACCGGGCAGCACCGGGATGATCAGATTACCCCCGTCGAGGTTCCACCCATCCGGCTCATAGACCCATGCCCAATCATCTTTGATCGCTGCATCGTTGAAATCGTCGTTGAACAGCACCGACTGATCACTCTGTAGGGAGGGCCCGCCGCTGCCTTCACAGATCGCTACGGCTTCTAACAGCACTTTGCCCTCAAGTACCTCAAATGCAAATGTGCCGGGTGGCAGTGGGGCGGTATCACGCCATTCGAGAAACTGGCTGCCATCCATCAGGAATTGAATCTGTTCTCCCCTGGTGTTCAACATCAATCCGTGAGGCTGCCCGTCGAAGGGTGAAATCGATGATGGCTGTGGCGAAACCTGCTGATCACTGCCGCGCGATGCTGATACCTGGTCGCTGCTGTCGTAGATCACCCCATAATAATCGCCAGCCTGGTTGACGTGGCTTGCCAGCGCAACGGTGGCCGGACCTTCTGGGAAGGTGACGATGGCAATCAATGTGCCATTGGAAAGCGTGGTATCGAATTCAAGCCGCACCGGATTATCTGAACTGGCGCTGATCTCCAACGCCTTGCTGCCGTTCCCCCGCGTAATGATCTCCCCTTTACCCTCGAACAGGGCCGGGTCCGCCGTGGTGAGATTGATGATCCGCACGGAGTTTTCCTCCGGGGGGCATAAGTTGTCGGGCAGCGGATTTTGTCCGGCGGGCAAAGCGTTTGTGCCCGGTGCTGGCTCGACAAGGGGCGGTGGCTCGGTGGTATCGTCATGATCAAGGGCAGAAAGCAGTGGATTGTCATCACTCAGAACCAGCACGAGCAGCCCGGCCACAATCAACAGCAGCACCAGGATCGCTCCAATCGCCATGGGCAGCAGCCAGCCGGGGCGCTGCTTTTGGGCGGGTATCGGCTGTGATTGGCTGGCGGCGTCGGCTGTTTGCCCTGTTTGACCGGCCAGGGGTGGGGCCGCAGCCGTCTTGACCGGGGGCAGCATCGGGTCGGTGCTGACATGCATAAGCTCGGTGGGTGTGGATAGGTCGGTCGCATCGGGGGAGAAAGGCCGTCCCTTCGCCACGCCGACCGCCTCCTGAAGTGCATGGGCCATTTCCCCGCATGAGGCATAGCGCTGATCCGGGTCCTTTGCCAATGCCCGGATGATCACCTGTTCGACCGCCGGGGGAACGTTCGGATTGATGGCGCTGGGCAGGGGCAGCGGCTCGTTGATATGCTTGATCACCACCGCTAACGGCGTTTCGGCGTAGTAAGGTACCTCGCCGATCACCACCTGATAAAGCACCACGCCCAGCGAATAGACGTCGGAGCGGGGGGTTGCCGGGTTGCCGAGTCCCTGTTCCGGCGAGATATAGGCCGGAGTGCCGATCACGCCGCTGCCCGTAAATTGGGCGGTTCCTTCGGCCAGCTTGGCGATTCCGAAGTCGGCGATGTAGGCATCTCCTTCATCATCAAACATGATATTGGCCGGTTTGATGTCGCGGTGAATGACTCCGTGTTTATGGGCGTAGTCCAGACCTTCGGCCACCTGCCCGATGATCCGGGCGATCTCATTGAGGGGGAGCAGCTTCTTCTGGATCAACTCGTTGAGCGAGCCGCCGGTCAGGTAGCGCATCACGATGTAGGCGATCCCATCCGCCTCACCGGAGTCGTACACCGGCAGGATGCGGGCATGCTCCAGGTTGGCAATCAGGGTGGCTTCCTGGCGGAAACGCCCGAAGAAGGTCGGGTCGGAGGCAAAGTAACCGGGCAGCACTTTGATCGCAACGTCTCGATTCATGCTGGGCTGGCGGGCCTTGTAGACCTTCGCCATGCCACCTGCACCCAGTTCTTCGATTATCCGGTAAGGGCCAAGGTTCTGCCCGACGAGATCGTTCATCTCTGCTCCAATTCAAACACGGTCAATAAAGGTGATTGTGGTCTGCTAAAACAGGATCGCACGGCTCGATCATAGCATGATTGACCGGCATCGAAAAGCATAGTGGCAGAGTTGAAACGACCTTGTAAGGAACGCAAGATTTACCCTTTCCGTCCAATCGCCATGATGTGAGCGCTTGCGCCCAGCAGCGAGGGTTCTTTTTCCACCGACCGCATGAAGCCTAACAGCCGCTCTCGCCGTCCAACATCCTGCCAGTGTTCGTCAAACTCGGCGATCAACCAGCCCGGCCCCTCGATTCCCAGCAGGCACTCAGACTTGAAGCCCGCCTTCTCGATCTCGGCCCACAGTTCGTCAGGGGTGTGGAAAAAGGCCGTCGCAAAGTAGTTGGGGTTCTCGGTCGGATTGCGGTGCTGACCGGATTCGAGATCGCCTTTGACGATCTTGACGAAGTCGGGGTCATCCAGGAAATCGTTTAGCATCCCATCCATCAATGAGGCAAAACGCGAGATGGCCGCCGCGAACACCAATCCGCCCGGCTTCAAGACGCGATAGGCTTCTTCCAGCGCTTCCATCCGGTCGGGGTGCTGGGTCAGGTGGTAGAGCGGCCCCAGCAGCAGCACCACGTCAACGCTGTTATCCGCCGTCTTAAGTTTTCGAGCATCGCCGACGGCGGCACTCGCCAGCGGGTAATCCGGTTGGTTCTCCGACGCCTGAAGCGCCTGTTCGATGTGCAGCGGGACGACATCGATCAGGTGAACCTCGTAACCGATCTGGGCCAGGGGGAGGGCATGGATACCCGCCCCGCCGCCTACATCGAGGATCACCCCCGGTGGCGAGGGCGCATACCGGCGGATGATCTCCTGTGTGCGGACAAATTCAAGCTGCCCGCGCCCGCTTTTCAGGCGGTCGGCCTCAAAGCCCAGGTTGTAGTGAGAGATAATATCTTCTGGAATGTACAGCGAAGAATCGTTTTGATCGGACATAGACCCACCTTCTCCTCTTAAGATTTGCATATACATTGGGGTGAGCACCCCCCACCTGTGCACTCTATGATCGCACTTTGCAGGACAATGGGCTTAAGCCCAT
>JBNKDD010000125.1:0-15665 GCA_050288085.1 Anaerolineae bacterium
CCGGAGCCGTCACGAGGTTGCCGTCAACGTGAGCCTGATCAACCGGCACGCTCACGAATGTCCCCCCGGCGGTGGTCACATCCGGGCCGACGGCGGGATAGGCGGTTGCGCTCTTACCTTGCAATGCTCCTGCCGCTGCGAGTAACTGCGGGCCGTGACAGATGGCCGCAATCGGTTTATTTGTGTCGGCAAAGTGGCAGGTCATCGCGATGACCTTGTCGTTCAGGCGGATGTATTCCGGGGCACGCCCACCGGGGATCACCAACGCGTCATGCTCCTCGACCTTCACCTCGTCGAAGCTGGCATTCAACGCGAAGTTATGGCCTCGCTTCTCACTGTAGGTCTGATCGCCCTCGAAATCGTGGATAGCAGTCGCGACCGTATCGCCCGCGGCCTTATCAGGGCATACCGCGTGAACCGTATGCCCCACCATCTGAAGCGCCTGGAAAGGCACCATCACCTCATAATCCTCAACAAAATCGCCAACGAGCATCAAGATCTTTTTTGCGGCCATTTCTTTTGACTCCTTTATGGCTGAATCTGAACACACAATACGTATGCCTGGCATACGCATAACAACCAGAAATGCTGCCGGGTTAGTTTATTTTTGAGGTGTTTGAATCGGTGAAGCTGTGGTGATTGGTCTGATGTCTGTGGTATCTGGTAACCCCACCAATATGGTACGCCAAAAGTGTTAAAAATGCATTAAAGCTAACCAGCCGTGAATGCCTCCCCCACGCATTCTCAACGCCTCCACAACGATCTCCTCGCCGCTCTAGAAATCAGAGTAAACTGAATGGGCTAGGAGGTGAGAATGCAAAAGCGACTATTCCAACATACATTGATCATAACCGTGCTGCTAACGCTCACCGGCTGCGTGTCGATCCAGGTGCAGGTGTCGAGCTGCCAGCAGATGTTGTCGAATACCTTCTCGGCTCAAGATCGTATTCCTCGAAATGAGCGTCGGGTCTTGATGACCCTGGAGCAGATGTCACAGTCTGGAATTGCCCCGGTTACAACCGGGACATTTCCCTGTAATTATGTAGAATCACCCTGCCTATGGTATGGGGTGACCTGTGCATCTGGGCATGTCACACAGCTTGATTTGAGTTACCAAGATCTCAGTGGCGAGATACCGGCAGAGTTAGAAAACCTCACTCAACTCCAGGGACTGTCTCTTCTTGATAATCAGTTGAGCGGAGAGATACCGGCTGAACTGGGGAATTTAGCACAACTTCAATGGCTGGTTCTCGAAGGTAATCAGTTAAGCGGGGAGATACCCGCTGAATTGGGCAATCTATCGCAGCTCCAAAGTTTAACGCTTGCGGGCAATCAGTTAAGCGGGGAAATACCTCTGGAACTGGAGAACCTCACTGAACTTAGAGTACTATCACTATCTAATAACCAGTTGACCGGGGAGATTCCATCGGGGCTGGGAAACCTCTCCCAACTTATTGACCTGCATCTTGATGGCAATCAACTGAGTGGAGAAATCCCGCCTGAACTGGACAGCCTTTCTCTGCTTTGGGGGCTTTATCTCGATAACAATCAATTGAGTGGGGAGATACCTGCTGAGTTGGGCAACCTGTCGCAGCTTCGGGAACTGCGTCTTCATGAGAACCAATTGAGTGGGAATGTCCCTGCCGAATTAGGGAACTTATCCTTGCTTCAGGAACTATCGATTGCTAGCAATCAGTTAAGCGGGGCATTGCCTCAACAATTGACCGATCTTCCGGTTGCCGTATTCCTCATTAACTATAACGGGCTTTGTGTTCCGAAAACCGCTGAGTTTGAAGCCTGGATTTCAGGCATTGGTACGAGCGATTTCGATGAAATACTCTACTGCGAATAGAGGATGAGGATGCGGACACGACTATTCAACCATGCACTGATCCTGCTGGTGACGCTCACCGGCTGTGCATCAATTCAGACACGGGCGTCGAGCTGCCAGACGCTCTGGGTGAATACTTTTTCGGCCAACAACCGGATTCCTCGGCAGGAACGTCAGGCATTATTAGCGCTTGATGCAGCGACAAGCGGGGGGATCGCTCCGGCAGCATCAGGGTTGTGGCCCTGTAGGAATGTTCTGCATCCCTGTCAATGGAGCGGCGTAACGTGTACGTTGGGGCATGTCACTGCAATTCATTTTTCCGGTGATGGCCTCACCGGAGAAATACCTCCAGAACTGGAAAACTTATCTCAACTTCAGTGGTTAAATCTTGAGCTCAATTACTTGAGCGGGCCGATTCCTCCAGAGCTGGGTAACCTCTCCCAGCTTACATTGCTATCTCTTGGGAATAATCAACTGAGCGGGCCGATCCCCCCGGAGTTAGGGAACCTTTCCCAGTTAAATGATCTATTGCTTGCCAGGAATCACTTAACAGGAGAAATTCCCCCAGAGCTTGGTAGTCTGTCGCAGCTTGAGCACTTATGCCTCTATGACAATCAGTTAACCGGGCAGCTCCCTCCGGAGTTGGGTAACCTGTTGCAGGTGGTCGAGATAAGGCTCTCTGAAAACCAGCTGAGTGGGCAAATACCCCCAGAATTAGGCAAGCTTTCCAACCTTAAGCAACTGCAACTTAATAGAAACCAATTGAGTGGAGAGATCCCGCCAGAGTTGGGCAATCTGTCTCAACTCGATTGGTTGAATCTTGCTGGTAATCAATTAAGCGGCGAAATCCCTCCGGAGTTGGGCAATATGCCGGAGCTACAGGAGTTATTGCTGGCTGACAATCAGTTGAGCGGACCTATACCTCTTAAGATTGCCAAGCAGCCGGTTTGCTCGTTCTCTCTTGCCAATACAGATCTCTGTGTTCGACCAACTGCTGAGTTTGAGGAATGGCTGATTAGTATTCTATATCGTGATTTTGACGAAGTGCCCTACTGCGAATAAGGGTTATTATGCAAAAGCGATTGTTCCAACCTGCACTGATCATAATCGTGCTGGTGATGCTCACCGGCTGTGCGTCGATCAAGACACGGGCGTCAAGCTGCCAACAGATGCTTGCGAATCGTAACGAGCTTCCCCGGAAAGAGCGTCTGGTATTGATGACCCTGGATCAGATGGCCCAGGGCGGACTTGCTCCACCGGCTGCGGGGCAGTTTCCGTGCAAATATGTGCCGACACCCTGCGCATGGAATGCGGTTCTCTGCGATCCGACTGGTCATGTGGCCATGCTTACCATGCATAATGACATCCTGGATGGAGAAATACCACCGGAGTTAGGCAGCCTCTCCCAATTGGTGAGACTCGACCTTTCAGCCAGCCAGTTGAGCGGCGAGATACCCACCGAGCTGGGCAGCCTATTGCAGTTGGGGTCGCTTAATCTGGCTGACAATCAATTAACTGGGCCGATCCCCCCGGAGTTGGGTGAGCTGTCTAAACTCAGTGAGCTGAGTCTTGAGGGTAATCAGTTGAGTGGCTCGCTGCCCCCAGAGCTGATTAACCTGTCACAGCTCCAATATGTGTTTCTTGCCAACAATACTCTCTGTATTCCGCGCACCGCCGAGTTCGAAGCGTGGATGGCGGACATTGAGTACAATGACTTTGACCAGGTGCCCTATTGCGAATAGGGGAAGGGGCTGGGATGAAGAGACGAATGTTCCAACCTGCACTGATCATAATCGTGCTGGTGATGCTCACCGGCTGTGCATCGATCAAGACACGGGCGTCGAGCTGCCAGACGCTCTGGGTGAATACTTTTTCGGCCAACAACCGGATTCCTCGGCAAGAACGTCAGGTGTTGATGACTCTGGATGAAATGGCGCAGGATGGGCTTGCCCCGGCAGCAACGGGAGCATGGCCGTGCAAAAGTGTACCGCCGCCCTGTCAGTGGTACAAGGTAACTTGCACGTCCGGGCATGTCACGGAGTTTGATTTCGCCCAGAAAAAACTCACCGGTATGATGCCTTTGGAACTGGAAAATTTCTCTGAGCTTCAGGCATTAGTTCTTTGGGACAATTCGTTAAGCGGAGAAGTACCCGCTGGGATGGGCAGCTTGTCTCAGTTGAGGATGCTAATACTTGACAGAAATCAATTGAGCGGAGCGATACCCCCGGAGTTGGGCAATCTGTCTCAACTTGAACGATTGTCTCTTTCGGAAAATCAACTAAGTGGAGAGATACCTGCCGGGTTGGGAGGATTACCCAAATTAGGGATTCTGCATCTTCAATACAATCAATTGACTGGGGAGATACCTGCCGAGTTAAGCCAACTGTCTCAGTTAAAGGAGCTTCGGCTTGACAGTAATCAATTGACCGGGGAGATACCTCCTGAATTGGGCAGCCTCTCTCAGTTATATGACCTCCACCTTGATAACAACCAATTGAGTGGAGCGATACCCCCGGAGTTGGGTGACCTGTCATGGCTTTTAGGGCTGTATCTGTCAGATAACCAATTGAGTGGAGGCATACCCTCAGAGTTGGGTAACCTGTTATGGCTTATAAGGCTGGATTTGTCCAACAACCGATTGAGTGGAGAAATACCATCTGATTTAGGGAATCCATCTCAATTAGAGCAATTGCAACTGGGTGGCAATCAGTTGAGTGGGGAGATACCTGCCGAATTAGGGAACCTGACACAGTTGCAATGGTTCATGCTGGATAACAATCAATTGGATGGAGAAATACCCGGTGAATTGGGAAATCTGGCTCTAGTGACAAGATTAAATCTGTCCAACAACCGGTTCAGCGGCGAGATTCCTCCAGAACTGGGGAGCCTTTTTCGGCTTCAAGTACTAGATCTGAGTAATAACCGGTTAACCGGGGAAATCCCTCCGGAGTTGGGAAACCTATCCCGACTTGAGGAACTGTATCTTTCCGGCAATCAATTGAGGGGACCTTTACCACATACTATGACCGGCCTGCCTGTTTACAAATTATATCTTTCCGATACCGAACTTTGTATCCCGAAAACCGCCGAGTTTGAAGCGTGGATTTCGGCAATTCCATATCGTGATTTTGAGGATGTCCCTTACTGCGAATAGACAGCCATGAACCCAACCCGCTAACGCGAATTGTAGAAATCATCCAGATTTCTCTTGCGGCGCTCTTCCCGGTCGGCGGCAGTATGGCGGACGATATCCCCGAACCACAGTAGCTTGATCGTCGCAAATACGATCACCCCCCACGCTATAAACAAAATCACCATGAATTGAGTCAGGGCCACCCCGTTGATCCCTCCGATCAGCACCAACAGCATCGCGTAAAAACCGGGCGGGCGTTCCGGCCCATACCGTGATTGCTGGATCAGGTGCACAGTCAGACCGCCGCTCAACACAATAATCAGCGCAAGCGTTATCAAGCTGAACCCGCCAATGACAACATCAGCCGGGGGCCAAACCAGAACCACCAGTGCAGCGATCCCCGTCAGCGCATAGCTGACCGCCGCCAGCAGATAGCGAATTCGCTCATGCTGCTGGCGAAGCAGGGATATGATCAGGGCCGCCAGCCAGGGCAGCACGTAGGTTATGGCCATCTTATCCCCTCCAGAAATTTTGCCATGATCGAGCACCCGTGTACACTACTGTCATGGTAACACAGATTTCAGATCGATGGCCTGCGTGGATCACCTGGGGTGTGGGCAGCATGATCGGTCTGGCCGCCATCGCCCTGACCGAATTCATCCCGTCGTTACAATGGTTGTGGTACGCTTTAGCCTTTGCCGGACTGCTGGCCTGGTTCTGGTGGCGTGGGGAATCCTGGTGGCGTGACGACCTGCCCGCCGATGCGCTGTTCGGAGCACCTCCGATATCAGCTCGCCGTACTGCCTTATTGATCCTGGCTATTTCGCTGGCGTTTCAATTGGGCCGCTGGCTGGCTGAAGATGGCGCGATCCGTGCCCGCACCGGTGATGACGACGAGAGCTATATTTTCCTGGCCTATCAGGTTTCAGGCTATTTCGACGCCCCACCGGTCTTTGCCTTGCGATCACCCGGCTGGCCGCTGATCATGGCCGGGTGGCTTAGCCTGTTCGGACACCGGGCGATCTGGTCGATTGCGCTGTATCACCGGCTGCTGCTGGCCGCTTTCCCCCCGATCCTCTACCTGATCCTGGCCCGCTTCATGCGTCGCCCCCCGGCAATCGCCGCCGCGCTGTTGAGTCTGGCGATGGAGTACAACGAGCTGATCGCCAACACCGGCCTGGGCGACCTGTCGTATGTGGCCGCCGGGTTGTTTGGCCTGTATGGTCTGATCAAGGCCCAGGAGTCGAAGCGTCCTTATGTCTGGATGCTGGGAGTCGGTGTCCTGTTCGCCATTCGAACAGCCATCCGCCTGACCGGTCTACCGGTTGCCCTTGCCGCTGCCCTGGCTTTGATCCTCGTTACTCGCAAACGCTGGCAGCAGCAGGCAGGACAGATCGCGGTTTTATTCGCGCCCATCGTTTTGGTTTTGCTGGGAATCAGCGCCTATAATCAGGCCATCAGCGGGCACTTCACGCCCAGTTCCGGGGCCGGGATCACCTTCCTGACCCAGTACGTGCCCTTCATGCGTGAGACGCCCGATACCCCCGCCGTCCGTGAAGCCGCTGAGATTTTTCCCGAAGTCCCCCCGGAGCGCTTATTCGCCAGCTCCGGCCATCCCTGGATCGGGCAGTATCGCTACACCGCCAGCGGTCTCGGTGATCCCTTTGACTATGGCGACCTGACCAGCCGGGTCATGCGCGAGGTGATCCTGGCCTCTCCCGGTGAGTATCTGGTCCGCGCCGGGCAGGGAGCATTGATCATGATGCTCGACCCGCACCGCCACATTTTGCCCCAATCCTGGTATGTTTGGCCTGAGATCGATTATCCTGAAGCGTCGGTTGACCCGCCATCGCCGACCTGTAATCTGCAACTGGCTTTTGGTGCTGTGGTCAAAGAGGAGTGGTGCGGGCAATATGATCAGCTCCGTGCCTCGTTAGATTTTCAGCCGCCCTGGCTGGCCCGGTTTCCGGGCGTTCTGAAATCAGGTCTGGCATTGATCACCATTAGTTTGCCGTTTCGTTTGCGTCATTTGATGTGGCCGTTGTATGGTGGGGTGGGGGCCTTCGCCAGCCTGATCTATCTGATGACGCGACCGGATACGCGGCGCTTGTCCATCCTGTTGGCGCTGCCCTTGCTGGCTGAGTTCGCGTTGATCCTGTCGGTTACCAACGGCATCGAAACGCGCTATCTCTTTTATTTTCATCATACCTATCTGATAGCCACCTGGTTGACACTTTCTGTTTTTATTGGAGAGAGGCAGGCAAAACCATGACGAATGAATTAAGCATTTATACACTGGCCGTTCAACCTCCCGATCAGGAACACCAGACCGAAGCCAGGCCGCTGGCCCCGCCTATCGTGCCGTCCGTCGGTTTTACCTATCCCGATCTGGAACAGACCCGGCAGGCTCTCGCCTCCCCGGATGATCCCACCCGCTTCGTCTACGCCCGGAACGGCGGGCCGACCCAGCTTGCCCTCGAAGAGACGATGGCCCGGCTGGAAGGAGCCGAGGCAGCCTTGAGTTTCAGCAGCGGCATGGCGGCCCTTCATGCGGCGGTGCTCGCCAGTGTGCCCCCCGGCGGACGGATTGTGGCGGCCCAACAACTTTATGGCGGGACCCGTGCCCTGTTGGCCTGGCTTTCCGAGACATCAGGGATCGTCGTTCACTACGTTGATTTCCTCGACCCGGAAGCCGTCCGGGAGGTGATCAACCAGGCCATGCCCGATGCCGTTATCTGCGAGGTGCTGACCAATCCGCTGGTCCGCGTGGTGCCGATTGACATCATTGTGGCTTATGCCCATGAAGCCGGTGCTATCGTGATCGTCGATAATACTTTCGCCACGCCTTTCTTGCTGCGGCCTATCGAGGTTGGCGCTGACCTGGTTGTCCACAGCACCACCAAATACCTGAACGGGCATGGTGATGTCTTAGGGGGTGTGATCGCCGGGCCAAAGACCCTGATCACCCGTGCCCTTCTCCACCGTAATTTGCTGGGGGCGAATCTTGGCCCCTTCGAGGCCTGGCTGACTCTGCGCGGTCTGCGTACTTTTGCCGTTCGGATGCGGCAGGGCAGCCTCAGCGCCCGCCAGATAGCCGCCTGGTTGGTCGAGCAGGATCCTATCAATGCAGTTTATTATCCCGGTCTGAGCAGCGATGCCGGGAACCAGATCGCCGGGACGCTGTTTCATGGCCGCAACTATGGCGCGATCATGGCCTTTGAACTGTTCGATGCCGAGCGCCAGGATGCTTTTGCCTTTGTCAAACGCCTGAAGGTGATCCAGCCGGTTACCAGCCTGGGTGATATCAACAGCCTGATCGCGCACCCGGCGACGGCTTCCCACCGCAACTGGTCACGCGAGGAGCGGCTGGCCCAGGGGATCACCGAGGGAACACTGCGTCTGTCCATCGGCATCGAAGACCCGAACGACCTGATCGCGGATCTGAAGCAGGCCTTGAACGATTATTGATACTTAGACCTCATCTCTTCCGAGCCGCTGTCAGCGGTTCTCCCTCCCCCTCTACTTAATCTGCGAAGCAGATCGGAGTGAGGTCTAAAACGGCGCTATTCAAACCTTAATCAAGAAGGTGTCCTCAGCATTCAACTGGGGGAGGTGACCGACAAGGGATGAAAGAAAGGCTGCAAAATGCTTTGGCGAGGCCTCGGTGTCTATACTTATACTATTGATCTGGCTAAATTTAATGATGATTTAGCATCTTTAGTCTTTGTTGATGGCCGGTATCAACGTGATTTATTGCAACAGCAAGCGATTAAGGCTGTCAATGAAGCATCGGAGCAAACTAAAGAGATATTTTCTCGGTTACGTTTTGATGAGGAGTGGTTGCTGGATGAGGACCCCGACGATGATGAAATTGAGATGGATAGTTATTGGTATCTCACGGCTTTGATATCTCACCTCGAACCCCACCATTCTATTGATTGGTGGACTATGAGCATTGGCGATAAAGTCCTAAGAAATGCGGGGTGGGGAGTTGAGAGAATTATGGATTTATTCCAGGGTGGACATGATATGCTGGCTCATCCTGCACCAGCATGGTATAAAAATAGCGCTTTTAAGAAAGTAATTTGTGGCAGACCAATACGTGGTTGGTGGTCCCCAGAAGACATCGAACAATTGCATAGTGAGTTTGTGAACGCAAAATCCTATTTCTTTCGGGAGCCTCCATTGCCTCTTGATAATCTCGACCCTAGTTTAAAAAGTTACCTGAAGAATAAATGCGCTCGTGACATATACCATGATATCCTTCAAATGCTTGAGAGAGCTCTAGAAAAAGGTCATGAGATGTTTGTTGAATTTGAGAGTTGATTCCTTCTCTTTCAGAGTATGTTCTGTATGATCATTTGAATTAACTATAGCCCTCTGGTTGGCACTCTACCCCATAGTGCGGTACAAACCCCGCCATGTCACGAAAGTCAACCCTGTTTACCGCCGCCCTGATCATCCTATTCGCTGCCACCCTCCGGCTGGTGGCCCTCCCGGATATCCCGCCGGGCCTCCATTTCGACGAGGCCGCCAACGGGATCATCGCCGCCCGGATCGCCTTCACCGATTACAAGCCGCTGTTTATCACATCCTTCACTGGTAAAGAGACCCTCTGGTTTTACTTCGCCGCCCTGGTGATGCGCCTGGCCGGTCAGGGCATTTTCCCGCTGCGGCTGGCCTCGGTATTGATCGGCACGCTGACCGTCGCCGCCACCGGTTGGTTGGTGCGCCGACTCTACCCCGATGACCCCCGCCGCGATCAGTTAGCTCTCTTGTCGATGGCAGTGCTGGCCGTTGCTTTCTGGCATGGGGTGTTGAGCCGGTTAGCATTTCGCGCCATCTCCCAGCCTTTGCTGCAAGCCCTCAGCATCGGATTATTGTGGCAGGGACTCCGTGATTCCTCGCGTCGGCGCTGGATATGGTTGGCCCTGGGCGGAATCGCCACCGGCCTGACCGCCTATACCTACCTCGCCGCCCGCCTATTCCCGATCCCCTTAGCCCTGACCCTGATTGCCCTGATCATTTTCGACCGTCACCGCTGGGATCGGATCAAAGACCTGGCTGTATACGGTCTGTCGGCCCTGATCAGTTTTGCGCCGCTCGGCTGGTTCTTCTTGAACCACCCCGACCTGTTCAGCGAACGAATCAATCAGGTTGCGCCAACCTCACCCGCTGAGGCGTGGAGCGGTTGGGAGCAGGCTCTTAAGATGTTCTTTATAGGCGGTGATCCCCTGTGGCGCTTTAACCTGCCCGGCAAGTCATTATTCGACCCGGTGTTGGGTGGATTGTTTGTCATCGGCCTGGGTATTGCTATTTGGGAGATGATTTTTACTGGGGAAAAATCCACCCCCCAATCCTCGCTCTACGAGGATTCGCCCCCCTTGCAAGGGGGGCAGACACCGCATCAGCGGTGGCGGGGGGAATACTCCCTCAACCGCGCACGCGGCGTCTTGCTGCTCGTCTGGCCGCTGATCATGCTCGCCCCGACCGCGTTGGCAGTCGGCAGCATCACCCCCAGCAATTTACGGGCAGTCGGTCTCGCCCCGCTGATCGCGCTCTACCCGGCCCTGGGGATCGTGACGCTGATCGACTGGCTGCACCGAATCAAGCCGCTGCCCCGACGGGTGATCGATGCGGCTTACCCCTCAGCTTTGATCCTGATCATGCTGGTTGGCGGATGGAGCATGCTCAGTGATACCCTCGAATGGGGCCGCACACTGGTGTTGTATTACGACAATGACGGCCACGTTGCCGCCGTCGCCGATTTTCTCAACACCGGGGATATTCCACCCTCCACGCCCTACATCGCGACTTATCATTTGCAACACCCTACACTCGCCTTCTTGACGAAAAACTACGCCGATACCCTGTCGTTGTTCGGCGGTGATGCGTTGGTGTTGGCATCCTCCGGCGATTCACTGGACATCTACACCAGGGATGCCGAGCCCCCGGAGGAGTGGCGATCTTTTCTTGAACCCTATTTGATTGCTGCGCCGCCCGGCCCCGATACCTCCCCTGATTTCTGGGCCTACCTGCTCCCCACCGATTTTGATCCGGGTTGGTCTGCCACTGAGGCTTATAATTTCTCCAACCAGATCAGCCTGGAGCAGGCCCAGTTCTATCCGGCGGAGTCGGGATTGGAAGCCCAGATCGACCTTGCCTGGCGGATCACCGCTCCCGGCAGTCAACCCGATTTTGCTTTTGTGGCCGAGGTATGCGACCAATGGGATTGGTGCTGGATCAAAGCCAATCTAGATGGCACATTGGAGCGCGGCCATAACAACACTTATAACTCCACCCAATGGTCACCCGGTGAGCGCTTGCTGACCCGCATCCACGTCCCCTTGCCGCAGGGAATCCCGCCCGGTGATTACGTCGTGCGGGTGAGCATTTTCTCTGCTGCCGGGAACGCCACCGTGCCCACCATCGATCAGTCGGGGAATATGACCGGGAAATACGCCGAAGTTGGCCCCCTCCCAATCACCGTCAATACCCTCCCCGACGTGCGAGAAGTCCCGATCCAGCACCGCCTGATGGAGCAATCCGCGCCGACTGTCACGCTGATCGGATATGACCTGCCGGTTCTGGATATCCGCTCCGGGGAGAGTATCGACCTGGCTTTGTACTGGTTGAACGAGGGCACGCAGCCTGAAGATTTGCCCGTCACCCTGATGCTTGGCGAGGAGATGACCCTCTATCAGGGTGACCCGGTTCATGGCACGCACCCGCTCTCCGATTGGCAGCCCAACGAACTGATCACCGACCGCTACCGGGTTCAGATCCCCGCCGACCTGAGATCGGGCAGTTATCCCCTGACCGTCCGACTTGGCGACAACCCTCCAATCTCGCTTGGTATGTTGAATGTAGCGGCGACCGTGCGTCAATTTGACCTGCCTGTTGCCGTCGGGGCACTGGATCAACCCGCCCTGCTCGGTGACCTGATCACGCTGGTTGGAACCGAGGGCGTTCAAAAGACCGTCGAACCCGGCGGCACATTGATCTTCCGTCTGGTCTGGCAGGCCGAAGCGGAGATCGACGATTCATACACCGTCTTTATCCATTTGGTGGATGACCAGGGGAACATCGTCGCCCAGATGGATCGCCAGCCGCAGATCGATGACCAACCTTACCCGACCGATTTATGGCTCCCCAGCGAGGTAGTGATCGATGCCTATGCCCTGTCTATTCCCCCGGATATCCCGCCGGGAACCTACACACTTCGTGTAGGCATGTATCTCCCCGACAACGGCCAGCGGCTTACCATCCCCGGCACAGACGATAATGCCGTCAGTCTGCCGGATATGATTGAGATCTCTTCGCAGTGAAGGGCTTCTGATATTGTTTTTGAGTCCACTAATTACGCTAATCTCACGAATTAAAATTTAAAAAATTCGTGTTATTCGTGAAATTAGTGGACTTCTTCCCCTGAGGGCTGATCCTATAGCTCGTTTCGGCGGGGTATAATGTCGATCTAAAACTTTTGATCGAGGCTATCTATCAATATGCAGCTCACCCTCATTAACTGGCTACTGGCACTCTTGCCGATCATCACCGTCCTGATCCTGATGCTGGGCTTTCGCTGGGGGGGCAGCAAAGCCGGGGCGGTCGCCTGGCTGGTGGCGATCCTCGTGGCGGCGCTGCGCTTCGGGGCAGGGGCAAAGCTGATCGCCTATTCGCAGGGCAAGGGCCTGCTCCTGACTCTCGATGTGCTGTACATCATCTGGACGGCGCTGCTGCTATTTCACACCGCCAACGAGGCGGGTGCAGTCCAGGTGATCGGCGACCGTCTGCCCGCCCTGACCGGCAACCGTGTCATGCAGGCTTTATTACTCAGCTGGCTGTTCGTCTCATTTTTACAGGGCATGGGCGGATTTGGGGTGCCGGTGGCGGTCGCCGCACCGCTGCTGGTCGGAATCGGATTCACCCCCATGCAGAGCGTCGTCATGGCCTCGATCGGTCATGCCTGGGCGGTGACCTTCGGATCGCTGGGCACGTCTTTCGCCACATTGATGGCAACTACCGGCTTGCCTTATAAAGTGCTCGCCCCAGATGCAGCTTTATTACTGGGATTCTCGTCATTGACCTGTGGGATGGTCGTCGCTCACGTGACGGATGGCTGGCGCGGAATCTGGCGCGGACTGCCCGCCTTGCTGATCATCAGCCCGGTGATGGCGGTCGTACAGTATCTTCTTGCCACCAATGGCATGTGGGCGTTGGGCGCAACCGGTGCGGGATTGGTTGGATTGGTGGTCGGCGTCGGCGTGACCCGCCTGCCGATCTACCGGAATAAACGACCGGTAGGTGATCCGTTACTAGACCTCACCCCCTTCCAAGCCGCCGAGGGCGGCTCTCCCTCCCCCTCTCCGGTCAGCTTCGCAGACTCGTGGAGAGGGGGCAGACCGACGGTCGGTAAATGCCGACCAAAGGTCGGGGGTGAGGTCAATCCCGCTAAACTGGATGATAGGCTATATCGTCTTTGCGCTGTTGATGTCCTATTGGCATTACTACGGCCTGCTGATGGCGGCGCTTCAGGGAGTTGGGGCCGGGCTGTGGCAGATCAGAAACCGGCGGGCCTGGCCAAAAATTGCGGCAGTGTATGGGATGATCGGGTTGGGGTATGCCTTCTGGATTCCCAGCCTGTTATCCGATTACCGGAGCGAGGGGTCATTTGCCGATCCGCCCGGAACCTATGCCGACGAACTGGTGCAGTATTTCCGGTTTATGTTGAGCCTATCCCCGGCGATGCTGGCCGTGCTCGGCTTACTGGCAGCGGCGGCTATCGGATATGCGATCCTGCACCGGGAAGAGCGGAAGCCCGGCTTACCGGTCTGGGCGCTGCTGGTCGGATGGGTGCTGCTGCCTTTCTCGATCACCTACCTCAAGTCGATTGTATCGGCCCCTACCCTGGTGGATCGCTACCTGTTGATATCGCTGCCCGCTATCTGCCTGCTGATCGCCGCATCGCTGGCCCGGCTGCCGGTTCGATCCTCCCATCAAGCCGGGTGGGGGCTGATCGCCGCGGTGATTTTGTTTCCTAACTTTGTGTTAAGCGGGAGCTACTATACAGATGTCTCTAAAGCGCAGTTCCGCGAGGCAGCTTATTATGTCCTGGAGCACGACCCCGGCGATTCGCTGCTGATGGCTTTCGGCGGTTATCCCGGCAACGGTATTCTGTTTGACTATTACTTTGAGCAGATCGGTTCGCCGCGCCGCGTGGTGATCAGCGCGGGCTTTGGGGATGATATCGGGTGGGTTGAGGATGAGCTGCAAGCCCGCAGCCCATCCACGATCTGGTACATAACCGCCCACCTCGATCCGGCAGATGCTTTCGTAGATTACCTGTCCGAGAATTACCGGTTAGTCGAGCACCAATCATACTACCGGGCGGGCGTGTGGCGATTCGAACAGCGGTAGACTCCAGCTATCAGGCCTCTTGATCAGGGCGAGCTACCGCGACTAACTTCAGGGTGACGGTGTGCGGGTGTCCGGTCTGATCGACCCCCTGCAAGATGATCCGCTCCACTGCCGTTGGTGTAGCACCGGTCAGGCACAGCTCAAACAATTCATCTAGCGACGAAAAAGTATAACTTGACAGGTCTTGCAATCCCCCAACATCTCGATCCCACGGTTGTATAATGATAGTCCCCTGATGTACGGTCATGAATGGCTACCCCTTTTGATGATGTGCTATGAGGAGCAGTGTACATGCGAGGTGGGTTGTGGGCAAATGCCCTACTCTTCCGCCATCTTCACCCCAACGAACGCTCCTCGCCCGGTCAAACCATCCAGGTCGTGGATCACGCCTAAGCCCGCTGCTTCCATCGCCTGGACATACTCTTCCGTACTGAACAATCCCAACTCGTGACGCTCGGAGAGGTGTTCGATCTTTTCGGAGGTTCCCACCAGGTAATGCATATCCAGCACCGAAACCGGGTTGGTTTCTCCCTGGTAGACTTCGGTGCGCACAATCCGGCAGATTTTTGTTGGCTGCTCGTCGAAGTAACTCCCACTGACAAAACCCGGCTTAAAGGTGTCTATCGAGAACCAGGGCTCGATCAGCAAAACGCCGCCCGGCTCTAGATGATCGCTCATCGATTGGATGGCTTGGTGCAGACGCGGCATAGTCACGACATAACCGATTGAGCTAAACAGGCAGGTTATCACATCGAAGCAGCGGCCCAGATCGAAGTCCACCATATCCGCATGGTGGAAGGTCACGCCGGGGCAGCGCTCCTGGGCGACAGACAGCAAACCCTGATCCAGATCAAGCCCCTCAGCCTGATCAAACCGGTCGCGCAGGTGGATCAGATGCTGCCCGGTTCCGCAGGCCACATCCAGCAAACTGCTCATTTCCCTGGCGGCAAACTGCCTGATCAGCTTATAAGCATCTTTTGTCTCTTTTTTGTAATTCTTAAAGGCATAGATCGTGTCGTATAATAAGGTTGAGTCATAAAACATAATGCATGCACTCCTATAGTAGAGTGTCAGAAGATAACGCATATTGGAGGGGAAGGAAACTCTATGGCATATGAATTCGTCAACCTATCGGATGAGCTGATTTTGATCCGGTGGAATGGGACACCCACCAAAGAAGAAGGCAATCGATATATCACTGAATTCACCACCTTGCTGGATCAGGCCAAACATCCACTCTATATCCTATCCGACCTGCGGCGGGGGCATATCAGCGATGCCCGC
>JBNKDD010000126.1:0-15363 GCA_050288085.1 Anaerolineae bacterium
GGCCTACACTGGCCGTATGGCCGAGCGCCTTTAACAGCCGCCGCACGCGTGTTTCACCAACGTTCCAGCCTTCTCGTTTGAGCTGCCTGGTAACGCGGCGGTACCCATAAAACGGCCAGCGCATCAACAACTGTTCGATGGCTTCCAGCAGCGGCTTGTCAGCATCATTCACGACAGGCTCGTAGTAGAAGCTGCTGCGGGCCAACCCCAACACTTCACAGACTATGCTCTTGGGATAGGCCTGGCTTAACTGGCGGCTCATATCCCGTCTCTCCCCCGCTGTGTATCCAGCCAGCTCCTGGCCTTTTTTAAAATCTCGTTCTCCACCGTCAGCCGCCCGATGATCCGTTCCAGGTCAGCTATCCGCTCTTCCAGGTCATGGTTTCTCTCGTCCGCTTGACGACCATCCTTGAAGATTTCCACCGCCCGATCATAGAATGCATCGCGCCACTTGTAGTACAGGGACTCTGTGATCTCGCGTTCCCGGCAGATCTGGGCGATGGTTTTCTCACCTCGTAAGCCTTCGATTACCGTGTCGAGCTTGAATTCTGCACTGAAGCTTCGTCGTTTCTTGGCCATTCTTTCCGGACCTCCTGAGAGCTATCATACTCTCTTATTGCTGTGTCCAGAAATCCGCCCGCACTACAGCCTGCCAACTATGAGATCTCCCAAATAGGCTCTCTATTGAGAATCTGTGATATCTGATCGGAGAACTTATTGCAATTGATGTATTTTTTGACCATATGGTCATCCATGGGCCTGTTCAATAATACCCAGCCTTCCACCGCATTCCCTGTTTTCTTACACCTCATGTCAGCCGCTTGGTGGCCTCCACCAGATCAATGTGTTGGATGCGCCGCAGGGCGGGCAGCCCCGCCAGCAGAATCGTTACCAGGATACCCAGCGCCGTCCACAGATAGCTCGGCGGTTTGATGACCATAGGAAACGCGAACAACTCCGCGCCCATTGCTGTTCCCAGTTGGGCAGCCGTATAAGTGCCTAATATCATGCCAGGAGCCAACAACAACACCCACAGGATACCGAAGTCGAGCAGCACCTGTCGCACAATTCGTCCTACTCCGGTGCCGAATGATCGCAAGGTGGCAAACTCGCCTTCCTGCTCTACCACGTTGACCGTTACTGAGTTGTACAGCAGCACGAACGACACCGCCAGCCCGGCGAAGGTAAACACGTAGATGAAGGCATAGAACAGCCCCATCAAATCGTCCCACTGCTGACGCAGTTCGGCATCGTAAGACACGCTGGCCAGACCGGGTAGATCATACAGGTCTTCACGCAGCTTGTTCAAATCCGCCCCGCTGCGCAGCCGCAGATAAGCCCCCGTGTAGACCGGCGTGTGCGTGTCCGTCCAGCGTTGGGCCTGGTCCATTGACACATAGGCCACCGCCCCGGCAAATTCAGAGGTGATGCCGCTCACGGTGACGTGCCGGTCCTCGTCCTTTACCTCAACCACCACCTGATCGCCTACCTGGATGTTGTGGGCGGTGGCAACCGCCTCCGTCAGCACGATGTGATCCGGCATCAGGGCCTCCTCGACCGGCGCGGTGATCAGCAGACGCTGCATGTCCTGTCCGGGGTTCAGCCCGGTCACCCCGATCTCGATATCCTTGTCGGGCAATTTCAGCACCGCAGGCAATTGTAAGATCGGCTTCACCTGGGTGACCCCCTTCAGGCCGCGCACATCCATAACCACCTGCTGGTAGCGCACCTGCTGGTCAAAGCCTATCATTGCATCCCACTTCTGGATGTCATTGAACTGGTGGTCAAGCATGACGTTCATCGTATCCAGAAAGCCGAATGAGGCCAGCACCAGCACATAGGATACCAACATCCCCAACGCGGTCGTCAACGTGCGTCGGGGGATGCGGATCATGTTACGCAGGGCAGCCCGCAGCCACAACGGCATAACACGTTCCAGCGGCAGGTGATGTCCTTTCATCAGTGCCTCCGATGGCGTCCGGCGCATGGCCTGTGCAGGGACGATCTGAGCTGACTTGAGCGCCGGAAACAGCCCGGCCAATCCGGTCATGAAGAGGCTCAATGCCGGGGCAATAATCACCGTGTCCGGGTAAAAATGCGACTGAACCAGCGGGATTCCCAGTTCAAGCGCGTACTCGCTGGTGATACCCCGCCCGGCAGGAATGCCAAGCAGCAGCCCCAGTGCCGCCCCCGCCCCGCCGATGAACAGAGCGTATGAGATGAAGTGCAGCACCACCGCTCGATCGCTATAGCCCAGCGCCTTCATCAACCCGATTTGTGTTTGCTGGGCACGCACCTGCCGCCCCAGCAGCACATAGATCGCACCGGATGCCACCCCCAGGATCATCACCGGCATGATGACACTCAACTCGCGGAAGCCATCCAGGTCCAGTTGAAGCAAGGCGTGTGACGGCTGATCGGCCCTTTTGATGGTCGCCAACAACCCGTAGGGCTTCAGCCGGTCTTTGATGGACTCGATCACCGCTTCGGGGTTGTCAGTGGGAGCCAGCAGTACGCTGATGCTGTTGACCTGGCGGCCCGTATTGGCCAATCTTTGGAGCTCATCCAGCGGGACAAACATCACAGCAAACGAGCGCGGCTGGGGCAGCACATTCTGGCGATTTGCCGTCACCAGCAGGTACTCTGGACTGGCGACCACCCCCGTGATGGTCAGTGCCTTCTTCTTACCATTGATGCGTGGCTTGAGCACAGTGCCTGGCCCGTAGCCGTAGTTCTCTGCAAAGTGTGTTTCGAGCAATATGCCGTCCCGCTGGTCCTGCGAAGGGTACTCGCCATCCAGCAGCATCAGCCCGTTGACGCCCGGATCAAGCCCGTTCGTTCCGATTAGCCGAGCCTGGATCGTTTCCCCGGCATGGTAGGCAGCATCATCGGGCAGTTTCAGCCCGGTGTCGATCTCCAACCGCCCGGCAGCGGTCTTCACCCCATCCATCGCAGCGATCTGATCCGCCAGGTGTTCGGGCGCGCTCTGCACATAGAAGGTCACGTCGGCGAAGTGGAGTGTGTCGTAGGTGTAATTATATGACACATCCAGGTCGCGAAAGGCGGCGATCATCCCCACAAAGCTGATCACGCCCAGCGCCACCAGGCTGATCAGCGCAATGGTCTGGCCTCGCTGCTGCCACAGGTCACGCACGGTCTTGCGAAACAGTGGTTTCATCGTCCTGCCTCCGCTGCCAGGACCGGGGCAGGAGCCTGTTTCCGCTCGTCGATGTGATCGATCTGCCCGCTGCGCATGTGCAGCACCCGGTCGGCATACTCACCCAACGACACATCGTGGGTGACCAGCACGATGGTTGTGCCTTCCTCCCGGTTCAGCGCCTGGATAACCTCCAGCACCTTCAGGCCGGTCTCCTCATCTACGCTGCCGGTTGGCTCGTCACACAGCAGGACGCGTGGATGGTTGGCTAACGCTCGCGCAATGGCGACCCGCTGCTGCTCGCCGCCGGAAAGCTGCGCCGGGAAGTGATCCGCCCGTTCGGCCAGCCCAACCCGATCCAATAATTCACGGGAGACACGGCGCAGGCCGCTGCGATTGGGTTGTAGCGTCAGTGCCAGTTCGACATTCTCGGCAGCGGTCAGCGTCGGTATCAGGTTGAAGAACTGGAAAACCACCCCGATCTGGTCGCGCCGGTAGCGGGTCATCTGGCGGTTGTCGTAATCAGAGATAACCTCACTATCCACGATTACCTTGCCCTCCGTGGGCCGATCCAGCCCGCCCATCAGGTTGAGCGCCGTCGACTTACCTGATCCCGATGGCCCCATAATCATGACAAATTCGCCATCGGCCACCGCCAGGCTTACATTGCGCAGAGCCCGGACGGTGACTTCTCCCATCTGGTAGGTCTTGCTGACATCTTCAAAGCAGATCAAATCTGTCATGCGATCGTCCTTTCATGGATTCCATCGAGGAGTATGCACACTGTGCTCAAAATCCGATTTGAGTGGTATGCACCTCCACTGTCGACTGACCGGTCAGTCTATAACTTTATTATATGCGATTGGGAGCGGTAGTTCAATAGTGCGGATACTCGTATATTGCGCAAAGAGGCGGTTAATCACAACTCGTATCCCAAAGATTTCATCTGTACTTAACAAGATTGTTGGAGCCGTTCAATCTTTAAGCTGCTCTTAAACTGCGGATGAACTCCCCGTAAGGACAAAAGCGTGTGGTTTTGGATATGTTAAAAAGGTAAATGCATAAGATTGATCAGGTCCCAAGGAGGGGACATATGTTTAAGACAATAGCAGATAAGAGGGTTTACCCAAGACCCAGCATCTACCTGATTGATGTAGACACAGGACTAATAACATATCCTGAACTCCGAAACACATTTCCACATGAACGCCCCAGCCAGATGAGGCATCCTTTATTTGAACCAATCGCTCAGCAGAAAGGTCATAACCGATGAGGCTATGCCACGTCGCCGAGCATTTTCACGCTAGTAACGGTGATACACAGACTGTCAGGGCTGCGAAGGAGATTCTGTCCGGACAGAGCAAAAAAGGTGTAGTAGCCCGTTTGCTGCCCTTCCTGGGCCCAGCTTTCATTGCAAGCGTTGCCTACATAGATCCTGGGAATTACGCCACCAATATTCAAGGTGGCGCGCAATTTGGATATACGCTGCTGTGGGTGATTGTCGCCAGTAACCTGATGGCGATGCTCCTCCAGACACTCTCGGCCAAACTTGGAATCGCCACCGGTAAAAACCTGGCCGAGCAGTGCCGGGCAAACTTTTCCCGCCCGGTGGTGTGGGCTATGTGGGTTTTGATGGAACTGGTGGCGATGGCTACCGACCTGGCTGAGTTTCTGGGCGCGGCGCTGGGATTCAATCTGCTGTTTGGCATCCCCCTGTGGCTGGCGGGTTTTCTGACGGCTGTTACGACTTTCCTGATCCTTGGTCTCGAAAAACGCGGGTTTCGCCCGCTGGAAGCAGTTATCACGGCGCTGGTCGGTATCGTCGCCGTCAGTTACCTGCTAGAGACTGTTATGGATAAACCGGCGTGGCAGGACGTGCTTTATCACTCAGTTGTACCCCAGTTTTCCGGGTCAGAGAGCGTGTTACTGGCGACAGGTATTCTGGGTGCAACGGTGATGCCGCACGCAATCTTCCTCCACTCAGCGCTGACCCAGAGACGTGTTGATGCTCACCAACCAGATCAGCTCCGACGGCTGTTCCATTTCGAAGTTATCGATGTGGGGCTGGCAATGGGATTGGCAAGTTTAATCAACGCGGCCATGCTGATTATGGCGGCTTCAACCTTTCACCAACAGGGCTTGCAGGATGTAGGCACGATTGAGGAGGCTTATCGTACTCTCCAGCCTTTGCTTGGATCGGCAGCCAGTGGGATCTTTGCCGTCTCGCTCCTGGCTTCGGGACTGTCCTCATCATCGGTTGGGACGATGGCCGGGCAGGTGATCATGCAGGGTTTTCTCGACTGGCACATACCGCCATGGGTTCGCCGGTTGGTGACAATGGTGCCCTCGCTTGTCGTTATCGCCATTGGGCTGGACCCGACACGGACCCTGGTTATCAGTCAGGTTGTACTTAGCTTTGGACTGCCGTTTGCCATTATTCCACTGATCATGTTTACGCAGCGGCGTGACATCATGGGCGTGCTGGTCAATCGCCGGATCACCACGCTTTTATCAAGCCTGATCGCGGCGATCATCATCGCGCTCAATGTATACCTGTTATACCAGTTGTTTTTGCCGGTTGGATGAAAGAATGTGACTTCAGTCAATTGTTGTATCGCTAAACGTAAGCAACCTGAGAGAGAGTTATATTCGTAGTAGTGAAGCGATGAGATGTCCTTATTGTAAAACAACCAAGCACCAGATTAAAGATGGGCATAATAGATCGGGAAGCCAACGATATAGATGTAAATCCTGTAATCGCACATACACGCCGAGACCGCAGCAGGTTGGATATCCTGATCATATTCGTCAGCAAGCGATTGCTCTTTACCAGTTGGGAATGAGCCTCCGGACAATAGGACGTAAACTTGGAATCAACCATCAGACTGTAGCAAATTGGGTGAACGGTTACTTCACACAGCAGTTCGATGTCAGTGAGGGACAGGGAGACAAATAGGGTTTAGAGATTGCTCCGAGTCGAGAAGATGCTTACAATCGAACCGTGATCATCTAAAGCTGATTCTCTGTCCCACTCAGTCTACAAATCCATGCAAGGTAGCTTCGTATGAGTAAACATCTCAAGGTGATATTGTGGTGCCTGATGACCGTCGGGTTCATCTTTGGGTATGCCGGGTTGATACTCCCAGGACAGACAGCGATCCTGGAAACCCCAAGACCGGGCGAGTTTCAATACCAGCGGCTGCATATATTTTTGTTTAATCTGGTGGCCGGGGGTACGGTGCTGCTCTATTTCACCGAAGGGAAACGTAGGTTGTCCTGGCGTGGCTGGACTTATCTGGTCGCTTCACTCGCTTTTAGCATCTCAGCATTCATGAACCGATATCTTCCTGCGATTTTATTGGCGGCCCTCCTGGCAGCGATTATCGAGTCCGTCCGTGTAGAAAAATTTACCTTTTTTCCATCCGATTTCTTCAAGTTCTCAGTACCGGTTGCCAACAAGTTCTACCAGGCAGCCTTGCTGTGTCTATCTATTGGGCTGCTTATTTGTGCAGCCGTGATGCTTGATAACCAGTATCTTCACTTCTTAAACCTGCCCCTGCTGCTTCTGGATGACTTTTTTCTGGGGTTTTCTTTCCCGCTCTCGCTGGTCACTTTCGGGGTGATGTTCTCGCTAACAGACGAGAATTCGCGAGCCCCGGTGCAGCTCCTTCGAGAGGCTTCATTCTGGATTGTCACTGTAGGCGTTATTATCTTCTTCGTGTTTATTATCCTCGGCATAATGGCCGCCGAGGTGATCGCTGCCATTGTTTTGCTGCTGGATTCTATCCTGATCTTTTTCCTTTTCCGGGCCGATCTTGGGAGTCTTGATGAGCCAAAAGAATTCCTGCTATCAGGTATGATCTTTCTGATCCTGACCGGTGTGACCGGCCTCCTGCTGGTTCTCTGGGGCATCTTGACCCCCAATGATCCGAAAGGTCGAGAGCTTTTGTTGCAGACACATGCTTACTTATCCCTGTATGGCTGGAATCTTGCCGGGCTGACGGTGCTCATCCACTATCAGGAATTCCCACTGCATTTGAACGAATTGGAAGTTATCCTGCTGCACTGGGTCACCGTGGCCCTGCTGGCCCCATTGGGCAGCCTTTATCCGATCTTCGCTTTTGCCGCCATTCCTGCTTTCGCAGTGTTGACCGGGCTAGTCTTACTGAAACCTTCAAGCGGCCAAGAGTCTCAAACTCCCGCTGGTATGGCGGGGTGACAGGCATTTCTCGTATCGCAACAGGCTCAATGAAACCCCACCCATTCGAGTTTAGACAATAGCCCCATAAGAATTGACCATTATTGTGAACAATCGTACAATAAACTTGTCCTGCCATAGGGCCGAATCTTTTAGTTATTCATCATTACACCATCACCAACACAAAAGAATAGGTATTGTACCGATACGGTGTCACTGAATCAGATTCAGATCAGTTGAAGGTGATTTGGGTGCAGAAGCCTGTAAGATGAAGCAGAGCTAACCAAATAGGGGGTGCCTAGAGATAAACAACAAGTCACAATTTAGCCCTTATTTTTCTTGACAGGATAGGGAGTTGAACATATGTCGAATAGGCAAAATAGTGCCAGTGCGAACTTTATGCTCTCCGCTGCCCTCTGGGTAGTGTTCGGGGTGTTAATGGGTTTGACACTGGCACTTCAATTTGTATTCCCCGACCTTTTTCGAGGTATACCCTGGCTTGTTTTTAGCCGCCTGCGGCAGGCACACACCAACACGGTGATGTTTGCGTTTCTCTCCGGCGGGATGATGGGCTTGTGGTTGTACATCGTTCCCCGGCTGACCGGTCGCCAGTTGTGGAGCGAGACCCTCGGCAACATCACCGTCATACTCTGGAACATCGCTGTGGCAGTCGGCATTGTCGGGCTATTGGTAGCGCACACGCAGAGCCGAGAGTATGCCGAATTTATATGGGCGGTTGACATAGCCGTGATGATCGTCCTGATTCTCAACATGATTAACCTCTACATGACCATCGCCCACCGCACGGAGCCGAAGTTGTATGTATCGCTATGGTATATTAGCGGCACGTTGATCTGGATGCCGATGTTGTACTTTATCGGTAACGTGATGTGGAACCCGCCTACCGGGGCATTGACCGGCATTAATGACACCATCTTCAACTGGTTCTACGGCCATAACGTGCTGGGTCTGTGGTTCACCACGGGGCTGCTGCCGGTGATCTACTATGTTGTTCCAAAGGAAACCCATACCCCACTCTACAGTCACTTTCTCTCCCTGATTGCCTTCTGGGGTATCATTTTCTTCTACACGGGAGTAGGTGCACATCACCTTGAGTGGGCTCCGATTCCCTACTGGCTGCAAACTATTGCTATCGCCGAGAGCATTGGCATGATACTGCCGGTAGTCGCCTTCATGATGAATATCTACCTGACTATGCGAGGTAACTGGAATCGCTTCTTTTCCAGCATCCCGCTGCGTTTTATTGTCACCGGCTGGGCGGCCTATGTGCTTGTCTCCTACCAGGGCTCCCATCAGGCCCTGCGCGGCATCAATCTGCTGACCCACTTTACCCAATATGTGCCGGGTCACGCCCATCTATCACTGCTGTTCTTTTCCGCTTCGGTGGTTATGGGAGGGACATACTATGTCCTGCCGCGTATCTTCAACTGTGAGATCAACAGCCATCGATTAGCTAATGTGCAGTACAGCCTGTATGTGTGGGGATTCATTTTCTTCTTTGGCGGATTCCTGCTGACCGGTTTAGTGCAGGGCACTAACTGGGTACACCAGGGGCTGCCGGTATGGAGTGTTTTGCCAGGGCTGCGACCCTACATGGCACTGAGAGCTGCGGGCGGGTCGCTGGTCGTGGTTAGTTTTATATTATACGCCCACAACATCCTCGCAACCGTCATCCGGCGTAAGCCGATCTCCCGCCCAACACCTCCAGTCCAGGCTGCGGCTTCACCGGCAGCGAGCAAATAAGGAGACAAGATCATGAAAATGACTTTCAGAGTAATCGTCATCGGCGGCGTGATTGTCTTCTTTGCCGTTGTAGCTGTAGCAGTGTTCGCACCCAGCCTGATCTGGCAGCCGGAGCAAACAACCGTAGCTCATCCCTATACGGCAGAACAGGAGCGAGGGCGAGAATTATTCTATGCAAATGGCTGTAACTACTGCCACACACAATATGTGCGCTATGAAGATACAGCCATGGGGCCCGTTTCTCAGGGTGGGGATTATGTCTTTGACAACCCCATGATCCTCGGATCCGAACGCACCGGCCCCGATCTTTCCTACATTGGGCACAAACGCAGCGAGAAGTGGGAGATCGATCACCTGCGCGATCCCCGTCAATTCTCGCCGATGTCGATCATGCCCAGCTTTTCATTCTTGCCGGAGGAAGACCTCCAGGCAATTGTTACTTACCTGTTTGCTCTCGGTGATCGGGTCGCGCAGGAGAGAATGATCCTCCCACCTGAAGCTTACGCGGGCATGACTGACCCGGTGCAGCCGCCAAGCCTGGTACCCGGTGATGGCAGCCAACCGCAAGGGTGGTCTACCTGGGAAGCCGCCAGTTTGCAGGAAGGCAAAGAAATTTATGTGAATTACTGCCTGACGTGTCACGGCTGTGCAGGCAATGGCCTCGGCAGCTATGCCGGGACACTCTCCGTCACGCCAGCTAACTTCAAGCAGGAACCATTCCGCAGCATGCCGGAGGATCAATGGTTCTGGCATGTCTCTGAAGGGATTCCCGGCACCGTCATGCCGCCCTGGAAATCCAGCCTTACAGATGAGGAACTCTGGAACGTGCTCCGCTACATCCGGTATACCTTCGCACGGCCAGCCATGCACGACCCGGACGAGGGGGATCCGCCTGCTGAATATGCAAACATGACCAATCCGGTCGATCTGACCGTTGAGGTACTGGACGAGGGCAAGGCTATCTTTATCCGCGAGTGTATGGTCTGCCATGGTGATGCCGGTCGCGGTCACGGCCCTTATGCGGAAGGGCTGCAACCCTCGCCACCAGACTTTGGTGATGGAAACTATGGCGACTATACAGATGCTGACTATTTCTGGCGGATCAGTGAGGGGCTACCCTGGAGTGCAATGCCTGCCTGGAAGCTCCAATACACTGAGGAAGATCGCTGGAAGGTCGTTCACTATATCCGAGTTATATTCACGCAAACCGAGGATCCACCCGCCGCCCCCAGCGGGCAAGACTTCGAGTTCCCGGATGTCTACCAGACACTAGAGATCCCTGATACTGCTTCGTATGAGCGAGGCAAGCTGACCTTCCTCCAAAACTGTGCTCACTGTCACGGGCTGGCAGGAGATGGTCAGGGCTGGGATGGTCAATATCTGAACCCACAGCCTGCCGACTTCCGCAATATGGCCGGAATGACAATGGGGCCAGAGACTATGGGCGAACACCTGGCAAAAGTGACCTTTGGCATTCAGGATACAGCCATGCCCACCTGGGGTGAGTTCCTGCCGGAGGATCAGCGCTGGGATGTTGTGAAATACCTCATGGAGTCTTCCATGAAGGGTAAACCTGTTACCTCCAGCGTCTATGGAGACGGGAGCATCGCGGCGAACTTCATCACTCTGAGCAGTGATAACTGGACAGGGGAAGGACATACTATTTCAACCGACAACGGCGCTCAATTGTATGGCACCTATTGTGCTACCTGTCATGGCGACGACGGCCAGGGTAATGGTCCGGGAACCATTGACAATGCGAGCGCTGGCCCAGCAGCTTATCCGAGTGACCTACCAGAGGCTTACATTTTCTGGCGGGTCTGGGATGGAGTCCCAGAGTCTACTATGCCGCCTTTCAACTGGCTCCTGTCTGAGAGTGACATCTGGGATATCACCGCCTATCTACAAGATATGACGAGCACACAGGGAAGTGGACAATGATGCCTTTAGGTATGTGGGTGGTCTTCGGCTGGATGGTCCTGATTGCCCTGATCGGGGTAGCTTTCCTGATATGGGGTTGGCAGCGAGGCCAGTTTGAAGATATCGAGGAGGCCAAGTACCGGATGCTTGAGGATAAAGAACCGGAACCCTGGCCCGGTCGGGAAGGGAATCAGATATGACTCAAAATGTGATGGATCTTAGCTCACAGATCATATGGATGACAGCGGGTGCTCTGGTTTTATTCCTGTTTGCGCTTGCAGTTGCTATACCTCACCATACCAGGACGCCACCGGGCAGCCAGGGACACCGCGAAAAAGACGATGAGACCGAACACGAGGAAATTCACCCCGACGGCTACATTGATAGTTTTGCCGGTGAGATCGAGGAGGCAGGTGGTGGGCTTCCACTGGTGGTTCGGATTGCCCTGCCGGGTATTCTGTTATGGTGGTTGTTTTACCTGATCGTGAACTGGACACAGCGGTAAGGAGGCCAGCATGACATACGTATACCAGGTTAGTTTCGATATTCGCCCCGATCAAATGAGCGAACTACAAATCGGCTCCTCATTGGAACGTGTCCTGGGGTATCTGCGCACCCTGCTCCCCAGTGAATCTGGTTTTGTATCAGCGCGGGCACTGTACTCTCTGGATGTGCCTGATACCACTCACCTTGTGTTCGAGAGCACATGGGAGACCTGGGAGAATCTGGAGAACCACCGCCAATCAGAGCTGTCCGAGACAAAGGTTCTGGCCGAGTTTGAGCCGCATGTCTCAACGGATCATTTAGCTGTTCACATCTACGAAGAGGTTCCATAAAAATGACTCTCCGGCATAAGCGGATGGCCCTATGGCCGATAGTAAGCGGGCTGCTGATCACCATGTTGATCCTGTGTTCATGCGACGGAACGACTTCATCTGCGCCCCTGGTGCAGGCTGAGGATGGCCTCTCCGCTACATTGGAGATCATGCCCGATCCACCAGCCGCCATGCAGGATGCCACGCTGCTTTTAACGCTGCGTGATGCAGATGGCAATCTCGTGCCGGGTGCGAGTGTGATGTTCGATCTTACGATGCCTGCCATGGCAATGCCGGAGAATCAACCAAAGGCAACCGAGGAGAAAGACGGTATCTACCGGGCGGATACCGTCTTCACGATGTCCGGGGAATGGCAGATCGACGCCAAAGTAACTACTGAGGGGACTCAGAAGGTCTTTACTTTTCAGATCAATATCAAATGAGGGGTGGGGTTCAGTATGGGGGCGTACCTCAGTACATTCGGCGCACTGCTGGTAAGTGGCTTGTTGGGCAGTATGGGACATTGCCTGGGCATGTGTGGCCCACTGGTGATGATGGTTGGCGTGCAGTTAAAGCGCCACGAGAGAGCCATGCTGCCCTCTTTTCTTCTCTATCACATAGCACGGATAACGGTCTATGCTTTGCTAGGGGCAGTAATCGGTGGGATTGGCTCGCTCCTGGGGTTGGCTGGCGGTCTGAGCAAACTGGCCGGAATAGTCAGCCTGATACTGGGGATTGGTGTCATCCTGTTTGGCATGGGATATATGGGCTGGCTGCCATTGGGGCAATTGGAGGGAAGTGGCGTCTGGCTCAATCGCATGATGAGCAAGGCACTCAAGCGCGGTGGGCTTTGGGGCGTGCTCGGAATGGGTGCGCTAAATGGTTTGCTGCCCTGCGGATTGGTGTATAGCGCGCTGTTGGTCGCCGCTTCAACTGGTAAACCTCTGCCAAGCGCGGTGGGGATGATCATCTTTGGGCTTGGTACCATCCCGGCCCTGCTTGTTGCCGGAGTCGGAGCGGGAGCATTGAGCGTCCGTGTACGCCAGGTGATGAGCCGTGTAGCGGGTGCCATGATCATGATCATCGGCGTTCAGCTGGGGCTGCGTGGATTGGCTGCGCTGGGTGTGGTTTCACACCTTCAGGTAGGAGGGATAGTGATTTGGTAGATTCGCCGGAGACTTGCGCGCTGTGCAGTTTAAAGATCGACGGGGAACCTGTCGTGCAAACTTTCGACGGGGAAGAGAAACACTTCTGCTGCCAGGGCTGCGCCCGTGTCTACCAGGTGGCTTACGAAAATGACATGCTGGACGAGGTAGTGGTGAAGCCTAAGTCCAAAAAGCCCAGCTTCACCAACCTGATCTCAGAACCGGGGAAAACGGCGTATTTTACACTTGATGGGATGTGGTGCGCGGGTTGTGCGGTCGCCGCCGAACAGGTACTGCGCAGCCAGCCGGGTGTCAAGAACGTCGATGTCAGCTTTGCGGCTGAGCGTGGGCGAGTCCAGTATGAGCCTGAGCAAGTGGATCCTGCCGCTGTACTCCAGGGCCTTGATGCGCTGGGTTACCGTGCACGCCTGGTGGCTGATACCGGTGAGGAAGGCGCGGGACGGCAGCAAGAGCGCACACTGCTCCAGTTGATTGTCGCGATGGCTTTTGGTATGCAGGTTATGTTCCTGTATATCGAACTGCTATATCCTAAATACGCCGCAGGGCAATTTGCCGATCCCGAAACCCGGCGCATTCAATACCTTGCCTGGCTCCTGGCAACACCCGTGTTGGTGTTCGGCGGTAGTTCATTTATGCGAGGGGCGTGGCGTGCACTGCGGGCCCGCACGGCGACTATGGATACGCTGGTGGCTCTCGGTACCCTCTCGGCTTACGCTTACAGCGTGTACGTTACACTGACCGGAAGCGGTGAAGCCTATTTCGATTCGGTCGCGATGATCACCACTTTCGTGATGATCGGGCGGTTTCTGGAGGTATTGGGCGGAGCGCGAGCGCGAAAAGATGTGCGCCGACTGCTGAGCCTCCAACCAGACAAAGCCTGGCGAGAGAAGGGCGAGTCGTGGGAGCAAGTTCAGGCCAATGTGCTGGTGCCCGGCGATAAGATTCTGGTGAAGCCGGGGGAGCGTGTGCCCACCGATGCTACAATCCTGGAAGGTACAGCGGCATTGGACGAGTCACTGCTCACCGGCGAATCGATGCCCGTGGACAAGGGAACTGGCGACGAAGTCTTTGCCGGGACGATTGTCGCCGATGACAGCCTGATCTGCCAGGTTACCCGGACGGCACAGACAACGCGCCTTTCACAGATCACCCACCTGGTCGAACAAACTCTATCGACCAAGCCCCCTATCCAGAGATTGGCGGATAAGGCATCCGTATATTTCGCATTTGGCATACTGGGGGTGGCCGTACTCACTTTTCTGGGCTGGTGGCTGACCGGCTCACCGCCGGTTGAAGCATTATTGCATGCCGTTGCGGTGCTGGTCGTTGCCTGCCCCTGTGCATTGGGACTGGCGACGCCACTCGCATTGGCGATCACGTTGGGGCGAACCACTCGACAAGGTATCCTGGTCCGAAATCTGGCAGCACTGGAGACGATCACCCACATTCAGCGCATTGTTTTTGACAAAACCGGCACATTGACACGTGGTCGCCTGACTGTTGTGGATGTTGCAGCAGATTCTGTGGATAGTCAGGACATGCTGTGTCTGGCGGCGGCGGTTGAACAGTATTCGGAGCACCCAATCGCAAAAGCCATCACCGCAGCCTGTGACGCAATCCCCACACCTTCCGGGGATTTCCAGGTCTTACGCGGGTTAGGCGTCAGCGCACGGGTCGGGGAGAACGGCGGTCGGCGCACACTGGTTGGATCATCTCGCCTGCTCACAGTCAACCCTGATTCACAGCTTGCAGCAGAAGCCCAGGAACACAGCACGCGCGGGGAGACTGTCGTCTGGATTGGCTGGGACGATGCCGCTGCCGGGTTCGTCACTCTGCGAGATGAACCTGCCCCGACCGCCTTGGAGGCACTGCGCCAATTGGAAGCGGAAGGTATCCCGGCGGTGATGCTCTCCGGCGATAATCCACAAACGACGAGCGCAATTGCCCAGGAGCTCGGCATCACCGAGTTCATAGGAGACTGTCTACCAGCCGACAAGGCAGCACACATTCGCGAGTGGCAAGCGGCAGGTGAGCAGGTGGCGATGGTTGGCGATGGGGTCAACGATGCTCCGGCGCTGGCCCAGGCCGACCTGAGCATCACAGTAGCAGATGGGACTGATGTTGCGGGCGAAACTTCAGATGTGGTGCTCACGCGTTCTGATCTGACAATCGTCCCCTGGTTTATCCAGGCCGCCCGTCGCACGCGCCGTATCATCCGGCAGAATCTGGGCTGGGCATTTGCCTACAACCTGGTAGCCGTTCCTCTTGCCGCGCTCGGAATTATCAGCCCCGTTATTGCTGCTGTGGCAATGGCCGCAAGCAGCCTCCTCGTTGTAGGCAATT
>JBNKDD010000127.1:0-15317 GCA_050288085.1 Anaerolineae bacterium
CTCAAGCTTTGACAGGTTTGCTAACTCTGGGGGAATCTCGCCCGTCAATTGATTTTGAAAGAGATACAATCCTTGAAGCTGAGAGAGGTTTCCCAACTCTGGGGGAATCTCTCCACTCAATTGGTTGTCATCAAGATAAATTTCTTGACGCTGAGAGAGGTTTCCCAGCTCTGGAGGTATTTCCCCACTTAGTTGATTGTCATTAAGCCATAGCATTTTGAGTTCAGACAGGTTGCCTAATTCCGCGGGGATTTCACCTCTTAATTGGTTATCGTGAAGATAAATTTCTTGAAGCTGAGAGAGGTTCTCCAACTCCGGAGGGATTTCCCCATGTAGTTGACTGTAATTAAGCCGTAGTATTTTGAGTTCAGGCAAGTTGCCCAATTCCGCGGGGATGCTTCCACCCAGTTGCCGATAGCTCAAATCAAGCCCAGTAACGTGCCCTGATTTGCAAGTCACCCCAGGCCATTGACATGGCTGTGATGCCTTTTTGCAGGGCCACTGCCTCGAGGGATTGGTAGAAAGATTCCCCCCCGCCATCTCATTTAGCGTCAGTAACACTTCACGCTCATATTGAGGAATCCGGTTGGTGGACGAAAAGCTGTTCGCCCAGAGCAACTGGCAGCTCGATACCCGCGCCTGCAACTGCATCGACGCACAGCCGGTCAGCATCACCAGCACCACCCCGATCATCACGCCTCGCAAGATTCGTTTCCGCATCCCGGTTCCTCTTTTCGCTGTGGGGTACCCTCTACCCATATTAATACACTTTGCGCCTGTGTCCTCACTTTGCCATAGACGATGCGCCACCGATTTCATGACGCAGAAAAAAATTCAGTAAATCACAAATCACAGATTCGAGTCGGAGAGTTTGCCACACCCCAGTCTCGACGCTCCTGTGCCTCGACTCCCCCTCTCCATTTTGGAGAGGGGGTTGGGGGGTGAGGTCTAAAGTACCAAAATCATGATTTCTGAAATTCGTGAAATTCGCGTAATTCGTGGACTCTCTCTCCACCCCTGGTTAGAAAATACAAATGCGTGGGATCAGATGATCACTTGACAACCCTTTTCCCATCATGTTATTATTCTAGAACATACGTTCTTTTTAAGTCAACGTATGGTAGGGGCGCAATACATTGCGCCCTGGGACATGTCAACAGACATGTTCCTATCACACCGCAGGTCTGAATCACGTACTCGTGATCGGCTATTTGTGGCGGTAGAGAACGACTCACGGGGGGCTGCCGTGGAGAGGCGTCACCCGCGTTCCTCCCAACACAAATCCCAGTCCTGCGCCCACCTACCGAAACCGGGCTGACGTGGAGAGTCGTCCGGGAAAAGTAGGCGGGCAGAAAGGATGATAGTCGTACAATCTGGGCTTCTGATTCGTCGGGATTGAAGTATGATCGGCGCAAGATTGCGGCGTATATAACCTCGTTTCCTACCCCTATCCACGATGACCGGAGTGGGGAAAGCCGGAGCTTTAGCGACGGCAGGAGGGAGGTCTACGCCAGCAGCGCCGCTGTAAGTCCTCTTCAGAAGCAAAAAGGCTATCCCTCATACTGTAGATAGCCTCTTGAAGAATCTCACATTGCTCTGCGGATGTGACTCTTTCCAGATTGTGCAGCGATGTACTCGCCCCGGCTTACTGGCCGTCGCGCAGGGTCAATTGAATACTAGGGCTGCTGAATATCGACCGTATACTTGATCCCCCGTTCCTTGAGCGCCTCCATAAACGTGCTGGCCTTGATCGCCTTTTCCAGTGACGTTGCACCCGCCGGAACCGCACCCTTCGCCTGGAAGCCCATCATAATCGCGATGTGCCAGCCGGTCAGCCGCTCCATACTGGTGAAGCCCGTTGCTTCGTCGTAATAATCCAGCAGATCAATCGTGATCTCCGTTTCCTTCCCATCCTTGATACCGCGTCCTTCACCCCGCAAAATGCACACATCCTTGATTAACGGTGCACTGATATGAGGTGCAAGCAGCGTATGGAACACCTCCCGCGGGATCACCGTCTGGTCGCCCACCTGGATCGGCTCCTCTTCGAACAGGCCCAGCGTGCGGAACGCCTTGAACCACTCAGCATGACCGGGGTAGCGCAGCGTCCAGTTTTCGAGGCGCTGTACCTGCCCGAAGTAGGTATCCACCGATGTCACGATCCCATCCGCGGTGATAAAAGCCTCCAACCTGCCCATGCCGGGGATGTCGATCTCCTTGATCTCCTCGAAGGATTCGAGTGATACCCGCTTCCCATCGCGGATAAACTGTGCCTGACCGTGATACTCGTTGGTCAGCCCGTTGATGTGAAAAGTCACCTGGTAATTCCAGGGCGGTACCGGATTCTGAGGAAGCCCGCCATCATACACGATCACGTCGCGCGGCTCGTCGAGCAGTTCCATCAGGTAGGCGACAAAGGTCGTGATCAGGCCCGGCCCCATCCCGCAGTCCGGCACGACGCTCACCCCGGCGGCTTTCGCCTCGGCATCCAGCGCCAACTGTGATTGGACCACCGCCGCATTCCCACCTAAATCGGCCATGTGCGACCCGGCTTTTATCGCCGCTTTGCTGATCGCCAGGTTGTAGTAGTAGGGCACCGCGCTGATCGTCCCATCTGCACCGTCGAGGGCCGCCTTCAGTGAATCGGGATCGGATACGTCCACCTGTCGCGCCGAAGCCACCTCCCGCCCGATCAGGTCGTTTACCCGCGCCGCCGATTGTGCGGCCACGTCGCCGTTCATATCCGCCATCAGGATGTGTTTAGCATCACTGAAACGGGCCAGATCATAAGCCGCAGCGGTTCCCTGTCGCCCGGCCCCCAGGATCATGTAACGATAACTACCGGTCATGTTTTTTCCCTTTCTATTCTTTTGTAATGTCAACTTGAAAATAGGGCAGTGTATCAGCCCAATCAGATTTTTATAGGAAGGCTGGAGCCCTGACAGGCAGGGCTATGGATCGGTGAGGAACTGTTCTTTGAGAAATTCAAACCGCTCGCGGGCGTAGCGCCTGTACTCATCAACCTTATCATAGAGACTGAGGAAGGCGGCGAAGTCTTCGGCAGCTTTTTGATCGCCAAATTCCTCATCGTGATTCTCTATTGGTTGCTCGTCCTGGTCTTGCATAGAAATAGTTCTTTCCTTGTTTGTGGCGTCAACGAGTCAAAGGTTGGTGTATCAATCCATTTCCCACATAATGGCTGTTTCAGGCCAGGTGCCAGTTTCAAAAAATAATCGGGCAGCCCTGAGCACGTCCTCAAACGATATGATATGCTTCCGAGGAATCTCCGAGACATGATTGGTTTCGCTCATCATAAATTCGACGACATCAGCCTCCACCGCTATCGAGCCATCCCCGATAGAAGAATAGTAAGGTGGGTCCAGGGAGGCATCCATATAATTTAGGAAGCAGTATTTTGGCGATATGCCTACGCCAAGGTTATTACCATTTTCGTGTATGATACCCACGATTGGATTGGGTGGATTGAAGCTGTCTACAATTTCAACCAGCTTACTTTCAAGTGCATCAACCGAATCAACACATGCGATCTCTTTTCCTTCAAACTCAATCTTGCAGACGGTCATCATCTACTCCTTGCCAGATGGGTTCATGCTCATGTAAACGAACAAACGGCGTTCCCTTCTCATCTTTCAGTAAACTGGAAACTAAAGGATCGGCAGGCATATCCATATCTGGGTTGGATCGCATATGCTCAAATAAATCATGCCTGATCCAGGTATAGTCCAGGGGAATTAATTCCTGACCCTTACGCCAGGCTTCGACTGTCGCGGCATCCTCAAGCTCATTGGGGAAATAATCCCTTTCGTGGCCCATCGTAATCCACAACAGTGAGGGGATATTCCCTAGGACATCGATGTGATATCGTAGAATACTTCTCTTGACGGCACTATCCAGTTGCAAATACTCTCTGAATTCTATGATAAATGTCAGATAGTCAAGCGTATGTGGATCGCCTGTAGTATCCCTGAGGAGAATATAGAAAATTGCAGAGTAGTCTTTGCCAGGAATGGGCCATCTGGCCATTATGTCGCCTAACCCCGGATGATGAAGCAATCCACTCTTTATGTCTCCGAGACTTTGCGTAAATTGAGTTTCGTACTCTGGATCAAAATCGTCTATCGTTTGCGGGTCAAATGGCTCTCGACAAAATCCCACCACTTGCAGATTGGTATCAAGAATCCATTGATAACAGCTCTCTATTATCTCCACCGTCGAGATTGGATTTGCGAACAAAACGTGTGTGTTCCAGCATCTATCAGACATATCCGTTTCCTCGGAATTTCAAGCTCTCAGCTCGTTATAGAGTTTCAGGGCGGCTTCTCGCAGCGAATTGTTATGCAGGCGTTCTGTAATGTCCTGGGGGATGTCTATACCGAGCTGACCCAACACCTGTACACAACCGATAACAAAACTGTACTGGCCTGCATCTTTCGCTTCACCGGTTATTGTTTCAAGCTGATATGAGTTCAGGCAGCCTATAATGCTATTTCCCAGTGCGCCGGTTAAGTCTGAGGTGAGAGCGTATTCATGCACTTTTGACACATCAAGCAAGCAGCTAACACACTCGACTGTTTCTCGTGAATAATCCTCGCCATCTATATAACCACGAAGTTTCTCCAGGATGATTTCCCTTATACCCGGAAATTCTTTCTGTGCCAGAATCTTCGCAATTACACAGCAGTAGTCATCCCCGGTTCTCAGGGCTTCTAATAACCATTGGTATCCGATTTCTGACTGCCCGCCCGCATAGTGCATTGACAGTGAGGCAAGCGTTTTGATTTCCCAGTCGCCCGATTCCTTAACCAACCTTTCTAGAGGCTCAACAATAACTGTGCCTATCTTGTGAATGCGTTCAGCAATTAGGAAAGGTGCTGGCGATACTCTCAATGCCTCAACCATCTCCACCGCTATCAGATTAACCATACCAGTTAGCTGCTCCACTGCAATAACCTGAGTTTCCAGATCATCGCCTTTGAGTTCTGCTAAGGCTGAGGCCAGATCGGTTGAATGCATGGCATTCCCCTTATTCCAACAACTCCGAATACGCAAACAACGCCGCCGCGCCGCCCATGTGCCGGCAACTGATCTATCTTGGAGTACAAATATATTTCGCTTCAATTACAGCTCCGGTCTTAGCATCTATGATGATAATGATTTTGTGCCACGCTCTTATTAGTGGAGAACTGAGATCTAGATTTACCTCCCATTTTCCCAATCGTTTCCCGCACCGCCACCCTGATTCACGCCGGGGCCAATCTCTTTCTTCACAGACCTGCCGGGCAATACCGACAGCTTGCTTTCGGGTTATCTTTGCAATAAACGGGATCTCTCTGAGAAGATGAAAGTGTCTTGCTGCAACTACTTTTCCGATCCTTGTACTGATCACAATTCTGACCGTGTGAATTGGAACAACAAATCGGGACAGAGTGAATCTTACTACCCAATTTTCCCATGAACTTATCACTTTCTGGCATTTTACTAACGGTTCTTGCCAGGGCCATCCCCAATCGTCACAAACCTGCTGGGCCATTTGGACAGCCTGCTCTCTCGAAATCTTTGCCTCGTCCATGATCCCTCACCTGGATAAAGCGATTGCCTATCATCACTCCAACAACTCTGAGTAGGCAAACAGCACCGCCGCGCCGCCCGTATGCCAGTTGACATTTACCATCATCAAACACGATGAAGCTGAATACTATCTATTGTGCTCTCTTCATTGATAGCCTGAACAAAAACTATGTTCATATGTGATTCGACCAGTAATGAGATTTGATCGCCAAATGTCAGGGGTTCAAAGACTTCGAATGCAAGCCTCTCCATTCGAAGATAGTCCTCAATCTCCCGCCGACTGGTGTTATGGGTCGGGAAAAAGCCGGTCATTGAGAAGTTTGGATGCAATATGTCATCTGGGAATCTGAAGTAGATTCCCAAAAAGGTCAGCTCATCTGATTCAAACCAGAGCTGCAAGTTTCCATACTTCCACAAATCTGACCTTTCCATCCTCTGTCCATACCGCCAATCTTCCGGATCCCCTAGCGCTTGTCGGACTTCATCACGGGAAGTGCCAAACCCGATGAAGCCTATCCGAGCTTCTTTTAGGATTTCCCTCAGGCTGATGATTATTGGTGACATGATCCACCCGCCCCATTTTCCCAGGTGTTGGCTATCTACGATGGTTACAACAGATACAACAGAGGCAGATGCTCACTTCAACAACTCCGAATACGCAAACAACGCCGCCGCACCGCCCGTATGCCAGAATAGAATCCGCTCCCCGGCAACGGATATCTGACGATAATTACCTGACCTTACCCATCTCTAAAAGGATTTTTACTACCTCTCGCTCCAGTTCCTCCGCCTGTTCCCTGGGTAGGCTTCTTCGGTCAGGGTTAAGGCTCTCATAAGTTGATAGATACAGCCCTCCGCCAACCAACTCAGTATAAGCATCGGCGTATAGATTTTGGATGCGGGCGAAGCCGCTCTCACCGACATAAGCTCGGCTGACATAAAAGTTGAAGGCCAGCGACCGGGGATCACGTCTCAGATCGGTGGGACATTCCATCGAATACTCCACCGTAACAGCCGCATAGGCCGGGTCTAACCTGGCGACAATTTCCAGAAAACGCTTGTAAGCTTTAAGCCCGACCTTCATCCTTTTCCGGGCATCCTGCTCATATTTTTCTTCTGACCCTACAAAAAGATCCCCATCCGTCCAGATGGACAAGGGATGCCGGTCAACCTGAGAGGCTGCTTCCGAGATGCTGATGAAACTGACAACTTCCGCAATATCCGTCGTCGTTCCGCTGGCATTACTCATCAATACACTGATCAGCCGGGCATCTGGGTTAACCAGCCAGTATTCGAACTCGTCAGTTGAGCGAATATCAACCCGCTCCCTTACCAAGTCAGTAATGTAGGCAAACGGTTTGCTTTGAATTTCTTTGCCCCTGTGAACGTATCCATCCCCGGTAAAAGCTGCACCCAGGCCGAGCAATGTCATAATCAAGTCGCGGAGTGCAGTTTGCTCAGACTTCTTATCAAAATAGAATTGAAGCTCCATGTAAGGAGCGGTGAGTTTTCTCATAGTCTGGGCCTTACTCCTGGCAGGCTATCTACAATAGATGCAAGTGCTCATCCCAGCAACTCCGAATACGCAAACAGCGCCGCCGCGCCGCCCGTGTGCCAGAACAAAACCCGCTCCCCGGCATCGAACGCCCCCTTGCGGATCAGGTCGATCAGTCCGGCTAAGGCCCGCCCGGTGTACACCGGATCGACCAGGATACCCTCTAATTCCGCGATCAGGTGGATCGCCTCCCGCTCCGGCTCCCCCATCACCGCATACCCGCCGCCCAGGTAATCGTCATTGACCATCGGCAGGATATCGGCGGCCTCGATCCGATAATCAGATTCGAGCAGTTCGGCCCCCTGATTGACCAGCGTGGCAAAGTGTGGAGCAAGTTCGTCTTTAGTCGCATCGACGCTGATCCCCAGAATGCGGGTCTGATCGGCCAACCCGGTCAGGTGCGCGCCGAGGGTCATCCCAGCCTGAGTCCCCCCGGACGAGGTCGCAAACACGATCCGGTCGAACTGATCTCCCTGCGTCGCAAGCTCCCGCATCGCCTCGACGTAGCCCATCAAGCCGACCGCATTCGACCCGCCGTAGGGAACCACGTAGGGTTTATGCCCGGCGTCGATCAAGTCCTGCTCCACCCGTTTTATCGCCTCGACGTAGGGAGCCTGATCCGCCGTCCAGTGGAACACCGCCCCGACCAGCTTATCGATCAGCAGGTTGCCGTCGAAGCTTTCCGGCGCTTTGCCGCCAGGTGTTTTCAGCACCAAATGAGGCTCCAATCCATGCACGCGGGCAGCGGCAGCCGTTTGCCGCGAGTGGTTCGACTGGATCGCCCCCGCCGTGATCACACAGTCGGCCCCTTCTTTGAGCGCTTGCGCGATCAGGAATTCGAGCTTGCGGGTTTTGTTGCCGCCGGTCGCCAGCCCGGTCTGATCATCCCGCTTGATGAACAGGTCAGGCCCGCCCAGGTGAGCGCTCAGGCGGGGCAGGGGGCTGATCGGTGTGGGCAGGTAGGCTAACGGTACACGGGGCAGTTGATCGAACCGGTTGAATGTCTCTTTATCCATTGTTACCCTTCTTTGTTTCTCATCTTGAAAACTGATCCAAAATCACTGCTGCGAGCGACTCCGCTCCCAGGCTTCGACGGCTGCCAACGCTTCAGGTGTTCCAATGTAACGCAGGGTAGAGGCAGCCGCCCTACAAACCGGGAAACGACTGCCATCATCATTCAACGCTTCTACAAGTGCTTCAATGATGGCAGGAGAAGGCGGATATTCATCTAGGATACTGGCACATAAGCTACGAATATCTGCATCTGAGTCGGAATGTAATCGTTCAAGAATTAGGCCAATCACCCTCTCATCATCCAGATGGCTCAATGCCAGAATGAATTCAGAACGAAGTTCTGATGCAGGGTGTGATCGGGCTAAGTCAAGTGCCTTTGTTTGTAAGGGGCTATCGTTGCTCATCAAGTGTTCAAATAGACTGCGGATAATTTCAGGATATTCATCGCAAAAGTCGTATGAAACCTTATATAAACCTTGATAAGCCATTTCCAGGAGTTGAGTAGACCTGTCTTCTTCTAGCAATACCATAATATAGGTCAGTCTGGTATCAACATCCTTCTCATCTACCAGACGGCTGCGGATACTTTCTCTCAAAGCATCATAATCATGCTTTGAGAATGCCTGTTGTTCATTTAGCCTGTACACATACAATGCTGCAAGCTGCCGTATAATTGGCTCTTCATCACAAAGTAACTCCAGGAGCATTGAAGGTTGGAATTTAGGGTAAAGGTAAATTAAAGCTCTATGCCGAATGGCGAGGTCTTCTGATTTCTGGCAAAGTGTCTGCAGTTGTGTAAAAGCCCGCTCGTTATCAATTAGAGCAAAACAGTTAACAAGATACAGTTGGAAATAGTCGCTGACTGTCTTGTATAAGTCAATTAGAACTGTGGTTAATTCTGAACTGAGTGATTGGTGATCAAAACCACCACTTGATTGCAACCAATTAAGGGCAAACACCAACAAATCTTCCCGCTTATCGGTGTGCAAAAACTCGATGAGCATGGCTGCCGAGCGCTCTGTCCCCATCCTCCCTAATTCCCGAAGCATGGCTCGGCAAACTTCATCGCGATCATCGTGAAGATACTGGCTAAATATCTCCCAGATACTATCATCGTCAATCCGGGCGATAACATCAAAAGCCGGTGATGGTGCTCCTAACTCGGCACACTTCAGCAGCACAGGTATATTTTCCACCACAGGCGGACACCGCTCTGCAACGACTTCAGCCGCCCACTGTTGAACGTCCTGGTTATTGTGATCGATCAAGGTCGTAAGTTGATCATAGTCCCCCTCGGATGCAATATGACTGAGAAGGTCACTTGAAAGACGGTGTGACTTATGCCCTTCTTCATAAGCGGCTCTGAATTGGATCAAGAGTGGAACCAGCCGCACAGCTGTACAACTACCTAATGCCTCAATAAGTAGGTGCCGGATACCCGGATCAGTCTCAGCTTCAAACTTATCAATCAGGCTCGAATGAGCATCTTCACTGCCGATTTGTCCCAGTGCCCAGATTGCCACGCGCTGTACGCTGGGATTCGGATCATCGATTATTTCCAGCAAGGCGGGCACACTCTGCGCATCACCGATCTGGCCCAATGCTGCTGCCGCTCGCTGCCGGGTGCGCGGATCATATTCTGCATCCAGCAGCACTCGCAGCAGGTGGATCGACTTCTCCGGTTTGTCAAAGGCCGCCTGAAGCGCTCGTAGACGGGCCTCGCGATCTTCGGCGGTCAGGCCATCGCGCAGACCCGGCAGCAGGTGGTCAAAGCTGAGGGCGGGTTCGTTGCCGGTTCGCGGAACGGATTCCTCACTCAGGGCGGGTTCACGCCCACTGGGTTGGGGGTCGTTAGGATCGTCGCTCATGGTGTTTCTCCCGGTTATCCATGTGAGCGAAGATTGTACCCTTACAAACCAATTCCCGTAAACCGGATATGTGCTATAATTCCGCCCGGTTGCTCTGGTGTTGAGGGGAGGAGAGACACCGATGTCGAAGCAAGCATTCTGGCCGAGCTACGATCTCATTTTCTTCGACTGCGACAGTACGTTGACCACCGTCGAGGGGATCGATGAACTGGCCCAGTTCAAGGGGAAACGCTGGCGGATCAGCATTCTGACCGACCAGGCGATGGATGGTAAGGTTGACCTGTCTGAAGTGTACGGGCTCAGGCTTCAGGCCATCCGACCGACCCTCGATGAAGTGCGCCGGATCGCGCGTGTTTATCGCAATAACCTGGTTCCTGATGCCCAGGCGGTGATCTCTGCACTGCAATTTTTAAGCCGGGAAGTATTCATCATCAGCGGCGGGCTGGCCGATGCCGTCACTCGCTTCGGGGCGAGCCTGGGCGTTCCGCGCTCCCACATTCAAGCCGTTGCCCTGGAATATGATCAACTGGCCGGGACGTGGTGGGATTATCACGGACACCGCTATTCCGGCAACCCTGACGCCCGCTACCTGGAACACGATCAAGGCCCGCTGACGATCAGCAAGGGGAAGGCTGGTGTGGTCAATACGCTGGCGGAAGGGCATTTCGGGCGGCGGATGCTGATCGGTGATGGGTCGTCAGATCTCAAAGCCTGTGAGGCGGTCGATCTGTTTGTGGGATTCGGCGGCGTGGTGGCCCGTGAGAAGGTGGCTAAGGAGTCGCCGGTATTCATCGAGTCCGGTCACCTGGCTCCGATCCTGCCCCTGGCGACCGGCCCAGCAGGTTATCGCCGCTGCCTGAACACGCCCTTTGCGGAGGTGTTTGGGAGAGGGCTGTCAAGCATCGTACAGGGCGAGGTGACCTTTCGAGATGAGGGCCTGCGCGAAGCATTCCTGGCAACTTTTGATCCAATGCCGTATTGAGGATACACATTTAGAGACGCTGGCAGTGGGTTATGCAAAATTCCATATCGGCATAGATTCTCCGTCAAAATTATGATTGTCAAAAACCAATTATGTGCATTTCTGTATACCATACGAAAGACATTTTAAGATTAAAGAAACAGCCTCTGCCTATCGATATTGTGTTTAGAAAACCAGAATAATTGCGATTAGCTCATTGTCAACGAGGTTTAAGAACCAACTATGGATAATTACTTAATAGATTTTGATGACAATCCAGCAACAACAGATTCTTTAGGTTTTGAACGCGCTACCGTTAATTTAGCCAGACACATAGATAGTTGTAAAATGCCACTAGTTATTGGTTTACTGGGTAGATGGGGGTCGGGGAAAAGTACATTTCTGAAACTTTTAGCGGACAATCTTCATTTGAGCTCAATGCGTCGCAAATATTTTAGTGTCTGGTTTGAACCGTGGAGGTTAGAAGATTCGGAAAGCTTATTATATGACCTTGTCAGTACAATTCATGTTAGTGCAAACAAGCAAGGGGCATTAGTTACAGATTCAAAAGATATAGCAACGGAGCTTTTTAAGGATCTTAATAACATAGGAATTGTTTCACCTCGTGATTTTATTCTATCTGCTGTGACTAGTGCTATAGGGCATGAAATTGGTATACAAGACCAACTCGATGAAATACGTAAATTGATATTGAATGCTCCTTCATACGAAATTGCAGAAAAACGGCTCGAAGCAATAACCAAGTTTCCCGAAAATTTCAACTCTTACATTACTTCACTTTCATCCATTCCAATTGTTTTGATTGATGATCTGGACCGATGTCGGCCTGAGGCGGTTGTTAATGTCTTTGAGTCATTAAAGCTTTACCTACAGACGCCAAATTCTCCAATCATCTACATTATTGCGATGGACCACGAAATGATCATCAGAGCTGTAAGTAATAGATATGAATTTGATAATTGGCGCGATGGTTGGCAATATCTAAGCAAAATATGTAACTTCATTTACTTCATCCCACGACCCGAAATTAAAAAGATACTTGCAGAATTGTCCGAAAACCTCGAGAGAAACGAGGATCAATTGGGTAACTTTTGGATATTTCTGAATTCTCAAGAAATCCAAGAATTATTTTACGCCTGCAATTTATATATCCCGCGGCAGCTCAAAAAGATAGTACGTCAGGTTCATATGGCTTTGTCACCTAACTCTCTTGGAATGATCACAGAGGTAAATAGATTGCTCGCAAACATTCAACAATCACTTGAAGAGAAGAGTGTTTTTGAAAAGGCAAGTTATAGATTTTTACTTGGGGTGTTCATGCTGCGAGAAGCTTATCCTGAAGTGTATTCAAGAATAGCATATAAAGCACATCATATCCGAGCAGATTTTCTTTTGTCATTAGGTAACAATCTTGCAAAGGCCAGCACTCTAGATGAACGTATAACTAATTCGTTGGGATTATTATCCGAAAATGGTTTGTCAGAACTGCATCATTATTTTGCCGATCACATTTTATTGGATTTACTAGTAAATCTCTTTAGTATTAGAAATTACTTACCAGAAGATATTCACGAAGAGAAATTGGTATCGTATGAAGATAATCTGAAGAATGAGTTGTTAAATCCACTTATGGATAGTTTAATGAGTACTTAAGCAGCCTTCCTTATGAGCCAAAAATCGCCGGGGCTTAGGTTAATCTTGTTCCACTATTAGTCTATGAATTCGCTTAGTGGCTCTGATTTTTTTATGGATGGTCAATAGTATCAAATGAGGGGAGAGAGTTATGTACAAGGTGGTGATTGCCGAGCCGATCGCTCAGGAGGGCATTGATCTATTAGAGGCTGCATCTGATGTGACCTGCATCCAATCTGAACCGGCGGCGTTCCGAGAGGCGATCGGCGATGCTCATGCGTTGATCATCCGGGGTTCGACGGTCGTTGATCCGGCGCTGTTCGATGCGGCTCCCGACCTGAAAGTGGTCGCCCGTGCCGGATTGGGATTGGAGAACGTCGACGTATGGACGGCCACCGAGCGCGGCGTGATGGTGATGAATGTGCCGGGCGCTTATGCTGTCTCCGCTGCTGAGCATACCCTGGGCCTGATCCTATCTCTGGCCCGCCATATCCCTACAGCTACCGCTGCTCTCCGGCGGGGGGAGTGGCAGCATCTGGAATTGATCGGGATGGAGCTGTGTGGTAAGACCCTGGGCATAATTGGCCTGGGTGGAGTCGGGCGGAAGGTGGCTCAATTGGCCGGTGCTTTTGGGATGAATGTGATCGGCAACGACCCCTATGTGCCGGATGAATCCGCCCGCCAACAGCAGGTGATCATGGCTGACCTGGACGAACTGTTGTCCCGATCTGATTTTGTCTCGGTACATGTCCCGGCCACGCCGGACACCGAGCAGTTGATCGGCGCGGAGCAGATCGCGCAGATGAAGCCCGATGCCTATCTGATCAACATGGCCTGGTCAAAGGCGGTCGATCAGGATGCGCTGTGTGAAGCGCTGCAAAACGGTCGCCTGGCCGGGGCTGCATTGGATGTATTTGCCGTCGAGCCGCCGGTTAACGATCAACTATGCGCGCTGCCCAACGTCGTCCTGACTCCCCATCTGGGCGACCGCACCCACGAGGCCCAACGCGAGATCGCTATCCGGTTGGCCCAGCAGGTGATCGATGCCCTGCGCGGCACGGATTATCGCAATGTCGTTAACCTGCCGTTTATCTCCGGGGCCAGTTACGAACGGCTGAAGGGCTATCTACAGGCTGCCGAGCGGATCGGCGCTCTCCAGGTTGAGATGGCCGATGGCCCAATCCAACATCTACAGGTGGAGTGCTTTGGCGAATCGCTGTGGGACCAGGTGCGCCCGATTACGGTTGCCTTGCTGAAGGGCGTATTGGATCGGCTGCTTGATGGCGAGGTCAATTACATCAATGCCCCGGTGATCGCCCATAAGCGCGGCCTGGAAGTCTCGCAGGCACGCGGCCTGACCCGGTCTGATTACTCGGCGCTGGTGGCCTGTCGTGCAGTGGGGGATGGCTGGGAGCGGGTCATGGCGGGGACGGTCTTTGCGGGCACAGAACCCCGGATTACCCAGATTGGGCGCTTCCATACCGAGTTGAAGCCGGTCGGCCATGTGCTGGCGATCCGCAGTGTGGATTTGCCGGGCGTGATCGGGCAGGTCGGGACGCTGTTGGGCAGGCACAAAGTCAACATCGCCGCGATGGACTACGGGCGGGTGGCGTTCGGTGATGCGGCCCTCTCGCTGCTGACGGTCGATTCGCCGGTCAAGGATGAGGTGGTCGCCGACCTGCTGGCGATTGAGCCGGTTCAGGATGTGCGCCAGATCACCTTCGGAGAATGATTTTACAAGTCTCGCCGGGGCAGGTCTGAGTCCTGCCCCTACAAGTAATTGGTACTTTTACCTCGCGTTGCCGATCATTGCCATGATCTGCGCCACGTCCCACAGGATGACGGTGCCATCAGCGGAAGCGGTAGCGAAGGTTGAGCCATCAGGGCTGAGGGCAATATCCTGTACCTGGCGATTATGCCCGTCGAGTTCCAATAGAATTTCACCGGTCTGAACATCCCAGATCAAAATGGTTCCCCTGTATTCATCGCCCATTGCAGACCCCATGGAGAAAACGTTATGCGGGACAGTTCCGGTGGTGATCGCAACTATCCGATTATCCAACCATACCAGGCCGGTGTGAGGATGCCCCTCCGGGATATCAAACCACGGCTCCGGCTCTATGTCAATACGGAGAACCTTCAAGGTTTCACCGGTCTGGGCGTCAAATAGATAGGTTCGCCCTGGTTCCCAGAAATCATTGCCGGTCGAAACCGCGATCACCGTACCATTTGGAGACCACTTGAAATGGGTCGGATACAAACCCTCGGTATTCAGTGAGAGTTGGATTTCCCCGGTAGTTATGTCGATGAGCTGTACCTGCCTGTCTTCCAGGCTCCAGGAAATGATGCTTTCCCCATCCGGCGAGCGGTTGACGACATAAGCCAGGTTTTCGAATTCGCTGGTTATTTCACCCGTTTGCCCATCTAATAAATATACTCTGTCGCTGGTCGCGACGGCGATTAGTGTTTCATCCGGCCACCAAACTACATCAAACACCGTATCCTCGACAGGATGGCCGTTCGGTTCAGCCTCAAGTGTTTTAGTTAGAACCGGCGTTGGGGATGCCTCGTCCCATATCATGAATACGCCGTAATCCCCATAATGTTGTCCTATTCCCAGAGCCAACCGGGAGGTAAGTGGGCCAAAGTCCAGGGTGCGAATCGGGCCGCGATATAC
>JBNKDD010000128.1:0-12709 GCA_050288085.1 Anaerolineae bacterium
GAGGCGGTCAGTTATGCCTTCGCCGCCCAGGATTTTGATCGAGCCGCCGGACTGGTGGCGGGCTACTGGGGAACCATGACCAACAGCGGTCAGATCAAAACCCTATGGTCATGGTTAAACGCCCTGCCGGATGACACGATCAGGCACAGCGCGCCGCTCAGTGTTGCTTATTGCTGGGCGCTCTGGTTCAGGGCGCATCTCGGCCTGTTTGAGGAGCATCTGGCCGCTGCAGAACGTGCCGTCAGCGAAGCCGGGATCAGCCCGGATGACGAGCGTTTCGCCGACCTGCCTGCCCAACTTGATGTGCTGCGTTCATTTGTTGCCCGTTATCATGATGATTTTGAATTATCCGTCGCACTTGCCCACCGGGCTCTCAGCCTGATACCCGGTAATCTGTCCACCCAGGACGATGCACAACTGCGCTCCTTGGCTTTCACCGCGCTGGCAGCAGCCTATGATAGCGCAGGCGATCTCGATAAGGCCGCTGATGCTTATGCCGATACCATCTACTGGAGCCGCATCAGCGCCAATGCCACCGGGGTCACCGGAATGACCTACCGGATGATCGGAGCACTGCGGCTGCTGGGCCGTTTGCGGGATGCGGACACGGCCTGCCGTGAGGCCCTGGATTATATTCAGGCCCAGGGGATGACCCGCCTACCGGCAGCCGGAATCTTACACCTTGCGATGGCTGAGGTGCTGGTTGAGCAGAACGAGCTTGAAGCCGCCCAGGAACACCTCTCACGCGGCATCGAACTGGGGAAGTGGAGCGGACGCCTCAACGCATCGAGGAATGCCGTCCATGCACTGGCCCGTCTGAGGCAGGCTCACAACGATCTAAACGGGGCGCTGGCCGCTGTCGAGGAGTCGGAAGCCTCGGTGGATGAGCGACTCTCTCCGCTTGCCAGGGGCGAACTCCTTTCGCTCAAGGCCCGGATAATGATCCGGCAGGGTGATCTGTCCGAAGCCGCCCAATGTGCCGGGGAAGCGGTGCAGCTGGTGTCCGGGGATCGCGGACAAACCGGTCTGATGGTCGCCCTCGCCATGTCCAGGCTGATGCTTGCCCAGGAGCAGCCGGGGGAGGTCATCCCGCAGTTAGGGCAGTCCATCGCTGCCGCTGAGGAGGATGGTCGATCCGGCCTGGTGATCGAGCTGTGCATCCTCCGCAGTCTGGCGTTGGTGCGTCAGGGTGATCCACGCCGGGCGGAAGCGGATTTAGAACGTGCTCTTGCCCTGGCTGCACCGGAGGGATATGTCCGTCTTTTCCTCGATGAAGGCCCGCCGATGCAGATGTTGATCGCTCAATGGTTGGCCCATGCTGTCCCCGGCCCCTTGCGGGATTACGCCATTGACCTGCTCTCCCAAGAACAGGAAGCAGTCTCCCCAGGCAGCGACCTGGCCGAACCGTTAACCGAGCGTGAACTGGAAGTCCTCCATATCATGGCCCTGGGCAAAACCAACCAGGAGATCGCCCACCATCTCGTGGTGGCGCGGGGTACGGTCAAAGCGCATACGGCCAGCATCTACCGTAAACTGGATGTCACCAACCGCACCGAGGCGGTCGCCCGCGCCAGGGAGCTTGGTATCCTCCCCTGATTAATCAATCCCCCCATAAAGTCCAAAGGTTTTGGACAATCGCCCCATTCCAGCCTTAGCGGAATTTGTTCCGCTGCTACAACTGATATGGATCAGCTTTGCTGATTCACCGGAAAACACATCCTTTTCGGGTCTGATTTATCAGACATATCATCCTTAGCCTGAGAATTGATTCTCAGGCGATGCTGGATCTTCATTAGTCTCTACTTAGCCAAACCAATCAGTTTCATAGCTAAACCCTCCAAATAAACCCTCAAATATCCCATCTGGCAGAGGGGCGACTCTTCGCCTCGCGCTAAATTTTTAGCCAGATATTCATCAGGAGGGAAAATACCATGAACATTCTCACCGATAATTTTTCAGAGCCTCTGAACGGCTCGACAGTCGCTCAGTTCGATATCAATGCGGGCGACGGCAACCTGGCAATCGACCGGTTTACAGACGGCAAGCAGGTGTTAGCCAGCGGCACGCTGGAATACTTAGAGAAGCAGGGCCTACCCGCCCGGACGCTCAATTCGAGTAACGGTCAGACGGTTCTCTCGCTGATCTGCGGCAGTGACGGCCAACCCTGGTTTCGGCTCCCCTGGGCAGCCTGCAACGGGGCAACCGAGTGGCAGATCAAACTCAATCCCACAATCTCATCTGACATAACAGCCCACAGCGATGGCGGCAACGTCAAACTGGACCTGTCCGGGATGGTCATTACCCACGTCTCAGCCGATACCGGTGGGGGCAATATGGACATGACCCTGCCTGATAATGCGGCTAACCTGAGCATCACCGCTAAGTCAGGGGCGGGCAATGTCACAATCGAGTTCGGCAGCGGCCTCAGGGGGAGCAGCGTTTTGAGCGCCGAAAGCGGCGCGGGTAACGTGGCCGTGTGCATTCCAGGCAGTGTCGCAGCTCGCATTCATGCCACCACCGGATTGGGAAAAGTGACCGTTGACCCGCAGTTTGGCAAGCTTGACGATACCACCTACCAGTCGCCCGACTTCGACAGCGCCATCAATAAGATCGAGATCACCCTTAAAAGTGGCATGGGCGATGTGATCGTCAGCACCAGGTAGAAATCGGGGGGCAAGGGGTTTACGCCTAAACCCTCCAAATAAACCCCCAAATATCCCATCTGGCAGAGGGGCGATTCTTCGCCTCGCGCTAAATTTGTGCCAGATACCCAGTTGGGCCAAACGAATCATCCTAAATCAAGTGGCCCAACTGCATGGTAAATAGATAAGTTTCGGAAAACCGAAGGTTTTAGAAACAGTTGTCTATTTCCACCTTATCAGGAGGGCTGTATGCCGGAATATTACGAAATCAAAATCAAAGGCCACCTGGATCAACACTGGTCAGATTGGTTTGCAGGCTTAGAACTGACACACCTGGAAGGGGACGAAACCCTGCTTTCGGGCCTGCTGCCTGACCAGGCCGCGCTCCACGGTCTGCTCGAACGTATCCGCGATCTCAATCTGACACTGATCTCGGTGAACTACAGTGGCTCATCCACTGACAACTAAAGTCGTGCTTTTATCTTTCATCTTGAAGGAGGATGTCTTGAAAACTTTTATCAACAAACACTCGGTAACACTCTACTTTGCCCTGACCTTTATCCTCACCTGGGGCTGTATGGTCCTGGTGATCGGTCCCGGTGGGTTCCCGCTTACGGCGGAACAATTCGAAGCGATGGGGCCGCTCGTCTACACAGCAATGCTCATTGGCCCCAGCGCCGCAGGCATCCTGATGACCGCCCTGGCCGGTGGCAAGGCCGGTTTCCGCGACCTGCTATCCCGGTTATGCAACTGGCGGGTAGGGATTCGCTGGTACGCGATCGCGCTCCTGACGGCTCCGCTTCTGGCGACGGCGGTACTTTTCGCGCTCTCCCTTTTCTCACCTGAATTCCTGCCTGCTTTATTCACCGCCGACGATAAGCTGCCCCTTTTGCTGACCGGTATCGTAGCAGGGTTGGCGGTCGGCTTCTTCGAGGAGCTGGGCTGGACGGGTTTTGCCATCCCCCGGATGAAGCAGCGTCACGGCATTCTGACCACTGGAATCATCGTGGGCTTGCTGTGGGGAGCATGGCACTTCCCTCCATTCTGGGAAGGTGATAGTTTCTCTGGAGTACTCCCGCTGGCTCTTTTGCTGGCGCGACTTTTCTCCTGGCTGCCCCCCTACCGGGTGCTGATGGTGTGGGTCTACGACCGCACCGAGAGCCTGCTGATCGTCATGCTCATGCACGCCGGTCTGGTCTTCACCACGCTGACCCTGCCGTCTATGGAATTATCCGGAATGTTACTCTTGACCTGGCTGCTCGTCTGGGCCGCCATACTGTGGATTGTCGTTGCAGCCGTTGTTGTTCCCAATCGAATGAAAAATATAAATCCTCAAACTATTCGTCTACAAGGAGAGAATTAAAATGTCTGAAGCAGCCGCCCAGAAGGGCATGCCCCCGCTCATGAATAAAACTATGAAATTCGTTTTGCGCTCACCCTTGCACGTCATCATCAGCAACTACCTGCTGCTGGTCACCTTCACCGGGCGCAAGAGTGGCAAGATTTACACCACACCGGTCAGTTACTTTCGGCATAGCGACGATCAGGTGATCATCTTCACCCATGCCAAATGGTGGAAGAACCTGCTCGACAATCCGGCGGTCACATTACGCCTCCGGGGTCGGGATGTCCAGGGAACGGCAGAACCGGTCGCCGAGGATAAACAGGCCATTGCCGACGTGCTGGCGGAGCATCTGCGGCAGTCACATTTTGATGCCAAGTTTTACGATGTGACCATTGACGAGCAGGGAGAACCCATCGCCGAGGACGTAGAGAAAGCCGTCCAGACGGTGACAATGGTCCGCGTCCAATTGAATTGACCACAATACCAGGATATTACCCCCCCATCTTCGCTGACGCTCAGATTTGCCCCCCTTGCAAGGGGGGCGGATGAGCGAGCGACCACCGGTCGCCGCTCACGGGGGTGAGTTCTGACGATAAAGAAATAAGGAATGATAATCATGAAGATCAAAAAGTACCTTTTACCGGCATTACTGGGCTGCACCATCCTGGCTTTCGTCCCACGAGCATTCGCTAAACCCGCTCCGGCAGAACCGGCATCCAGTACCGATGATGTCGTGACCTATCTCGAACAGGAGATTCGCCGCCTGAACATCCCCGGCCTGTCCCTGGTTATCGTTGAGGGTGATCAGATCGTACACACGCAGGGCTTCGGCGTGGCTCGTCCCGGTGGGGAAGCACCCACCCCGCAGACGCCCTTCCTGATCTGCTCGCTGACCAAATCGTTTACCGCCCTGGCAACGATGCAGCTTGTCGAGGAGGGGAAGATCGATCTCGATGCCCCGGTGCAGCAGTATCTACCCTGGTTCCGTCTGGCCGACCCGGAAGCATCCGCCCAGATCAAGGTGCGCAACCTGCTCAACCAGAACAGCGGCCTGCCCCAAATGCCGGGGATGCTCAACCTGATCGATTTCGACAGCAGCCCCGACGCAACAGAGCGCCAGATGCGCGAACTGTCCACGCTCGAACTGGCCCGCCCGGTCGGCGCAGAGTTTGAGTACAGCAACCTGAATTACAATCTACTCGGCTTGATCATCGAGGCCGCCAGCGGGGAATCCTACGCAGACTACATCCAGAACCATGTTTTCGACCCCCTGGAAATGGAGCATAGCTATACATCACAGGCCGCCGCCCAGCAGAACGGCATGGCGATGGGCTATCGCTGGTGGTTTGGCTTCCCCTTTGCCATGCACAATCTGCCCCTTCCCAGTGGTTCACTGCCGTCCGGCCAGCTTATCTCCAGCACGGAAGATATGGGCCACTATCTGATCGCCCACCTGAACGAGGGCCGTTACAATGGCGTGCAGGTTCTCTCCGCCGAGGGCATCGAGGAACTGCACCGACCGGTAGCAAAAGCCGGTGTGATGGATATTTCTCTGGGATACTACGGCATGGGTTGGTTTGTCGAGGAATACAACGGGACGACCATCCTCACACACACCGGCACAAGCCCTGATTATTTCGGCTTTATTGCCCTGGTGCCGGAACAGAACAAAGGTCTGGCCTTCTTCGTTAATGCCAACCACACCATGATAGACAAATTGGCGCTGTCAGATGTGGGGGTAATTGCCGCACGGCGTCTCGCGGGAGAACAGGCTGAGCCACCATCTATGGTTGGCACAACCTCCTGGATACTGCGGGCCCTGCTGCTCATTCCAATCCTGCAAATCGTCGGCGTCATTCTCACCCTGCGGCACGTTCGCCGTTGGCGTCAAAACCCGGATGGCCGTCCGAGTGGTATGCGGAAGTGGGGACTTCATTTCCTGCTCCCATTGATCCCCAACTTTGTTTTGTCGGCGCTGCCCCTGACACTGTTAGCCAGCGGTGGTAGCACGACCAGATTTATGCTGCTCTTCGTACCTGATTTAGCCTGGATCAGCCTGATCTGCGGTGGCTTCGCCTTCTTCTGGATGTTCTTACGCTCCGGGTTGGTTCTGTCTGCGCTTCGACGGCAGCAGCCCGCCGCATAATACAGTACACAATCCGGCCAGCTATCTGAGTGAGGATAGCTGGCTGTTTTTTCTCAGTCTGGTAGGATGCCAAGCTCAATCAGGTAATCGCCTATCAGCGAGGCTCTAAGCTCGTTTCCTTCTTCTGTGAAGTGATGTCCATCGGAAGCATAATATTTCCTATCGGGCGGCATCGTGTTGGCAAAGTCGTATAGATAGACCCCTGCCTCCACTGCGACCCGCTCGACGACCTCATTCCCTTCCGCTATCCCCTTTTGAAATTCCGGTGAACTCACCCGTGGATTGTTAGCAAATCCATAAGCGAAGGTCAGCAGCACAACATCGATTTCGTGTGCATTGGCAATAGCAGCTATATTCATCAGGTTACGCTCAAAGAAAACGGGCGGATTTTCTTCAACCATAGTTTCGGCAGTAACCTCATCAAACACCCCACTTGGATAAGTTCCCAGTGTTTTTTGTTCCAGGAACAGATCAGCATAGGCCGTCGGTGGATAGTCAATAAACTGCCAATCCACCGCGCTGTGAGGCTGGACGATTCCTCCGGCGACAGCCGCCATACGGAACAGCGTGCTGTATTCCCAGATGGGCGGCATCTGAACCGACTGTAGACGCAGGGTTCGTGCCCCGGAGTTATCGCCCCGGTAGGCATCAGGCGGCCAGACGATCCGCATATAAACGTCGTTAATCGCGTGATAAATAATCAGCAGATCAGGATCAAGATCGAGGACTCTGAACTCCAGGTTGACCAGTGTTTCCCACGAGGTATAGCCGACCATCCCGGCATTGATCACTTCGATGTTCGTATAACCGGCCTGGTGTAAATAGTCCTGGAGCAGAGAAGGATAGGTTTTCGTATAGTCGTCTACTGCGCTATAGGTAGTTGACCCACCCAGACAGACTATTCTGAAAATGCCGTCTGGTTTGGGTTGTTCGATTTCATCACCGCGAAAGCCAAGCGAGTTATGTTGATTTGACCCCTCCTGGTAATTGGGGGCTGGGATGTAGCCGATATACCGGTGAGGGGCAATCCCTCCTGAGTAAATATAATCCTCGCCATAGCGCTGTCGAAGTTGATTCGCCGACGCATATTGGTTGAATTGTTCCGTCGAGGCAAACCTGAACAGGTAGACACGGGCGAGGATTTCCGCCAGGATCAGGGCCATCACGAAAGACGCGGCGGAAATTACGAGATTCGCCAGCTTGAGTTTGTAGTGCTCTGTGCCTGTGGCGCGGAAATACAGGAACGTGCAGCCTGCTGCTATCAGGGAAAAGGCACAGGCAGCGATGGCCTGTGCCGGGCTTGACAGCTTGTTCAAGACCAACAGCAGCAGCCCTGCCAGGGCAAGCACCCCGGCGATCAATAAGGCCGCCCGCTTTTTGATCTTGATGGTCATGGGCTTATATCCACTTTAAGATCACCCCAAACACGATGATGCACAGCGCATCGAATCCCCAGATGGCTCCTACCGCAGTGATCTTCTTTTTCAATGTGTCCATGTCGAACACCCAGCCCGCCACCAGGAAGAAGTACAGGTACCCGATCAGGAAGATCAGCCAGGGTACTCGCGCATTCCACCAACTGTAATCCCAGGTCAGCGCATTAACCTGGTTGAGCAGCACTTCCACAAACACACAAAACGCGGCCCAGCCTATGGAGAAAGCCCACCGGTTGGGTATACCAAGTATCTTGATGGTTTTGTCTTTGGGCAGCGTCTTAGCAAATATGACCCCCGCGATGGCGAACATGAAGCAAATCTCGATGTTCAACCCGATCAGGATCAGGTAGGCGGTTTTGCCCGGTGCACCCCAGACCGGTGCATAGTTGGTGAAGTGGAACACCAGCCCGTTCCAGATTTCGTTGAACCAGTCCGCTCCCCAAAGGGCCAGCCCGGCAAAAACCAGGCTCCAGTTCTGCCGCTCGACCTCTACCGCATAGACGTAGATGACCAGGGCGAACAGGGGGATCACATACCATTGAAACTGGCTGCCGTCGCGTAAGATATCCAGGGCTTGCTGGGCGTATTCGGTAGGCATAAGTAGCTCCTTCTTGGTTGATGATAAATGCATTCATCCCACAGATAGATTGTCGGTCATGATGAGGGAGAGCGCCCAATTAAAATAATATGCAAGGGTGTGCCAGCAATGGCTGGCGTTGGCAAGATGCACATACATAATCATGCATCTTGCCTTATGGATCAGCAAAAACATAATGGCATAATGTAGGGGCGAGACATGTCTCGCCCTGGGCATGGTGTTGCCATGCCGATCAGGTCAATTTGAATTGGTTTCTCCATAAGATTCGCCCTATGGCAAAGCATCAATATCCCATATGTAAAGAATGCCGCCAGCAGGACCATAATAGTCATCAGCACCTAATTCAAGTGGGATGTCGTCAGAAACTACAGCAAGTTGGCTGCCATCAGAATTCCAATCGATTGCGCCTGGTTCTGTTTGCACATAATAGAATTCATTGCTATTGATGTTCCAGATAGCAATACCACTGTCATAAACAGCCGCCAGGTATCTGCCTGATGGATGCCACTCGATACCCGGCCTGGAATACCCTTTCAATGTGGTGACAGGCTGCCAGGACGAGGTGTTCCAAACAACAATATGCTTTCCGTTCTTACTCCTCGTTGCTAATAGGTCACCTTGTGGATTCCATATTGCAGGCAAACTGGCATCCAATGTCTGGATTATTTTTCCACTTATAACATCTACGATATAGACTGGAGTGGATAACCAACTGCCGATTGAAAAGTATCGGTCATCTGGGCTCCAGTCAGATAGGTGTAGATGCTCGATCTCTTCACCTTCTACAACAATATCTGTATGCGTATTATCAGATACGCCCCATACATAATGTACGTCTTCCCCCCAGGTATCTAATTCAGTGGCGAGGTATTGTCCGCTTGAATCCCAAAGCGTCACCTCATATGAACTATCGCCGATATACACAGCTGGCGCAGGTGTAAAATCCTTTGTGACGGAATCCCAAACCCATAATTCTCGTTCGCTAATAGCCAACAAACTGCCATCTGAATTCCAGGATACGTCACTGAGAGCCCAGGGTATATCATCTTTGATCACAGAGATGCTCTGGTCACTGGGCATGTACAGTAATACTGTTCCCCCACAAGCCACGGCTATCTGTTCATCGTCAGGGGACCAATCAAAACCGCTTATTCGATGGCAAGGGGCATGAAGTAATTCGCCATAGTTAGATACATCAAAAGTGACCAGACTCACAGGTTTATATGGGTAAACCGACCTGACAATCTGTTGTTTTTGCCATGTGTCACATATGAATGAACAAATAAAATACAAACACATACTCACAGCAATGCCAATCAGTATGTGTTTTACACGCAATTTATGCATGATTTCTTTACGCGCTACGACGCGCTGAGCTTCTCCAACTCGGCGCGGTATTTTTCACTCTCGCGGGCCATCCGGTCAAACAGGCGGGCCACCTCCTTGACCGGCATCTTGGCGCTCGCATCGATATAGTAGCGCCGCAAAGTTTCCTCTAACTCAATCGCCTGAGCCACGACTCCATCCGCTTCAGACTGGATCGGATAATCATCCCCGTCCAACCCGACAATCGACTCCAGGATCATCTCCGCGACCCCTTCTTGTCGAGCCCGCTCTAACCGTGTGATCCGCTTGCGGCCTTTCTCCGCCCGGTCGGTGAAGGTCGCCTCAAGTTCTCCTTGTGCAGCACTCTCATAGAAATCGACGGCCTGCTGTTCCAGTTCCAATGCAAACGTGAAGATCGCGCCAAAGGTGCCTAGTTGCATCTTGTTTTCCTTTTATTGTCAATGGTTATACGGATAGACCTCACCCCTTCCGAGCCGCTGAAGCGGCTCTCCCTCCCCTCTCCAATTTGGAGAGGGGAAAGACCGAGCGCAGCGAGGTCAGGGGTGAGGTTAAAATCTCCCCTAAGTTCAATTATGTGATAGTTTGAGCTAAAACCACCGCGTAATGACAACCTTCCGCTCGGTGAAGAACTGGATCGCATCTCGGCCCTGACCGTGTAAATCACCGAAGAACGAATCCTTCATCCCACTGAAGGGAAAGGACGCAATCGGCGCAGCAATCCCGATGTTGATCCCGATATTCCCGGCGGTGGCCCGATACTTAAACTCGCGTGCCCACTTGCCGCTGCTCGTAAACAGCGAGGCCGCATTCCCATAATTCGATGTATTGATCACATCCAGCGCCGCCTCGAAGTCTTCCACGCGGATAATCCCCAGCACCGGCCCGAAAATTTCCTCGCGGGCAATCGTCATGCCGGGAGTCACGTCGGTGAAGATCGTTGGGCCGATAAAGTACCCGTCAGGATAGCCATCCACCGTTGCCCCGCGCCCATCGAGCAGCAGCGTTGCCCCTTCTTCGATCCCTTTGCTGATGTAGCCCAGGATCCGATCCATCGCTTTCTGTGAGGAGACTGGCCCCATCTGCACCGATTCGTCCAGGCCGTCCCCCAGCTTCATATTCGAAGCCGCTTCCACCAGCTTATCGATCATCCGGTCATACACATCGCCGACCGTAACCAGCAGCGAATTCGCCAGGCAGCGCTGGCCCGCCGTCCCGAATGCCGAGGTCAGGGCATTGGCAACCGTCTTATCGATATCGGCATCCGGCATAATGACCATGCAATTCTTGGCCCCGGCCTGACACTGCGCCCGCACCCCGTTGACCGCCGCTTTCTGATAGAGTGCCTTACCAACCGGCGTCGAACCGACGAAAGACAACCCTTTCATGTCAGGATGCTCTAACAGCGCATCGACCGCCACCTTATCCCCATTGATCAGGTTGACCACCCCTGGCGGGAAGTCCACTTCGTCCAGCATCTCGAAGATCAGGTTCATCGACATCGGGCATTGATCGGACGGCTTGACGATATAGGTATTGCCACAGGTCACCGCATAGGGTAAGAACCACATCGGGACCATCGCCGGAAAGTTGAACGGCGCGACACAGCAGAACACGCCCAACGGCTGGTAGACGCATTCCTCATCAATGTCTTGAGCTACGTCTTCCATGTTATAGCCCGTCATCAGCGAGGGAGTCCCGGCGGCCACCTCGACATTCTCAATCGCCCGGCGCACTTCGCCCCGCGCCTCGTCGATGATCTTGCCATGCTCGATCACAATCGTCCGGGCCAACTCCTCGAATCGATCCTCCATGATCTCCTTCAGCCGGAACATATAGCGAGCACGGGTGTAAGGCGGCGTTTCCCGCCAGCCTTCGAAAGCATATTGAGCCGCTTCGACCGCCTCGTTTACCTCGTCAGCAGTTGACAGCGGAACCTGTGCGATCACCTCGGCGGTGGCCGGATTGCGAATATCTGACTCGCCGGGCGACGATGATTCGACCCATTCGCCATCAACATAATTCTGTAACTTCTGGATTGCCATGCTTGTATCTCCATGGTTTATGGTGGGGATTGTTTTTTAAGCTTGAAAAAGCCCGAATATTTGCCATAAAAGTTTCAAGCACTTCAATGACTACATGGGTACTTTACCACACAAAATGATTTCGGTGAATGCACTCAACTGGTATTGCTTTACACCCTGCTTAGAATCCTCTAAGATAGAGTAGAGTAAGCGGGAGGGACATATAAAGATGGCAAACCTGATTGGACAGGAGCTTGGCGGCTACCAGATCGTCGAGGAAATCGGCCAGGGTGGCATGGCAGCCGTCTACAAAGCCTACGAATCCGCCACTGACCGTTACGTCGCGATCAAGATACTGCCTCAACTGTTTACACGCGATCCCCGATTCGTGGAGCGCTTCAAGCGGGAAGCACAAGCACTCGCCAAATTGGAACACCTGCATATCCTGCCGATCCATGCCTATGGCGAGCAGGACGGGATCACCTATCTGGCGATGCGCTATATACCGACCGGCTCCCTCAAAGACCGCATCCGGCGTGGACCACTTCCTTTACAGGATGTCTGCGGCCTGCTCAGACAGATCGCGGCGGCGCTGGATTATGCTCACCGTCACGGCATCTTTCACCGCGATGTCAAACCGGCTAACATCCTGCTCGACGGCGAGGGGAATGCTTACCTGACCGATTTCGGCATTGCCCGGATGGTTGGAACCACCGCCGATCTGACCGGGAGTGGAATCATCGGCACCCCGGCCTATATGTCCCCTGAACAGCTTGAAGAGAGCGCCCTGGTTGTCCCTGCTTCCGACCAGTACGCGCTGGGGATTGTCCTTTACGAGATGGTCACCGGGCGCACACCTTATCTGGCAGATACACCGGTCGCCATGATCACCAAGAAGCTGACTGCCCCGCTGCCACCGCCGAGTGAATTCAATCCCAACCTGCCCGAAGCCGTCGAATATGTCATCCTCAGAGCCTTAGCTAGAGACCCGGAAGCCCGCTTCGATTCGTGTAGTGAGTTAGCCGAGCAGTTCGCTGCCGCATTAGGAGGCATGCCGGTTGATGTTCAACCCCCGGCTGTTAGCTCCAATGACCTGACCTACGATTACCCGGCTGGAACCGAAGCATTCACCCCAACTGCCCCAGCTTCCCCGGCCCCGACAGCGATCCCGGAC
>JBNKDD010000128.1:12809-13178 GCA_050288085.1 Anaerolineae bacterium
CCTACGATTACCCGGCTGGAACCGAAGCATTCACCCCAACTGCCCCAGCTTCCCCGGCCCCGACAGCGATCCCGGACGGCCCCACCGTCACGGAGCGGAGGAGGATGCCTGCCTGGTTGATCGGCTTGATTGCCGTCCTGGGGGTGGTGGCAGTAGGAGCAGTCATCTTCTTCGGACGACGAGGTCCAGGCGCAGCCACCCCCGATCCGGCCCAACCCGGCGAGGACACTGATGCCAGTCTCCCTGCCACTCAATCTGCCCTCACGGCTTACGATAACTTCGATAACCCAGCATTTGATGGCAGTTTCAACGCTGCCATCTGGGTGCAAGATGATAGCCTATCGGCGGAGGCGTTAGCTGCTCATCAAG
>JBNKDD010000128.1:13186-15128 GCA_050288085.1 Anaerolineae bacterium
GAATTTGATGGCAGTTTCAACGCTGCCATCTGGGTGCAAGATGATAGCCTATCGGCGGAGGCGTTAGCTGCTCATCAAGAGGATGGACGCCTGGTGCTCGATAATGTCCCCCTCCGGAAGGATACGGAGCGAGTTCTTCGATTTCCCGATACCTGGACGCAAGAAAATTTCGATTTTATTGAGGGCAAGCTGCAAATCGGCGATGATGCGACCGGTGACCTATCCATCGTCAAGATACAACTGTTCTCCAGCGATTGGGAATGGTGGGCGGAAGTCCGCCTGACGGCAGATCCAAACGCTGCCGATCCCTGGTTTGCTTGCGATGTAAACATAGATCACACGCTTGAGATACTGAAGGAAATACCCATCGAGTACAATACCTGGTATGCCACTCGAATTGAAGTGGACTGGGACACCGAATCGTTGAACTACTACCTGGACGATCAACTAAAATGTATCTATCCCCTACCGGCAGGGATGTTGGAGAACACTCGTTTTGCCGGGCTGGTCGGCATCTGGCAGCCAGCGAATGCATCGGTCACCGCCTATATTGATGATGTGCGTGTTGGCTATCTGGCAGATGAGGCCGCCAACCAACCTACTCCCACTGCCTATGACGACTTCAACAATCCAAAGTACGATGGCAGCTTTAACACTGACCTCTGGGTACATGATGATGACCTGTCGGCAGAGATTTTAGCCGCCCATCAACAGGATGGGTATCTGGTTTTCGATAATGCTCCCTTCTCCGAAGAGACGGATCGATCTATTCGAATCCCGGCTATCTTGACGCAAGAAGATTTCGATTTTGTTGAGGTAAAACTGCGGCTAGACGACGATGTGACCGGCGGCTTCTCTATGGTCAAATTGCAATTGTCAGGAGATACCTGGGAATGGTGGGCACAGGTTTACCTGAGCGGAGTTCCCGACCAGGTTGATCCCTGGTTTTCATGTGATATATCCATTAACAACGAGCCCGAATTACTAAAGGAAATACCCATCGAGTACAACGTCTGGTATACCACCCGAATTGAAGTTGATTGGGACACGGAGTCACTGAATTACTATCTTGACGATCAACTAAAATGTACCTATCCCCTGCCATCGGGAATGTTGGATGACGCGGCCTTTCGAGTGGAGGTCGGCGTCTGGCAGGAAACAAACGCCTCTATCACCGCCTATATTGATGACATGAGCTTTGGTCTGCTTGAGCCATAATTCCTGTTCAGGCAGGCACGATCACCTTCACCGCCTGGGGCAGCACCGAAACCTGGATCGGCACCGGGTCGAGCATTTCGCCGTCGTAAGTAATCGCCTGGGGCGGATCGGCCTGCAGCGTGATCTCCCGGCCCTGCCAGTGCTCAAGTGGTTCTAGTATCTGGCGATCAGGTGTGACCGCCCCGGCAGCGACCGCCATCAGCGTTTGCAAATCCGTATGGCGCATGACGATCACGTCCAGCTTCCCATCCCCCAGATCGATGGTAGGTGACATCGAGATTCCTCCCACCATGAAGTTGACGCAGTTCGCCACCATGCACGATACCCCCTCGCTTTCGATCTCTTCCCCATCGATAGTCAGGTAATACCGGGAAGGTTCGAGGGTCGTCATGGCCTGAAGGGTCGTCAGCGCATAGGCAATAAATCCCAACCGGTTCTTCAGCTCCCGGTCGGCCTGGCGATTCGTCTCGGCGAAAATCCCGGCAGCGACCATCACCAGGAACGCCTCCCCGTTGACCTTGCCCATATCGATCTTCCGCACCACGTGATCACCACCCAGCACCCCCGCCGATTCCCGTAGTGTCCGGGGGAGACCCAGTTCATGAGCCAGTACATTGCTTGTCCCACCGGGGAAGATCGCCAATGGGATATCTGCGCCAGACAGACAGGTCGATACCTCGGCGATGGTGCCATCTCCGCCGTACACCCCCACCATATCAACCCC
>JBNKDD010000129.1:0-14927 GCA_050288085.1 Anaerolineae bacterium
TGGTGTTGATGTCAAAAGGAGATCGATCGGTACGGGAAAGCTTGTTTATCCGGTAACAGCTTCCACACGGTAAATAGTTGTATTTGTATGGAGGAAAGGAACACAACACTATGCCAGCAAAAAATAAGAAGGGCACACAGAAGTCTGACGGATTCACGGATGAAGAACGCGCCGCGATGAAGGAGCGCGCCAAAGAGTTGAAGGCGGAAGCGCGCGCAAACAAGAAGAAAGAGGACGGGGAAAACGACCTGCTTGAAAAAGTCGCCGAGATGCCGGAATCGGATCGTGTTATGGCCGAGCGTCTTCATGAGATCATCAAGGCTAATGCCCCGGACCTCTTTCCAAAAACCTGGTATGGGATGCCCGCCTATGCCAATGAGGATGGTAAGGTCGTCTGCTTCTTCCAGAGCGCGGACAAGTTCAAAGCGAGGTACGCGACCCTTGGCTTCAACGACGTGGCGAATCTCGACGAGGGTGCGATGTGGCCGACCGCCTTTGCCCTGAAGGAGTTGACCCCCGCCGAAGAGGAAAAGATCGTTGCACTTGTCAAGAAAGCGATAAGCTAAGAGCCTGCCATTCTACACGGTGATTATCCCTGCAATCAAGGGATAATCACCCTGGTTCCTCGCTGGTTTCCTCGATTTGCTGCTCCTGCTGGAGTTCATCATAAATCGACTCCAGGCCGGATTTAATCCGCCGGTGAACGATTTCCCGGTGAGCCGGTTCATACGGGTATAGATCGATCATCTCCTGCACGATATTGATCAAATCAGTCCGAGCGCCCTCGGCACGATGGAGGTTCATTACCTTTTCGCGGGCCGTTTGCAGATAGTTAGACAGCGTTTCGGAAGGAGTCATATCATCGACCTGCTGCCGTCCGGTGATTATCTTCCACCCGGCGTAATCGCTCCGCAGTTCGTTCAACCGGTCTAACCAGACCCCGGTCGCGCCGTCGTTGATATAAGGATGCTGCCCGGCGACCAGCGTATCCCCGACGAAGACCACCTTCTCATTCGGGAAGACCACCCAGGTGCTCCCCTGGCTGGCGCTTGGCTTATTGATGAGCTTGATCTCTCGTTCGCCGCAGTTCAGGTATAGAGAATCGGAATAGGAAATCTGGGGCGGAACCAGCCTGACTCCGGCAATTTCGATCAGTTCGTTGTCGTTAGAACTCATCTCATCGGCGGCCTGCGAGACAAACGCGTTCTTCAATTGGAGCATGTACTGGGCCGTCGATTTATGCGCAACAACCGGCGCACTGTACCAGTAGTTACCCAGGATGCGATCCCGGTGCTGGTCAGTGTTGATCACGTATTGCACCGGCTTGGGATCGACATCCATCAGGTTGGCGAGCCAGGCTCGTGCATCACGGGGGTAGGGCGGCGTGTCAATGCACACCCATCCGACCGAGGTCCGCACCGCGCCGATGGTGACGAAAGAATAATCTGTTTCGATGAAGATGTTAGGAGCTATTTCCTGCATATCGATAAAGCGCTGTTAGGGAGGTGTTGAGCATTGAGACACGGTATGCCGTGTCCCTAACGTGTTTACTTTGTTATTATCAACTATCCCCGTTACGGCACATTCCCCTGTAAAATTGTCATTAATTTGGCCGGATCAATGTTCCCACCCGATACCACACACACCACCTTGTCCGCACGGGCTTCGCCCGTCAGGGCCGCAGCGACCGGTAATGCGCCTGCCCCCTCTGCGATGACGTGATTCCGCTCCGCTAACAGCCGGATCGCCCCGGCAATTGATTCAAGCGTCATGGAGATCGAACCATCAATCAACTGGTTGATCAGCGGCCACATCTGTTCAAACACCGCTGGTGCGCCAATCGCGTCGACAAAGCTGCGGGTATGGCTGACTTCCACCATCCGCCCGGCAGCCAATGAAAGGGTTAATGGTGCGGCTGTCTCGGCTTCACTTGCATAAACTTTAACGCTCGGACGGGCAGCGCGCAACGCAGAGGCAATCCCACAGCCTAAGCCGCCTCCACCATAGGCCACCATCACCGCTTCGACATCCGGCAGATCGTCCAGGATTTCGAGCGCAATCGTGCCGTTTCCCGCCATCACGTCCGGGTCGGCAAAGGGATGGATAAACAGGCCATCTAAGCCCTCAAATTCCCAGTTGATCTGGGCATTGAAATAATCCTCCCACGATGCCTTGATGATCTGTCCGCCCAGCCGCCGGATCGCGTTGAGCTTCGACTCCGATGCGGTGTGCGGTACGACCACCGTACAATCCAATCCCAGGTAGCGGGCATACCACGCGACACCCTGTGCCATGTTGCCGGTGCTGGCTGTCCAGACGCCGTGTTGGCGTTCCTCGTCGCTGGCGGACAGCATCTTATTACCGGCTCCGCGCAGCTTAAACGACCCGACCGGCTGCAAATTCTCCAGCTTGAGATAAATCTCCGCTGGGGCATCATCGATATTTAATCGTATCAGCGGCGTATGGATCGCCCCACCTTTGAGGCGCTCCCTCGCTGCCTGGATTGCCTCAAGCGGGATCGGGTCGTGGACTTCAACCGGTGTCATATCTAAAACTCAGCTTGAAAACCGAGGCCCTTTGCCTGCGCTTTCTGATAAGCCAGCACCGCGATTGCCGTATCCTGCGTCCCTACGCCTGTCAGATCACAGACGGTGATTTCTTCATCGGAGGCGCGGCCCGGTTTGCGCCCGGCAGTGATCTCGCCCAGTTCATCAATCGGAGTGTCTTTGGAGATCACCCCGGCTTCCAATGCAAATTTATGCTCACCCAGCCGGAGGACCTGTTCTCTCAAATCACAAATGAGGCGGTCAGCCCGGCCTAAGACATCGGCGTATAATTCTTGTTTGTGGCCGTTATCGGCCCCCATCGCGGTGATGTGCAATCCGGGGTGCACCCACTCAGCCCTGATAATCGGTTCGGTTGAAGGGGTGGCCGTCACAACAAAGTTGCTTTCCCTGACCACCGGTTCGGCGCTGTCAACCGCCACACACTCAATCCCAAGTTCAGCCGACATTTCCTTGGCGTACCGGTCACGCCATTCTTTTCCCCGGCTGTAGACCAATACCCGCTTGAAATCGCGCACCAGCTTTAATGCCTGGATTTGATAGCGTCCCTGTGCCCCCGCGCCGATCACGCCGACCGTCTCTAAATCTTTCCGGGCAAAATGATCGGCGGCAATCGTACCTGCTGCTGCCGTCCGAACATCGGTCAGATAGCCGTTGTCGAGCAGTATTGCCTCCGGGAAACCGGTCCTGGCGCTGAACAACTGCATGATCCCGCTGCCGGATGGCAAACCAATTTTCGGATTATCATAAAACCCGGATGCAATCTTGACCGCGAAGCTGTCATACCCCTCGATCACGGCGGATTTGACGTGCATCTCGCCGTTGTGCTCATCAACCGGGATGCTCATAATCGGGGTGACCGCCCGCCCATCGGCCAACGCGGTGAAGGAGTCGGCTATCGCTGCCACTGTCTCAGCATCCAGCGCCACGCACTCGCGAATCTCAGGCTCGGTCAGGATCGTGATCTTCATGCTTGCTCCTATGCCGGGTTGTGGTTCCCTCTACAAAATAATCCGATTGTAGGGGCGACTGGAACAAACCGAAGGTTTGCGTCGCCCCTACCAAGATTATTCAGAAAACACCGCTTCTTCAGCCTCCACTAAGGCTGCTTCGATCTGTTCCATCGTAGCAGAAAAGCCGCCCCCCTGCACGAAGTCAGGCCGCCCGCCGCCACGATCACTGCCTAATACCGACAGCGCCTGCTTCAAGGCTGGGTTCATATCGTAGGGTAGATTCTCGCTGCGGGCACACATCACCTGGGCTTTGTCCCCAGCTAAACCCAGCAGCACCACCATATCCGGCTCCTGGATCAACCGGGAAGCCAGCGTGCGGACATCCCCCGCCTCGCGATCTTCAAACGCCGCCCGGATGACTTTCACCCCGCCGCGCTCTACCGCATTGTGAATCATCTCTTCGGCTTCGTAAGCCATCAATTGTTTGGTGGTACGGCTCAATGCCTGCTTGGTGCTTTTTAATTCCGCCTTGAGCCGGTCTACGGCCTGATCAAGCTCCTGGAAGGGGACGGTCAAATCGGCGGCTACCTGGCTGATCATGCTGTGCTTGGCCTGGTAATCGTGCAGCGCCCGCGCCCCACACCGAAACTCGATCCGGCTGCCGCCCTTGTAATTGATAATGCTCACCACCTTGATCAGCCCGATCTCGCCCGCGTAGTTAACATGAGTCCCACCGCAGGCCGTCCGGTCAAAGTCCTTGATCTCGACCACCCGCAGACCGTCGGTCGTCAGGTGATCCAGCCGTTTACGCATCCGCACGTCATCGGCCTGATCGGGATCGACCAGCTCGATCAGAACCGGGCGATTCTCGGTGATGATCTGGTTGGCTCGATCCTCGACTGCATCGACCACTTCCGGCTGTAGATCGCCTTTTTCCAGGTCAATCGTCACACTGTTTGGGCTGAGGTGGAAGCTGACCGTCATCGCATCGGCCACTTCGACAAACGCCTGAGTCAAAATATGCTGCCCGGTGTGATGCTGCATATGGTCGAAGCGCCGATCCCAATCGATCTGACAGTTAACCTGATCGTCCTGAATTTCTTTGGCTAAAACATGAATCACCGCATAATCATCTTCGCGGCTGATCACGTCCACAACCTCGACGCCATTGATCGTGCCCTCGTCGGCGGGCTGTCCGCCGCTTTCCGCGTAAAAGTAGGTCTGATCGAGCACCACCGTCGGGTGACCATTTATGGTCAGCCGCTCGACGATCTGCGCATCGAAGTCGGTCGTATAGGCATCATCATAATACAGGCGCTTGGTCATGGACTCGGCTCGCTGCAACTGGGGAAGCTGTTTATGTCGCGGGGCCAATCCGCCGCATAGAACGCCAGATAATCCGCCGTATGCGCTTCCCAATAGGGCTCCTCGTGTGCTCCGACCGGGTTGATCACGTAATCAGGGTTGATCCCCCGCAGGCGCAGCCGGTCAACAAAGTCGCGCATATTGGTATCGACCAGGTGATCCGCCGCCCCGTGATCGAGGTACATCTGCAAGATTTCGATCCCCGGCCCGGTGTCGAGCAGGTTGTTGGGATTGTAATCGGTCGGCGTATAAGCATCGTAGAAATAAGCGCTGTGCCCACCCACCTTGCTGAACAATTCCGGGTGGCTGAAGGCGATCCAATAAGCCCAGTACCCCCCACGTGATAAACCGCCAATCGCCCGCCTTGCCGGATCATTCCAGGTGCACATATTCGCCTCAATGACCGGCAGCAGCTCATCGACGATCACGTCCCCGTAAAGCCCTGCATCGTTGTCGTGTTGGGCCTCAACCCCGTTAGGCATGATGATCACCATCGGCGGCAGCGACCCGCGCACAAAACCCAGATCGGCGGCTTCGTCCAGTCCCAGCCGGTCCCACTGGTCATCGTTCATGATCGCATCCTGCATCCCATGCAGCATGATCAGGTAGGGATAGCGCTTCCCGGAAGAGGCATAACACGGCGGCAGATAAACGCGGTAGCGCATCTCGTGACCTAGCAGGGCGCTCTCCAGACTGTTGAGCACGATCTGCCCTTCCGTCTCATCACAGGCTGCCACTTGTTCAGGCGCTGCCGGTTCGGTCGGAGGGATCGACTCGCCAACCGGGGCCGTCATCTCCCCATCTGATACTTCCCCTTCCACTGTTGGCGCGGACAGGGGAGTCAGGGTAGGTGTTGGGAAACCCTGGACCGTAGAGGGTGGGGTAGCCGTTATTTCAATCGGCGGCACGGTCAGGAAGGGCTCGGAGGTAGGGTCAGACCCCGTCTGTAGGATTCCACAGCCGGAGGTTAACAGCAGGAATAGAATAGGTAACAGAATTTTTCGGTGCATTGACCGACATTATAGCCACCCCGTGTATTGCCCTGCAAACTATTGACAGTCTGACGCCGGATGGTGTACACTATTTCTAGACTGACCGGTCAGTCTAGAAAGTCGATTATACAGATTAATATGAACACAGACATCACAACCTGTACCATAAAACCCGCATCCAATTGCGAAGGCTGTGCGCTTGTAGATCGGCTAAAGTGCCGCTTTCAATGGGGCGATCTGCTGCACTTCCTGACGATGTTTGTCGGATTTGCCATCCCGTCTGTGGCTGGCCTGATACGCGGCGGTTATGGCTGGTATCTGGCGGGGTGGGTGGGCTTCATGCTGTTTTTCTTCAATGTCTGGGAGATTCGTATCCTGTGCAGCCATTGTCCCTATTACGCAGAAGAGGGCCTTACCCTGCACTGCATCGCCAATCTTGGCTGTCTGAAGCTGTGGAAATACCGCCCCGAACCGATGAGCACCTCGGAAAAGGTGCAGTTATTGGTTGGCTTTGTCATTCTCGGCGGCTTTCCTTTTCCGTTTCTCCTGTTGAGCCAACAATGGGTGCTGGCCGCCATCGCGGCCTGGGGGTTGATGATCTTCTTCTGGACGCTGAGAAAGTATGTGTGTTCATCCTGTGTCAATTTTTCCTGCCCGTTGAACTCTGTGCCCAAACCAATCATCGATGCCTACCTGATGCGTAACCCGGTCATGCGGGAAGCATGGGAGAAAAATGGCTGGGAAATTAAATCGACTGGTAGCAAGTAGCAAGACAATCAACAAGGGTGAGGATAAGGGGCCCAAAAAATAATGAAAGCAATCTGTATTACATCAAGACCCAACCCTGGTGAACTCGATAAATGCATCGAATTAAAGGATTTACCGGTGCCTGAACCGGGGAAAAACGAGGTTCGAGTAAAAGTCATAGCATCAACCATCAATATTGATGATATGCATTTCGCAGAAGGCACCATGTTTGGGGGCTTACCGGTAAGTCGGAAACCAAGCCGTGACAATCCATATATCCCCGGAACAGATGTGGCTGGCATTATTGATGCTGTCGGTCCGGGGGTGAAATCCCTGAGTCCTGGCCAGGAAGTATATGGGATATGTAATCCGATGAAAGGCCATGGGCCGTGGGCAGAATACTGTATTGCGAATAGTAACAATATTGCACTAAAACCCGAAGCCTGGGACTTTAAGGAAGCAGCCGCCTGCGCAGTAGCTGGAGGGGTTGCTGTTAGCATGGTCAGCGCGGCCAGACCTGTTGTAGACAAGAAATGTCTGGTGATCGGTGCATCAGGTGGTATTGGAACTCTTTGTGTCCAGGCTTTGAAGCAAGAAAATGCCAGGGTCTGGGGAGTGTGCAGCCAGAGGAACGCAGAGATAGTTCGGCAGTTAGGCGCTGAACGAGTCATCGATTACACAAAAGCTCCTTTTCCAGAACAAATACAGGAACAAGTAGATATCGTTTTTGATCTTGTAGGTGGGAAAGAGACGGAAAGAGATGCTTTTTCTGTATTGGCTCCGACCGGGACATTTGTCACGGTTGTAGGACCAAATAAATATGTGGGAGAGCAAAAGATTGGGGTGATTAGGGCCTTGTCTTCATTTGTCTATATCGGCTGGCGCATGCTGTGGACCAGAATTCGAACCGGTCCGAACTATGTTTTTACTGGCCCGACAATACTGGATTTCTCAAGTATCAATACGCTGTTGGTAGAATCAGGAAGTAAACCTATTATCGATACAGAGGCTTCACTAACCCAGGAAGATATTTCAACGGCTATCAAACGAGTCGTCAGTCATCGGGCTGTTGGAAAGGTCATAATACGCATGAGTAATGTGGAGCGCTGAAACGAGAAATTTTCTTCAAATGAGGTTCTTACGAGGAGGTAACTATGATAACTGGAGCGATGTTTGCCGTCGCCGCATTAATTAGCCTGATCGTCATCTGGGTGACGGAAGGCATGTTCAAGCGAGAGGCCCCGTTCTGGGTGGCCGCCGATTACGTGACCGGCCTGATTGCCGGGGTAGGGATTGCGGCCCTGGACTATTTCGTCTTTGTGCCGATGTTCTTTACCGATGCCGCCGAGTGGCTCAGGCTGGTGGCCGCGATCACCGAGGGGCCGTTCTGTGCCTGGCTGATCCTGTGGATCATCCGCCAGATCGCACGCCCTCCGCTCAAAGTGAAGGCGGAATAAATAACCATGAGTCCGCGACCCGATCCCCAGGAACGCCGCCAGGAGATTCTCGACGCGGCCATGCGCTGTTTTGCCCGGACCGGCTATCACAAAACCAGCATGGACGACATCGTCGCTGAGAGCGGCCTTAGCAAAGGCACACTCTACTGGTATTTCAAGAGCAAGCGTGATCTGTTCTTCGCGCTGTTCGACGACATTCTGAATAAAATGCTCGAGCCGCTGCCTGCCCTGATTGAGATCGACGCGTCGGTCGTTGAGCGGCTGCGGCTGCTGGGCAAGGGCACCACCGAGGCCATCCTCCATTCCACAGATCTAACTGCGTTTCCGATCAATTTTATGATGGAAACCCTGTTAGATGAAGCTATCTCCGGTCACTATGTTGACATGCTCCAGCAGTTCGCCGATATTGTCGAAGCGCTGCTTAAAGAGGGTGTCGCCAATGGTGAACTTAAGGAGATGGATACCTATTCAACGACCTGGGGAATGATGGCGATGTTAGATGGCATTGTCCTGTATTACCTCGCCGGGATGCCGGGTGATGTCGAAAAGGTAGCCATGACGATGATGGACACCATGATTGAAGGCATGATCAAACGGTACTAAACATGATCCGTAAAACCTGGTCGATGACCAAAAAGGAACTGCTGCACATCATCCGCTCACCGGGGATGCTGTTTCTGGTGACCGTCTCCCCGGCCCTGATGCTGGTGTTGATGTCCTATGCCCTGGCGGTGGACATCAAGAGCGTGCCGATCGTGGTGATGGATAAAGACCTGACGCCGCTGTCACGGGCTTATGTGCGCCAGATCACCAGCGGCCCGGATTTAGTGTTAACCGGCTACGCCGATTCTCTGGATGAGGTCGACGACCTGTTTGCCAACGACGAAATCCGCGCCGCCGTGATCATCCAGACCGGATTTGAAGAGCAGACCCGGCAGTTGAGCGGCGTGCCGGTGCAGGTCCTGGTTGATGGCTCGGAACCGAAGGCAGGTGGTTTTGCCTTCCAACACATCCTGGGGCACACCAACAACTTTGTTGAAGAACTGGCCTATGACACGATCCGGGCACAGGGTGGATCGGCTTCCCTTCTCGAATACCCGATAGACCTGCGGCTCCGGGTGTGGTACAACCCCGGCCTGAGAGCGGTTGATGATGTCGTCCCGGCCCTGATCGCCGTGATCCTGGGCCTGCCCGCCATCTCAATGTCAACGGCGATTGCCCGCGAAAAAGAGCATGGCTCGCTGGAGCAGTTGATCGCCTCGCCGCTAAGCAAGTTCGAACTGCTGGCGGGTAAGGTGATGCCCTACATCATCATCGGTGTACTCGATATTTTCCTGTCGTTGGCCGTGGCAAAAATCCTGTTCAATGTGCAGTTCAGGGGCAGCCTGCTCTTGCTGCTGATCCTGTCAATCGACTACTTTATCGCGAACCTGGCGCTGGGCCTGTTGATCTCGGTTTACTCCCGCACCCAGCAAACCGCCATGATGATCGCCCTGCTGCTTTTGTTGTTCCCTGGCTTCTTCCTGTCGGGGATTTTCTTCCCACTGATCGCCATGCCGCCCGAAGCCCGGATGGAGGCCAACATGCTGCCGGTCACCCAGTTTGTGGGGATCATGCGCGGCTTGTTCCTCAAGGGCGTTGGGCTGGAAGTGCTGTGGGGCGGCGCATTGACCCTGTTGATCTTCGGGCTGGCTTTCGGCTTGTTCGGGATTTTACGCTTCCGCAAGAAGCTGGCGTGAGTGGTGTAAACCTGGATTTTGAAAATGGTTGGATACCCCCCGTGAGCGGCAACAATTAGTCGCCCGCTCATCCGCCCCCCTTGCAAGGGGGGCAGACACCGCTTTAGCGGTGGCGGGGGGTCTGTGTACCAGATTGAACTTAGGACCTTGTTATGTTCAGACGTATCTTCAGTATGCTCGTAAAAGAATTCATCCAGCTCCGGCGCGATTGGATCTTCGTACTCGTGATCCTGCTCGGCCCGGCCTCGGAACTGTCGGCGATTGCCTACGCGACCGGCGTGGATATCAAGAATTTGCCACTGGGAGTCTGCGATCACGACCGGTCAGCGCTGAGCCGCGACCTGATCCAGACGCTGGCGAACGTTGAGACTTTCGAACTGGTCGATGCCGATGTACAGCCGGATGATATCAAGTGGCTGCTGGATAAGGGTGATGTGTACGCCATGGTGGTGATCCCGCCCGGCTTCGAGGCCAATGTCCTGAACGCGACCACCCGCCCGCCGGTCCAGGTTTTGCTGAACGGCACCGAGTCCAGGGCGGCGCAAACGGCCATGCAGAGCATCGATGGGGTATTGGCTAAATTCAGCGTTGATCTGATCTTGCAAGATGCCAGCGTAGAAAACCTGGAGCCGAGTGCGCGGGTGTGGTACAACGAGGAACTGAGCGAGGCCAATTACACCATCCCGTCTGAACTGGGATTCATGCTGTACATCGTAGCCGTGATGATTGCCTCTATCGGCTTTGCCCGTGAGCGCGAACTGGGAACGATGGAGCAGCTTTTGGTGATGCCGATTACCAAGTTTGAGATGATCATCGGGAAGTCGATCCCGGCGGTTTTGATCTCCTACCTCAATTTCCTGTTGATGCTGGCGATGACGGTTTTCCTGTTTGGCGTGCCGATGCGCGGATCGCTGCTGCTGCTGTTGGGGCTGGCCTTTTTCTACATCCTGGTGGAATTGCAGCGCGGCTTGCTGATCTCGTTGATGTCACAGACGCAGCAGCAGGGCTTGTTGATCGTGTTCCTGATCTGCTTTGTCGATATGACCTTTTCCGGCTATGCGGTGCCGGTCGAGAGTATGCCGAAGGTGTTCCAGATCGTTTCTTACTTCTTCCCGATCCGCCACTGGATGATCATCATGCGGGGGATCATGCTGAAGGGTGTCGGGCTGGAGGTGTTCTGGCCGCACGTGGTCGCGATTGTCATCCTGGGCATCGGGCTGACCGGGATATCGCTGCTAAGTTTCCGGCGGGCGCTGAGCGATTGATCATCGGAGATGATTCATACCAACAATGATTCGTGATTTAACGAGTATGCGCTCCAATGACTGCTATTGATTTTCCCTTAGACGGAGGCAAACCTTTTCTTCTGTTCTCGCCAGAATGCTTATCTCACTGATGGTTAACCCAAAGACATTGTATTCTTCCACATCAACAAGTTTGGATGATAAGATATCTTCTGTAATGATTGCTTCTCCGATGCTATTCATCTCTTCATTGTGCTGATTAAAAAACAGGATTGTTTCGCTTGCTGGAATGTCATCCAGGCATAATTCGATGTTATGCTCAGGTGCGTTTTCATCATATTCCTCAAACATTTTAAATATCAGGAAGAAGCTCATACCCGACTCATAGACTATCAGAAGCCTTCCAATAAAGCCTACCTGCACCGCCTCAATCGCAAAGAAGTACATCCCCGCGGGTTCACCGAACCGGTTAAGAATATGCTGCACTGTATGGTAACTGTAGGGCAGCTCATTATCATCATTAGATAGGTGGAAGAAGAGAGCCTGTAATGTGTCTTGCCGATCAACAACGGCGCCCACTTCAAACGAATCATTCCAAGCCTCCCAGTCATAGGTTTGCAGATCAAGGTCATCCTGAAAATAAAATTCATAGGAGAGGTGTAGAAAGGTGTTCTCAGATTGGCCCCGGTAATAGGCTGAGAAGATGCTTTCAGCACTTGCGGTGAGCGATGTGAGTGTCATTTGCACATTATCTTGAGTAGATTCTCCTAACTTCAAACCTTGCCAACATGGTAGTTCACAACCTGGAAAGGTGGGCTCACTATCCAGGTAATCATGTTCTATATCCCATATGGCTGGTTCTAAAGTTGGCGGCAGTGGCGTGAGAGTTGGTGTTGAGGTGCTGGTTGGAACCCCGGTCGGTGTGGGTGGGATGGTCGGGCTGGCTGTCGGTGGTGGGGTGTCAGATGGGACAATGGTCGAGGTGACCGGTTCGACGGTCGCAGCGGTGCAGGCGGTGAGTGCCAACACGCTGGTTAGCAAGGTGGCAAGGATCAACAAGCGTTTCATATGGTGCTCCCTATGTATGCCCGGTTGGTTGGGGATCAGTATGCCGCGTCCGGTGGGAGGAGTCAAGGGGGCACAAAAGAGGGCGATTGCCCATCGCCCCTTCTCATGGCTTATCCGTTATCGTCAACGTGTTTGACAAGTTGTATTCGACCGGGCGTAAAGTCGCTGACAGCTTCAAGGAGAATATGCCCATTGTCTTTGATGCGTTCTTGCCTAGTGGAATTACAGGGCTATCCTTCAGTGTTGACAATTGTTCAGCTTATTTAATCGCCGTTCCTAAGTAGGTGATTTATTGCTCAATAGCTTTGAAGTAATGTCAGTAGGTCGTAGTCTGTGCGATCGGGGTTGCAGTAGGGTGGATGATCTGCATAGAGTTGCTCGCCTTGGCTGACGATCCCGAAATCTAGATTTTTATAGTTCCAGTATGTCCAGCCAATCTGGTTTTCGGTGAAAAGCTCCAAGCAATCTCTTATCCAGGCCAGTTGACTTGATCTGTCCGCTCCCCCCATGTAAACACCCCATTCGTTACAGGACACCTTTACACCATATTTGTCACGAAATCGTAGGACATGCTGCCAGGCATTGCGCATGCGGTCCTTGTTCCAGATGCCAGCCTCAAGCGGAAGATTCCCTTTTTCACTTTCAAACTTGTAGTTCCCTGGATATTGAAATGATTGTTGAAACACCTGTCCTGGCACCCAGGGAGCCTTCTGGTGGGTGAAAACAATGGGTAGATAGTAATGAAAGCTATAAATCACGTTGTCGTCTTCGATAGGCGTCATGTGCTCGAATTCATCAACATGATTCCATCTATTGGAACCGACCAGCAGGGTTGACTTGGGTGCGAAGCGCCGGATTTCGCGGGCCAGTTCTTCCTTGACGATATTCCAGGTATCCGCATCAGGGGCGACCGGTTCATTCAGGGGTTCAAGAATGACCCCTGGGATGGAGCCGAAATGCTCGGCCAGCACGGCCCAGACCCTGAGACAATCACGGCGCTGGCTTGGTGTGCTGAAAAAGCTTTGCTCTGTGTGGAGGGCATGCTCAAAGTCATGCCCCGGACAACGGTGCAAGTCAAGGATGAGGCCAAGACCAGTCCCGGTGATGCCGGTAATGGCCCTTTCGAGGCGCTCCATCACGTCAGCATGTAACTTGAGATCTGGAGTAAAAACATTGAACCAGTCTACCGGAAGACGGACATGGTCAAAACCCCAGTCCTTGACACGTTGAAAATCTACAGGCCCAAGGAAATGGTCAATATGCGCGAGCACGCCTGGAAAGACTGCCGGGTCCTTTGCCTCTATTGCATCAATCTGACTGAACCATCCGCCGAAATTGACTCCCCTCATGTCGTTAATAACTCCTATATTTAACCGAGGCGTGATCACAAACAGATTTCACCAAATATTCGGCACAAAGCCCCCTGCTTAAGCTGTGGGGAGGAAGTGCCGGTAGTATACAAGATACATTTGCAAAAGATGATCATATCTGATTAAGATCATACCCATCAACTGTAGTGTAAGACAAGAACACACCCATGAAACTGACCGCCCAACTCAAGCTGCTGCCTACCCCAGACCAGGCCGAACTACTCAGAAGAACCCTTGAACGGGCCAACGCCGCCTGCAATGCGATCAGTGCTTATGCCTGGGAACGGTGGACGTTTGGGAAGTACCCACTCCAAAAAGCGATCTACGCTGACATTCGCCAGACTTTTGACCTGTCAGCCCAGATGACGATCCGCTGCCTGGCGAAAGTGGCCGACAGCTACCGGAAAGACCGGGAAACCCGGCGAATGTTCAAGCCATTGGGCAGCATCGCTTACGACAGCCGCATTCTGTCCTTTCGGATCGAAGACCGCGAAACCGCCCATGTATCGATCTGGACGGTGGGCAGCCGCCAGCTGATTCCCTTCGTCTGTGGGGATCGGCAGTGGGAGTTACTCCAATCGCAGCAGGGCGAAACCGACCTGGTATACCGGCAGGGGCAGTTCTATCTGTACACCACCTGTGAGGTACAAGAAGCTGACCCCCAACCGTATCAGGAAGTCCTGGGGGTTGACCTCGGCGTGAGGAACATTGCGGTCGATTCGGACGGCGAGGTCTATACCGCCAAAGCCAACTGCCACCTCAACACCATCCGCCATCGCCACCGCCGCCTGCGGCGCAAACTGCAAAAAAAGGGGACAAAGGCGGCCAGACGTAAACTCAAGGAACTGTCGGGTAGAGAGCGGCGCTTTGCCCAGGATGTCAACCATTGTATCAGTAAGTGTATCGTAGCCAGAGCGCAAGGCACTGGACGGGCGGTCGCCCTGGAAGAATTGGGCGGCCTTCGGGACAGGGTAACGGTTAGCCGCTCCCGGCGGGCTGCGTTGCACAGCTGGTCTTTTTTTGACCTCCGGCAGAAGATTGAGTACAAAGCCAGGCGGGCGGGGGTGACCGTGATCCCGGTTGATCCCCGCAACACCTCGCGCACCTGTCCGGCCTGTGGGCAGGTTGACCGGCGCAATCGACCGGATCAGGCAACGTTCTTATGTGTGGACTGCGGATTCGCCGGATTCGCCGACCACATCGCGGCGGTGAATATTTCCCGCCGGGCCGCTGTCAATCGGCCAGACGTCTCGGATACGCGCTCTGCCGCGTAGCGCCAGGGACAAGCCCCTGAATTTATTCATGGGGTTGTTGACAATACTTTTGCATTGAGATTTGATTAATGACCCAAACACCCCTAACGCGCAGTCTACAGGTACAGCTAGTTTTTAGTTTCATGTTGATTGCAATCCTGGCGGCAGCAGTAGC
>JBNKDD010000130.1:0-14883 GCA_050288085.1 Anaerolineae bacterium
AGTGGTGGCCTATTTCATCGGCGACCGCAGTGAGACCAGTTGTCTACAACTCTGGCGACGGATCCCCACCGCCTATGTCTGGTGCCACTCCTTCAGCGACTTCTGGGCCGCTTACCAGCAGGTCTTTGCTGCGGACCGCCATCAATCGGTTGCCAAGGGCAGTGGCGGAACCAACCACATCGAGCGCTGGTTTAACACCCTGCGTCAACGCCTGGCCCGTTTTGTTCGTAAGACCTTGTCTTTTTCAAAGTCCGAGCACTTTCACGATCTGGCGTTACGATTGTTCATTCATTATCACAATTAGCTATGTATCAGTTAATTTGTCACCACTACCACGATTAATAGCAAGACTCTCTACCCGGGGTACTTCATCGAGAAGTGACGGATAATTCGCCATCGGTCAAAAGTTGACCAAGTGGGCTGAAAAGCTAGAATCCAGACCTTTGTAACTTGTTATACCCCAATAAGGTCTGGACAGTGTCGCTCACCACCCTCATTGAACGCAGCCTACTGCTATGCCTGATAGCCCTCATTGGTTGCTTGCTGTGGCAGCGCCATCAGGAGCGGCTGAAGAAACTGAAACTATGGGAAGCAGCGCGGAAAGCAGCACGAAGGCCTCGCAAGTGGAATCCGAAGTCACCAAAGGATTGCCCGGCCTGCCGGTCAGGGCTGCAACTAGCTATTCAACCCATCAAGCGCGCTGCCAAACCCTGGTCGGAATGCAAGAGCAGTCGAGGGCGAAAGAAGCAGATCAGAACCCAGGGCCACGCCTATCCCAATCCGGCCTGTCGCTACTTCGGGATCACCATGCAACTGTACATGCGCTGGTCGGAAATGGTAAACGAGGTAAACGAAAAGACATCCAGACCCTGAAGTGTCAGGGTTGTCAAACCAGCTTCAGCACGCGGCGCAACATCCCACTCTATCATCTGAAAACCCATCCCGACCGGGTCGAGATGTGTCTCTGGTTGCGGGCGGAAGGCATGGATATCTCCGTGTTAGTCCGTTACACAGGACATGTGGATGCCACCCTCAGCCGCTGGCTGACAAGAGCCGGTATCCACAGTGACCACCTGCACTCACTGCTGTTTGTGCAGCTCTCACCCAGCTATCTGCAAATCGATGAACTGTTTGCTCCTGTGGCAGGCAACAAGCGAAAGAGCTGGTTGTGGGTGGCCATCGAACCCGTAACCAAAATCATCCCTGGTATTCATCTTGGCGGACGCACCAATGATGATGCCTACCACTTCATCCATGACCTCAAGCTGCATTTAGCTGAAGGGTGTATACCGGCTTTCACCAGTGATGGACTTCGCGCTTACTTCTACGCGCTCACCGCTCACTTTGGTGAATGGTTCGGTAGCTCCTGGCAAGTGAGCATGCAGCTTGTCTATGGCCAGTTGGTCAAATGTCGAAACAAGAAGAAAGGTGACAAAACCCCTTTCACCATCACCCGGATGCAATGGGTAAAACGCTTGCAATTGTTCCAGGTGTTAGAAGAATTGGGTTTCTCCATAACCATACAAGCCGCCTACATTGAGCGGGTCAACCTGACCATTCGCCAGGGCATTGCGGCGCTGACCCGGAAAACCTGGTCGTTGGCCAAATCACAGCAGAGCTTACTGGTTCATGTGCACTGGTGGCGGTCGTATTATCATCTCGCCCGACCTCACCAGAGCTTGCGGGTGCGTGTCCCGGGTCTGAAGCGTCGCTATCGGCAGCGTTCCTCCGCGATGGCCGCCGGGTTCACCGACCACATCTGGACGGTCGGTGAGATCATAAGCCTTCCGCTGATCTTTGAAGGAGGCGCCACCATATAAAACCACAAACCTGGTCAGTGACCGGGTGCTTGAGGTTGATGGTAGCCGAAATTTGTCTCCTGGAAGGGTGGCTGGATAGACCTTTGACCCCTCTCAGCGGTTTATTTGCTGGCACTCAGCGATCCGCCTTTATCCCCGCTTGCAGGTTCCCACGGCCTATTTCGAATAATCCGTCGCTTTCGTTTGCAGCACCCAGGCTTCACTGACCATGTTTGGACGATCGGTGAGATGCTGAGTTTGCCTCTGGTGTTTGAAGGAGGTGCCTGCTAAGCATCTCAGGGTTGTGATTCGAATAGCCTCACAAAACGTCCTCTGCAAAAAGGGTGGGGTCGCTGTTTGACCCCTCTGGCGGCGGATTCCTCCCGCCCCGAGCTTCGGCTCACAACGCTCTGAGCCTCTCCCCCCAGCCTATCTCGAATTATCCGTCACTTTCATTTGCGGCACCGATTATCAATGAGAGACATCTCCATCAAGTAATGAAGGATTACATCGTACACTACAATCACCAACGGCCTCATCAGGGTATTGATCGGCAAACACCAATTCCTTTCCCCACACCTGATTCTCATGACAAGGTGTGTCGGCGAGATGTGTTGGGAGGGATCATTCACGAGTACTATCAGAAGGCTGCGTAAGCCCAAATCTCGTACGGATGAGGTTTTTTTGGGTTACGGGATTTTTTGCCCTTACGAGGTTCATTGACCGCGTCTGGGCAGTCAGCAATATTCTGAGCCTTCCACTTGTCTTTGAGGTAGATGCTTGTTAGTCATTCAATACCTGGTTGGATATGAAAGGTGCTTTGACATCTAATATCTCTGGATGAAGCTCCGACAAATAATCGATATTCACCTGATGCGATAGACCAGCTTTGGGCAGTAACATCCCAATAAGATAGTGGGTATTCTGGCGAAAGCGGGTCTAAGGTAACCTGGACTCTTTGACTTTCACCAGGCTCCAGCCTGACTTTCGCCCATCCGACCAGTTGTTTGGGCGGTGCCTGAACGCTTGAAGGAAAGGACAGGTAGAGTTGGGCGATTTCGATCCCTTGACGATTTCCGGAGTTTATAACTTTAAAGCTCACGTCTATGGGTTGATCAGGCCGTATAACAGAAGGGTTGATCTCAAGACCATCATATTCAAATGTCGTATATGAAAGGCCAAACCCAAATGGATACATGGGTTCGATATCATAAGAATCGTAACCCCTGTATCCTACAAATTGGCCTTCTGAGTAATGTACAACACCGTCGATTCCCGGATATTGCGCTGTTGAACTAACGGGGGTCTGATCCAGGCTGCGGGGAAAAGAGATGGGAAGCTTTCCACACGGATTAACATCGCCGAACAAAATATGTGCAATGGCGTTTCCCTGCTCCTGACCGGCATACCAGGCTTCAATAATCGCCGGTACTTTTCCTTCCCAGGATTCTGTTTCTACCGGGCCACCACTCATGACAATAACGATGGTTTGTGGGTTCACTTCCGAAACTAACTGGATCAACTGACCTTGCTGCTTTGGCAGGGTGATATTCGGTCGGTCGAATTCCTCACTCTCATAGGTGCGCACAACGACGATAGCTGCATCAGATTGTTCGGCTCGGTCAATTGCAGCTTGCATTGTAGGAGGGACAACTTCAATAGGGGGTGCCCATCCAAGTCGCAGCGCAGATGGATGAATACCCCACCCACCGGGTGAATCAGCAGCGTAGTCAATCTGTATCGCATACGATTCGTTTCCCGTGAGGTTCACTGCAATCTCGTAAACATGAGTTGCACAGGAAGGCCAATCAGCGATCTCTATACCTTCCGGGATTCGTGGATTGGAGCTGCTAACAGGTTCGGTGGTATCGCTGTCGATTAAGAGCTTGCCATTCAGAGAGAATCGAGTGGTTCCCAACGCAGTGATTGATAACAGGTACTCACCATCAACAGGTGGGGTCAGGGAGGCAGTCCAACGAGAAGAAGTTTGTCCAACAGGCTTGGGTGAGGATGGCAGCTTTGGGGAGGAAACATTGAACACACTGAATATATCAGGGAAACCACGATTTATCTCGATGAATGGTTCAATACGTGTCAGGTCAGGCTGTCCAGAAAAGCCAGGGTTAGCCCAATATTCTACCTGTACGCCATGTGCCTCAGTATCATCAGACGGGCGAAGATAATCCGAGGGAATCGCAGGCAGTCCTGGCAGCAGAACGCCAGCACCTATTGGATCCGTTCCCCATTCGTAGTGGACTTGTATATCATCACTCAGGCGATGCTGGATACCTTCTAAAACACTAACTTCATAACTCGACAGTACACTGGCGCTGCCACCACCTGCTGCCGATACGTTATCAGCATCTGCTCCTATGATGACAATCGATTTGATGCTTTCATCAGATAATGGCAGCAGATCCTCCTGGTTCTTGAGCAGGACTATCCCGTGCTCGGCTATCATCCTTGCCAGTGCACCATGCTCAGTAACCGAGAAGCCCTCTTCTTCTCGATCCCGTCTGTGCGAGGAAAATGCCAATAACGGCATGAGAATCCGCCGGACCATGTTGTTAAGCGTATCAATCGATACCTGTCCATCTTCTATAGCAGCCGCTAATTTATCTCCGCGTTTACCACTGCCTAGTTCTTTATCCAGTCCGGCAATGGCAGCCTGTGCGGTGCTGGGTGTTGCCAAAAAGTCACTGATCACCCAGCCCTGAAAGCCTGATTGTTCGCGCAAGACATTGTTCAACAGGTAGCTGTTCTCGCAGGCATAGATGCCTCTTACCTTGTTATAGGAGCCCATCAGGGAGGTCGCCTGGCCCTGTTTGATGGCGGCAGCAAACGGTGGAAGATAGATCTGCTGTAGGGCATTTTCGTCTATATGAACGTCGATACTGGTGCGTTGGTACTCCTGGTTGTTGAGGATGTAATGTTTGATACAACATTGGACGCCATGTGCCTGGATGGCCTGGACTTCTGCGACGACTATACGCGATTGGAGGAGTGGGTCCTCGCCAAATGACTCAAATGTGCGCCCACCAACCGGAACCCTGGCGATATCTACGGCTGGCCCAAACAGCACATTATGACCGGCAGCGACCATTTCTTGACCGATGATATCGCCGTATTGTCGGGCAAGATCGGTGTCCCAGGTAGCTGCCAGCAATATTGGGGCTGGCAGATTGGTGGATCGGCCTTGCTTGCCATCCCCTACCATAATACGAACACCGGCTGGCCCATCGGCAGGCACAAATTCAGGAATGTCATCAGGGAAATCATAGCTCCCTTGATCGTCATGATCACTCACGAGAGCGACTTTTTGTGTGATTGACAATCGCTCAATTAACGCGTCAGCCTGCTCATGTACAGACTTGTTATCCCAGGGGTTATAAAAATCCTGCGTCATGATTTGTCCCTATAGTTTCGCACTGAAATGGTAATCACCGGATTGCACCCGGAAAACCGCCACATTATCCTTGCGATGTGCCAGGGAAATTCCTTCTGTGCCCGCTGCCCGGCTGCCGCTTTCCAGTATATCTGCGGCCTTGCTTGCAGGAAGAAAGACCGTTGCTGTTGTGTTGGCAGGGATGGTTATCTGCCAGTCAAAGGTTTTATGTTCTATTCTCCATGTGCTGTGGATTGTTCCATACATGGATTCAAACTCCGCCCTGGCACTGGTCAACCCGCCACCGGGCTGAGGACGCATTATGATATGCTTGTAGCCGGGTTGATCAGGATCGACATCTATCCCCCCGACAACGGCATACAGCCAGGCCCCAATTGCACCGTAGGCATAATGGTTAAACGAATTCATACCAGGGTCCTGGAAACCCTTGTCATGTGTCCACCCATCCCAGCGCTCCCAGATAGTGGTTGCGCCCTGTGTAACAGAGTATAGCCAAGAAGGCCATGTCTTCTGATTCAACAGGTCATAGGCTGTATCAAGGTAACCTACCTCAGTCAAGACCCGGTTGAGATAAGGTGTGCCTACGAAACCGGTACTCAGGTGGTTATCTCGACCTTTGATACCTCGATCCAATGTCGCTGCTGCTGTTGTGCGGAAATCTTCAGGCAGCAGATTGAAATGGAGCGCGAGGACATATGAAGTCTGTGTACCACCAACAATTGTGCCGTCTGCCTGGACATACCTGTCAATGAAAGCCCCACGGACCTTATCTGATAGTTCCCCAAATTGTTTTTGATCCGCTTCCTTGCCAAGTATCCCGGCTATCTGAGACATCAACCGCGTGCTGTAGGCGAAGAACGCCGTCCCAATCAACTCTTTGGAAGTGCCTCCCTCGCGACCATCACTTCCGTCGAGGGCCAGCCAGTCGCCAAAGCCGTGCCAGCCTTCATAATCAGGGTAGCAGCGTATATGATCCCGGCTCGTCCCGGCCAGAAAGTCGATAAAGCGGCACATTGATCCATAGTATTTTTCAAGAATCCGCTTGTCGCCATAGGTCTGGTAAAGCGTCCACGGCACGATGACACCCGCATCAGCCCAGGCTGGCCCACCCTCCGGGATAGACCATGCATTGGGGTTAGGTGCGATAGCAGGGTAAGTGCCGTTATCGTATTGGGCATCTTCCAGGTCTTGCAGCCACTTACCAAAGAACCCTGCAACATTCATATTGAAGGCAGCGGTACGGGCAAAGACCTGCGCATCACCGGTCCACCCTAACCGTTCATCGCGTTGTGGGCAGTCTGTTGGAACATCAATGAAGTTGCCCTTCTGACTCCAGAGGATGTTGCTCTGAAGCTGATTAAGCAACGGATCGGAACATTCAAAGCTTCCGGTAAGTGGTGCATCGGAATGAATTACAACCCCGGTGACCGAATCTTCATCCGGTTTCCCTGGAAAGCCCAAAAGTTCCACATATCTGAACCCATGAAATACAAAATGCGGCTCGTAGACTTCTTCACCATTCCCCTTGAGGGTATAGAAATCTGTATTGCGGGCCGTGCGTAGATTGGCTGTGTACAATGTGCCATCTGTGTTAAGGGCCTCTGCATGGCGAATAGTCACCGTAGTACCGGCTGGGCCACTGACCTTGAGACGGACACGCCCGACCATATTCTGCCCAAAGTCGAATACCCAACGAGGATTCACATAATCGGGGTGAGCATGGATTTCCACAGCCCGTAGTTCCTCTTGCCTGCGCACGGTAGGGCCGTTAGTCGCAGTGAGTGCCGCGCCGTTATCTGGGAACACTTGAGCCGGTGACCATCCGGAGGAATCGTATCCTGTCGATGTCCACCCGGTCAGCTCTCGTCGGGCATCATAGCTCTCACCCATCAACAGGTCGGACTCAAGAATAGGCCCTGTCGTCACCGACCACGAGCTGTCTGTAGCAATGATCTCCTGGCTGCCATCCTCATAGGTGATAACGAGTTGTGCCAGCAGGCGGGGTTGATCGGCATAATTCTGCCTGCCCACCCAGGCGATATGTCCGACCGCCCAACCGTCACCCAGGATGACACCTATAACATTGCCACCGGGTTGCAGGTGTCCGGTCACATCATAAACCTGGTATTGAATGCGGGTGCGATAATCTGTCCATCCGGGTGTTAAGACATCGTCTCCAACCTTTGTTCCATTCAGGTGACATTCATACACACCGAGTGCTGTGGCATACAAGCGCGCTTTTGCGACATGCTTTGTAAGGGTAAACTCCCGCCGGAGAAACGGGGCAGGGCTGGTGGTGAACGGTCCACCGACAAGCGAATCGCCTATCCATTTGGCTTGCCAATCCGACCGTTCTAACAATCCCATTTCCCACCAGACAGATTCGCTCTGTAACTCGTTACCATAATTGTCCCAAACAGTGACCCGCCAATATACACGTTGACCTGATGTAAGGGATGGTCCTGCATACGGTATGAGCACTGATTGATCGGATTCAACTCGCCCGGTATCCCATAGGAGCCACCGTTGTTCATCAAGATCGGTAGAAGATTCCGCCGCTGTGATCCGGTAAGCCGTTTGATAGATACCCCGCTGTTGGCCTCGCAGCTTCCAGCTCAACCGGGGGTTGGTGATATCGATCCCCTGCGGGTTTTTTCGGTGCTCACAGGTCAAGTGATATACGCCATTAGAAGTAATTGTCATACCTGATTACCCTGTTGTTAGCGAAGTCTAAAGACATATCAAAGTGCCGGATAACGCTACCCACGGACTGCTCCGGCTGTCATCCCCGAAACGATCTGGCGCTGGAAGAACATGAACATAATAAACGGTGGGATGGTAATGAGAATGACATCAGCAAACAGAAGATTCCAGCTTGTGCTGAACTGGCTGATGAAAGCATATAGAGTCAATTGGACGGTGACGTTTTCTGCACCGGGTAGGAAATACAACGGTCCAACGAAATCGTTGTATATAGCAACGGAAGAAACAACAACTACCGTTACAATCGCTGGCCGCAGGAGCGGTAAGACGACCGAGAAGAACACGCGAAGCGGACCAGCCCCATCCATGATCGCTGCTTCATCCAGATCACGCGGAATAGATGACATGAAGGCCCTGAATACCAGAACGGCAAAGGGTAACTGGAATGCAACCTCGATCATGATCATGCCAAACAGCGTTTTGTAAATCCCAAGCCACTGCATAACAAAGATGGTTGGTACCACAGCCGGGGGGATAATAAGCCCTGCCAGGATGATGCCGCTCACAATCGAGGCAGTTCTATCCTGACGCCTCTGCATGGTGTAAGCGACCAGAGCGCCCAACAATACAATCAATACGACTGAGAAGACTGTCAGGAGTGTGCTGTTCCACAATGCACGGTACATCCGCCCATCCGCGAACGCCAACACCTCTTTAATATTGTCAATTAGCACAAACTCGCCGGGCCAGGAAAACTCCAATAAGGCTGCGCCCTGCTTTGTTTTGGAGGCAATCGACAGCATAAACAGGAACGGGATCAAGAAGATTGGACCGATAACGGCCAGGGCAGCAGCATCTAAACCGACGATAGAGAAGAATTTGCGCAGGTTCGTTGTTTCAGCTCTATGCGATTCAGAGAGAAGTTCGCGTTCGCTCATAGTTCCAACTCCATACGATCAAAGAACGTCATCAATGGATATGCAAAGATAGTGACAAGAACGAATAGAACCACATTGCCCGCGGTTGAGATGCCATAGAAACCCGCCTGATATTGCTTGTAGATCACGGATGTAAGCACATCAGAGGCAAAGCCGGGGCCACCGCCTGTCATCGTCCAGATCAGGTCAAATGTCCGCAGGCCGCCAATGAATGACAGTAGGATCACGGTAAATGTAGCGTTACGGCTCAAGGGCAGAATAACATGTCGAAACTTAACCCATTCACCACCCTCAAGTGCAGCGGCTTCAAAGTACTCCTGGGGGATAGACTGTATCCCGGCCATGAATATCACCGTTGCAAACCCTAAACCTCGCCAGACATCTACAATTACAACCGAGTACAACGCTAATTCTGGATTGCCTAACCAGTCGGGGCCTGAGATACCAATTGCGCCAAGCGCAATGTTGATAAACCCATCGATTGGCTGCATCAGCATGGAGAATGTGATTCCAACAGCAACTGTACTGACCAGAACCGGGAAGAAGATGATAGATCTTAACAACCCTTTGAGCTTGAGCTTTGAGGTTAGCAGAATGGCTAGCGGCAGCGAGATGACAACTTTAAGAGCACTGGTTAAAAAGCCATAGATGATTGTGTTCTTGAGACTGCCGATAAGCTGTGGATTTCTGAAAAATGTTTCGTAGTTTTTCAATCCGATAAACGTCGAGTCGAATAGCGTCCAACGAGTCAGGCTGAAGTAAAAAGCCAGTGCTGTTGGCACAATAAAAAAGATGAAAAATATAAGTGCTGCTGGAATATAGAACCAGTTGGGATAGGTTCTCAGGATTGACTTGGGATATATGTTGCCCCTCATAGAAATCTCCATTCGGCGTTCTGAGGGCGAGCAGGTCACTACTCAACCCTCAGAACGCTTCAGTATCAAACGCTAGTTCATATGATTTACCAGCCAGGCAGCGCCAGTTGAAGTGCCTGCTGTTCAACATCTATGTCGTAGTTTCCTGCGCCAGTTGCGGCTTCCATCTGACCGGAGCCGACGGCCACCAGTATCTGCTCAAGAGATGGGCCCTTCAGTGGAGAAACAAACTCAAGCGCGGGGCCAGCCTTGCCAGAATCGATGTAGGCAGCAATATCTTTCACAGCCGGGACGACGGTGTCCGGCAGCGTAGCCCCTTTAATGAGGTATGGCCCACCGGGCTCAACCGCTGAGGTGAGCGCTTCGGTGCCCTCAACTGAAGCGATAAATGCCAGGAATTCTTTAGCAGCTTCGACGTTTTCTGTTGTTAATGGGATATAGGTTCCGGCTGGCATCCAGATGGTCGCACCATTGGTGGCCGCATCATTGCCGGGCACAGCAAAGAAGCCGATGTCATCTACCTTGTCAGGGTTGTTCTCTGCAATTGTCGGAAGCGCAAAGGAGAGCATCGGGTAATGGGCTCCTTCGCCATTAGCCAGCATTTCCAACCCTTGAGCATATGTCGCAGTAGCGTAGCCTTCCTGCCACCATCCATCGTCATAGCCCTGCTGCACGTGTTCGAAACCTGCCAACGCAGCCGGGGTATCGGCAATCTTTAGCTGATTGCCTGTGTACAGTTCTGCAAAGTCAGGAACTTGCTGCTCAACGTTGTAGTAGTCGGCCAGGAAGAACAACTGGGAGGTCCATGTATCACCAAATGTCGCGATGACAGGCGTAATGCCAGCCTCGGCAATTGCTTCATTGTTTGCCACAAATTCATCCCAGGTTGTGGGGACACTTAATCCCAGCTCTTCATAGATAGCTTTGTTGTAGAGAACCCCGCCACCCATAGCAGTGCCGGTTGGTACACCGTAGATGCCGTCACCCTGTGATACAGCTGGCAGAAATGCTTCGGAGATGTTGTCGATAAAGGGCTCACCTGACAAGTCAACCAGTGTTCCGCCTGGTTGTAGCGCTTGCAACAATGAACCTGAGTTGTAGAAGAATATATCTGTCATTTCACCGGTAGCGAGGCGTGTCTTCACCACGTTATCGCCTTCGCCACCTTGCGGGCGGAGCTCGACCTGGATAGTGACATTAGGATGTAGTTCCATGTAGGCGTTGGCAAGCGCCTCAGCCATTGAGCGTGATACTTCACTATCGTCGGTGAGGTAGGTCAGGGTAACAGGCTCTTCACCCGCAGCTTCCTCTTCCTCCATCGGCTCTTCCTGCGCCGCCTCTAGTTGCATCTGAAGGTCAGCTAACTGTTCCTCTAATTCGGCGACAGTGCTTTCATCCGGGGCGGCTTCGAGCTGTTCCTGAAGGTCGGCGACCTGGGCTTCCAGGTCGGACACCTGCTCATCCGCACCGGTGTCAGCAGGAGCGCTGCAGGCTACCAGCATAACTGCCATCAGGCCGATTAGCAGGCCGTAGATCAAAACTCTTCTTGACATCTTTATCCTCCAAATAGTATCAAAGCACGAAATCTTTCTGAATTATTTGGCTGGGCGTATGATGGTCCCCTGTGTATAATCCACAATGGCAATGCAAAAAGGACTACACCTTACATCAGTACAGGTGTGACTATTTGCTTGTTCCCATTCAGGAGATACCGGTTTCTTAGCGGATTGCGGTATCTCCTGATGTTTCTAGCCACCAGCCGGGTTGGATAGAAACGTCTACACAGAGAAAGAAAGTCTTTTATTGCCCGTTTTTACCTCCTTGATGATCTGATCCAACAATCGTTGTTAGGCTTACTTCCTGTACGTGGTAGGTGGTGGCCCGGTTGACTCGCGAATGATCAACCGGGCAGGATGTTTCTCGGTATGGTGGGGTCTACCTGGCTCCTGGATACGAGCCAATAAAAGCCTAACAGCTATGCGGCCTAGGGCTGTGATATCCTTCGATACCGTTGTTAAACGTGGTACTAAGTATTTCGCCATCGGGATGTCATCATAACCCAGCAGTGATATGTCCTCAGGGACACACAGTCCGGAATCGCTTATGGCTCGCAGTGCGCCGATAGCTAGCAGATCGTTGATGGCAATAATCGCTGTTGGTCGAGGAGAGATGGTAAGCAGTTCGAGTGTTGCCTGATAACCATCTTCAATGGTAGGGCCGCATTGGACAATCAGGTCATCATCAACGTCCTGCCCGGCGAGGTGTAGGGCTTTTTGATAGGGCTCAAACCGATCCTTGCCAAGCTCAGGCATTGCCACACCATAGACCAGCCCAATTCGTTGGTGACCCAGTTCACACAGATAGGACACAGCTTCCATAGAAGCTGTGTAGTAATCGCATGCCACACGATCTACCTCATAATGCACATTGTGATGATCGCTGATCTCTACTATGGGAAGGTGCCGCTTAAAGAACCGGCTCAGCGAATCGTGGGCTTCTTCAGAAGCAACCGTAAACGATCCCATCAAAATCAACCCGTCGATGCGCCGATGGGATAGGTCTGTGAATATTTCGTTGGCGTACTCATGTTTGAGGGCAATATTGGATAGGAGTAAGTGATAACCAGCCTCGCGAGCCTCTTGCTCAACCCCTTCGGCTGTTTCCCAGAAGTGCGGATTGCGAATATCTGGGATGATCAAGCCAAGCGTTTTGGTGTCGCCAGAGCGAAGGGCGCGGGCGCGTGCATCCGGTACATAGCCTAGTTCTTCAATGGCTTCCTGAACACGTTGGCAGGTCTCTTCGGAGATTGGAATCCGTCCATCGCTTACTCCATTCAGGACATAAGAGACAGTGGCTCTTGAAACACCGGCCAGGCGAGCAACATCATTTTGGGTGGGCCTTTTCATAGTGCTTGGTTTTTGGCCTTTGTCATCTGACTATCGCTCAGGAAAACTGGGAGACTTCCATTCTAAGTTGACACTGTCTCGTCTAACCTTACACGTGTCAATAAACTCATTATAAGGCTAAAATATTTTCTGGTCAAGCAATTTTGCTGACCGGAAATGCACATCCGTTCGAAAAACAACTCAATTTTGCTCATAAACCTAGCATATCATTTTGAAAATATGTGCGCAGGGTTCGCGGGTACAAGGGATTATCGTACCCTGTGGGGGGTACTTAGCGTATCCGCGTGAAAAAGCGCTGAAGCTCTGTGTTTCATGCAACTTAGGCAGGTTGGTATCTCAGTCGTTTTGAATGGGAAGCGAACCGTGATCTGACTACAAAGATCGGCCAATCGTCAGAAACAGCCGTTTCTAAATCCTGGAGAAAATGAGATATGAAGGTCAGATCGCCGGACAATTATGCAGCACGGCGATAGTCGTGATGAAGACCTCCCAGTACCGGAAGAGCAATAATGGGACCTTCTTGAGAATTGTCTTGATCTGCTGCACATGGCTGAGGGATTTGTGACGCAATTCCTTGATGGGGACGCGCATGGTTAAAGTAGTCAACATACTCCCTGACCAGTCGATAGAGTTGGCGGTCACTCAGGATCAGGATGTGGTCCAGGCATTCCCGGCGGACACTGCCAATGAAGCGCTCACAGATGGCATTAGCTTTTGGTGCCCGGATTGGGGTGCGCAGGACATCAATCATGGTGGAATCCGCTACATGGGTGAACGCAGTTCCATACTTGTCATCATTGTCACGAATTAGGAAACGCGGTTGTCCCCCATAAGGAGTGGCACCCCGCAGTTGTTGGGCGACCCAGGCATCGCTCGGAGCCCTGGTCACATTGAAGTAGACTACGCGACGTGAGCTGAGTTCGATGATGAAGAACAGGAAAATCGTGCCGAAGAACAGGTCGAACGTCTGAACAAAATCACAGGCCCACATTTCGTGCGCATGATTCTTAATGAAGGTTGCCCAGGTCTGTTTTGACCGGTAAGGAGGCAGTCCTTTTCTCGCCTGCCGCATGTATTTAGCCACCGTTCGTTTGCTCACCTTATGACCGAGTTTCAGCAGTTCGTCTCGAATGCGTTTTGCTCCCCACAGTCGGTTGTCAACAGCCATCGCCTGGATCAAAGCCAACGCTTCAGGATCAATCCTGGGCTTGCGGGATGTTGATTTGGATTTCCGTCTCCAGAACAATCGAAACCCCTGACGATGCCATTTCAACAGTGTGTCAGGTTTGACGATGAGCAGGGTTTCTTTCCAGCGCTGCACAAGCCTGGAGAGCAGGACCAGCACCAGACGATCCTGCTGTGTCAGTTGTGGCCGTTTCACCTGTCGTTTGAGCACAATCAACTGCTGGCGCAGCAGGGCATTTTCAGCCATCAAGTCACTCTTGCTGCGTGTCAGATCGAAGGCCGTTCCAACAGCCAGCCGGTCATCCCCTAGTCTGGTCGCTTCTTTGAACCAGTCATTGAGATGGTTAAGTACAGCTCTGACATCCTGGATGAGGTTATCTAACAACGGCGAGAGGAGTTTCAAGTTCAGTCCTTTGGGGGGGTACAAAGGATTGAATTATACCTCTGGTTTACTCAAGAATCAGCTCGGATGAGTTAAGTATCCCCCACAGGCTTCTGATCATTCCTCCAAACACTACACAAGATCAGGGCATACACCTTCTCCGATGCTACTCAGAAATAATCTTAACACTCACTACATTTGCAGTCGGTGCTGGCGTGATGAGCAACCCCATCGGCATTTTTTCAATCGTAACATCCTCATTGGGAGTAACCGATTTAACGCCTACCAGTAGAATGTACCAGGGTTTATCTGAAGCGCTGCGCATTGCGGTTAATACGCTGCCCTCACGCCTGATCTCATAAGTTGTATCGACTTCACCGGTCAGGGTGGGGATATCTACGTTTACGATGTTCCCATCTGCTAATTGATATACCTGTAGGGTTACGCCATCACCATAGTCGTAGTCTGGGCGATTTTCATTGCCGCCTACCGCTATCACGGAATTAGGGCGTACCATCAACGGAAGACTCATGAAATCGTGTGTCTCGTTTATCCAACGTGGCCCCTCTACAACCTCGCCGCTGATTTTCAGATCCGCCAACTTCTGTTCGAGGATTCTCGCGTTCTCCTCCAGGATCTTTTCGTCAACCGATCGGTTGGATGTGTCCGGGGTGTCCAGAAAGTCCGAG
>JBNKDD010000131.1:0-14861 GCA_050288085.1 Anaerolineae bacterium
ATCTGTTGCGTATCATGCAGCACAGGCTTTTGCCATTCAACTTGCCGGAACCGTTGGCTGGCTGCTGGCGGGCCTGGCCCTGACCATTATCTTTGCTATTGCCCTCGCGGTTTCTGGGATTCTCATTGCCATCCTGGTGGGGATTATTCTGGCCCCTATTGTCGCCTTGTTAGGATCTGCGGCATACATGATCTGGGTGGCCCTGCCGTTTATCATTGCAGGGCTGTCAATCTGGGCAACCGTCGAGACGGCTGGCGGCAAGGCATACAATTACCCCTACCTGGGTGAGTGGGTCGCCGAGCGGCTGACCACCAACGGCAATTCTCAGCCGGTCGACGCACCACCGGCTGTTTAGGCAGGGTGGGGGCCACCAGAAGACCCCCACCCTCTCTTGCAGTGGGGGCAGTCTCAAAATGGGGCTGCCCTTCTGCTTTTTCTAGAAAACTGCTGCGAATAAACTTCGTTCGTACATCCCGTCAAGAATGCCACTTTAATATTTGCGCCATGATGTGATACAATTTGTGTGTCAAATAAAGCCCCCGCAAAGACCAGTTTTGGAGAAAGGCTTAGAGTCTTGGAACCAATTGGCGCATTCACCTTTGTTCTGCACAGTCATCTTCCCTATGCACGAATGGCAGGTCGGTGGCCACATGGGGAAGAATGGATACATGAAGCCGCATCGGAAACCTATATCCCATTGTTAAACGCCCTCAACGATCTTAAAGCTGAGGGTGTTTCGTTCAAGATAACCATTGGGCTGACCCCGATCCTGGTCGAGCAGCTAGCTGACGCAGATGTATGCGATCATCTGGACGCCTATCTCGACGAGAAGATTGAGGCAGCGAAGAAGGACATCCCACGCTTCGAAGAAGACGATGATCCTCACATGGCCTATCTGGCGGAGTTTTACCAGAAATGGTTTGAGGATATCAAATCAAGTTTTGACAGCCGCTATCAACGGGATATTGTCGGGGCATTCCGCCAGCTTCAGGATGAGGGGTATATTGAGATTACCACCTGTGCTGCGACACATGGTTATCTTCCGCTCCTGAGTCGGGACTCCTCGATCTACGGGCAGATAAAAACCGGTATCGAAGCCTATAAGCGTCACTTTGGGCGGGAACCCCGTGGTATCTGGCTGCCGGAGTGCGCTTATCGACCGGCTTACATCACCGAGGATGGCGTAACACGGCCTGGTATCGAGCACTATCTGCACGAATTAGGGCTGAAAGTATTTTTCTCGGAGACACATACCATCGAAGGCGGCCAGCCGGTCGGCGTGGCTGCCGGTGATGCGATTGGCCCTTACGGTGAGATCAAGCGGCGGTACGTGATCCCGATCCGGGAATCAATTCCCCGGCGAGAAGCGACCACGTTTAAGGCTTACTATGTTTCTGATACGACGGCTGGCGTTGGGGCGGATCAGCATTCCGGCGTAGCGGTGATCGGGCGGGATAACCGCACGGGGATTCAGGTCTGGTCGGCGGATTGGGGCTATCCCGGCGAGTATGATTACCGCGAGTTCCATAAAAAGGATGCTATCTCCGGCCTGCAATATTGGCGGGTGTCCGGCACACAGGTTGATCTGGGCTTCAAGGATGCTTATCATCCCGATTGGGCACAAGGCAAAGTGGTCGAACACGCCCGTCATTTCGCGTGGCTGGCATCAGACCGGCTGAATAACTACAACAAAGAAACCGGTAACTATGGCCTGATCTCGTCGAACTACGATACCGAGTTATTCGGGCATTGGTGGTTCGAGGGGGTGGAGTGGATCAAGCAGGTACTCCGTCACCTGGCGGAAGATCCTAAGGTCGAGTTGGTGACGGCCAGCGAGTTTATCGAAGAGTATCCACCGTCAGAAGTGCTGCACATCCCGGAAAGTTCATGGGGGATGGGCGGCACTCACTGGACATGGGATAATCATGATACACACTGGATGTGGGGGCCGATTCATGCCGCCGAACTGCGAATGGAAAAGCTGGTAGAAAAGTACCCCGATCCCGATGAAGATGCCCAGGCTGTATTGAATATGGCGGCCCGTGAGTTACTGCTGCTCCAATCGAGCGATTGGCCTTTCCTGGTGACAACCGGGCAGGCCCGCGAATATGCCATCCGGCGGTTTACACGGCATGTCGAGCGGTTCGAGGCGTTGGCGCAATCGCTGGAGTCTGGTCAACCGGATCGCCAGTTGGCCGATGAATTGTACGAAGTGGACAAAGTTTATCCCAATATCGATTATCATTGGTTTACACCCCGACAGGGCAAGTAGCGATATGGAAGGTGTGCTATGAACATTGTTTTCACAGCAGCCGAATGCACACCCTATGTTAAAGTCGGCGGGCTGGCCGACGTGGTCGGTACGCTGCCCCCGATTTTGAGTAAGTTGGGGCATCCAACCACCGTTATTATTCCCCATCACGGGCTGATCAAAGCGGCTATCAAGAAGGTCGCGGAATTAGAGGTCACCTGGATGGGGAATAATACCACACTCGAAATTTCGCATAGCAGAAGAGAAGCGGTAGACACCTATTTCATCCGAGGCTGGCCTTACATCAGCGGCCACGAGGATTTTGTTTATCATCACGATGAGGGAACCAATGTCGGGCGGTTTCTGTTCTTTTGCTATGCGGCATTAGAGTGGGTGCGTGAGCTTGCCAGATCGCAAAACTGGCAGCCAGATATCATCCATGTCAACGATTGGCACACTGCCATGATACCGTATCTGCTCAAGCAAGTATATGCCGATGATCCGGTGCTGGGGCAGATCGCCACATTATTTACGATCCACAATATGCGATATCAGGGTTGGGGCCTGGACTGGCATCTGGCCCGGGCCGGGTTCCCCCCGGTTGAAAACAGCCTGCTGCACGCGATAGGCAAGGTCAATAACTCATTGGCGGTAGGATTGGCCTACAGCACGATGCTCAATACGGTCAGTCCACAGTATGCACAAGAGATCATCAACACCGATGAAGCCTATGGCCTGGATGGACTGCTGCAGGCCCGACAATCCCGGTTAAGCGGTATCCTCAACGGAATCGACCCGGCACGCTGGGACCCGGCAGTAAATGCGGTAATCGACACCCCATATGATTCTGCCCACCTGGGCAAAAAGGTGGAGAACAAGCTGGCCTTGCAAGCTGAGTTGGGACTATCGCAGCGTCCGGAAGTCCCGGTGTTCGGGACGGTGATGCGGATGGTCGAGCAAAAAGGCCCGGATATTATGTTCCCTGCCGTGCATTATATGCTCTCCCAGAGTGATGTACAGTTTGTTCTGCTGGGAACGGGAGAAGCACGGTATGAGCAAGAAGCCCAAAAGCTCCAGGATATGTACCCGGACAAGGCTTCGATTAATCTTATGTTTGACGAGGCTCTGTCCGAGCGGATATATGCCGGACTGGATGCCTTCTTGATTCCCTCATTGTTTGAGCCGTGCGGGATCGTTCAGATGATTGCGATGCGCTATGGTACCCTGCCAATTGTCCGCGCCGTTGGGGGGCTGGTGGATACGGTAACGCCTGATAACGGCTTCTTGTTCACCGAATACCATTCAGGCGCGTTAGGCTGGGCGATGGGACAGGCATTAGATGTATTTACTAACGATCCAGCAGCATGGCGTCAACGCCAATTCAATGCCATGCAGCGTGATTTTTCATGGGAACGTTCGGCCAGACAGTATATAGAGTTGTATCAACGGACGGTTAGCAACTATAAGAAGTATAGAGTTTGAGAGGAGCGGATTGATGAAAGTACGGGCTGTTATCCTGGCCGGTGGAGCAGGAACCCGATTAGACCCATTTACCCGAAAGCGTGCCAAGCCTGCCGTCCCTTTCGCCGGAAAATATCGGATTATTGATTTTGCACTTTCCAACTGTGTCAACTCTGGAATCTATGACGTTCTGGTGCTTACGCAATATCGGCCCCACTCACTGAATGAACATATTGGAAGAGGCCGCCCCTGGGACCTGGACCGGTCATTCTCAGGTGGAATTAAACTGCTCCAACCCTATGTTGGGCGGGAAGACTCGGATTGGTATTCGGGCACAGCAGACGCGGTTTATCAGAATCTGAATATGATCAAGCGGGCAGAAGATGACCAGCAACAACCTGACCTGGTGCTGATCTTATCCGGTGATCATGTGTATGAAATGGATTTTCAAAAGCTGATCGATTTCCACCAACAGAGTGAAGCCGACGCAACCGTCTGTGCAATCAGTGTATCGCTTGAAGAAGCAACCCGGTTTGGCATTCTGGCAACAAACAACGAAAACAAGGTCGTTGACTTTGTTGAGAAACCCAGTGATCCCCCCGGCACTCTGGCATCAATGGGGGTGTATCTGTTCAACCTTGATGTACTTGAAGAAGTGCTAGAAGAGGATGCACTATCAGTCACCTCCGCACACGACTTCGGAAAAGATATCATACCCTATATGATTGAGGATGATTTTGAGGTATACGCCTTTCCCTTTAAAGGCTATTGGGTCGATGTTGGAACTGTAGATGCTTATTGGGAAACGCAGATGGCCCTGGTCGCCAACCCGCCAACCCTCGATCTGAATGATCGTTCCTGGATTATCCATACACGTAGTGAAAAACGACCACCTCTGCGGGTTGAATCGGGAACGACGATCAGTGACAGTCTGATCACTCATGGATCGAGTATTGCAAGAGGCGCTGTAATTGAAAATTCGATCCTTTCACCCGGTGTGCGGATCGGTGAAAATGCCGTTGTGCGTGAATCTGTCATCATGACCGACTCGCATATCGAGGCGGGGGCAATTATCGAGCGAGCTGTCATCGATAAAAATGTGGTGATTCACGAAGATGCGCGAGTCGGTGAAATTATATCTGGGGCCAGTAACCTGGGGATCGTCAGGATCGGGAAGAATGCCCGCCTGCCTGCCGGGATTATCGTCGGGCGCGGGGCACTGATCGGCTCAGATATACATGAAAATGATTTCCCAGGATTGGAAATACCCGATGGGGCCGTTGTCGATAAAGCGCTGGAACGGGAATATTAGCTCACTTGCCTGGACGCATGCAGGTTCAAACCGAAGGTCTAACACACCCTATCTTTGTCGATCAGCGGGCGGATTCGTCGGATCGGATCTTATCAAGGAGGCCCGACCAACCGGGCAATCGAATAAGCGGTATCCGTGATAAGAGCGGCGACTCGTGCTCGCCTCCCGGATCAGGAGGTGCAAACAGCATTGTATAGGGGTGGACGTAATCAATAATCATTGGCTGGCCGGTTTCTGCATTATGGCCCAGATCAGGATGGCGCAGGTGGGGCAGCGGAACCGGCGACAGCCGTTTAGTCAAGGAGAAATCTATCGGCAGCCACCCTCCACCCAGGAATACGCCCATCACCGTATAGTAGAGCGTCCCTGACAGAAAGCCTCCATACCAGGTCAGATCGTGGTCGTTGTTGGCGAGGGTGGTGGGGTCTTGATAGTACATCCCAAAAACGGCTACCCGCTCACGAGGCACGCCGAGCATCAGTAGTAAGGTTGCACCAACGACACTGGCAGTTGTATGGTCGGGGAGAAAAAGCAGCCCCCACCGCTCATAGACTTCTGCGACCGGGGCAAGTGCAGCCGCCGGGACAGGCGTGCTCGCCGTGCGACTGATCGACTGGGAAACGCGATAGATGAACTGCCGGGCCTGTTCCAGATTTTCTTGTGGGGCCATGCTTGCCAGACGGTGTATCCGGCGGACGGCCTTCCAGATCGCTTCGTCTTCTTCAATGCGCTCTCGACGGCCTGTGTAACGATTGCCAAATACATCGGTTGCGACCAGGCGCATAGGACGGGTTGGCTCCCAGACGCGATAGAAAAAACCCACCTCGTCTTGAACCGGCCACTGAGAAACGATGTCCTGGTACTGCTCATCCATAGGGCCAACCAGAACCGGAAAATCCAGTTCGGTCAGGCCACGTGCATGGAGATAAGCAACACGCCCCATATGGAGGGTATCCTGATTGAAACGACGCGCCATGTTATCTTCCCAGTCTGTAGGTAAGCATGGTTAGAGTACGGTTGTATTATATATGAATCCCTACCATACCCAAAAATAGCCCATTAGTCATGTTCAAGGAACTACGAATAGGTGGCCCTTATCTGCTAGCGACGAATTCGCCCTGAGTTTCTTCCCCTTCATGAATCCAGTCACCTTCGATTCTGTTCTCTGAGATGAATTGTCCCGACCAGCTTTCATCACCACTCAACTCAACACTTATCCCCTCGACTGTAAATTCACCTTCGTAGTTGACTTCGTAGATGTTAGTCTGGAAATAGGTCCCGGCAGAGGCTTCACCTGAAAAAGTGATTGTTCCGGTGTCGTAAGTGTTTCCTTCCTGATCGATCATGGTATATTCCCAGTCGCCGCGAATATCATAAGTTGGCGGCTCGGCTTTACAACCAGTCAGGCATGCCAAGGCGATCAGTACAAACCCTAACACTAAAAGACGCTTCATCTATCTCTCTCCGCCCTTTGCCCAAAGATATTATGCCACTCATTCAAAATTGCTTCTTGTCCCTCAGCCTATTCAATATCTATTGAACACTGTACAACTTAGTGTAGACGGCATAATGTTCGTAGATACGCGTGATGTATAACTGCGGCTCGGCCAGCGAGATGACTTCGACAAACAGATCAGGATCGCCACTCGACCATTCTTTCCAGGTCGCGGTGTTGCCCGGCCCGGCATTGTAAGCTGACAGCGCCGCATATGGATCATTGTCAAAGCGGTCTAACTCATCACGGAGAAGCCAGGTTCCAAACGCCACATTCACATAGGGGCGTTGGAGATCGCTGGGGCGATAGTCAGGCCAGGCAAGCCGGACAGCAATATCCTCACCGGTTGGCGGCCAGATTTGCATCAATCCCTGGGCGGAAGCCGACGAGACAGCAAATCCCTCATAAATGCTCTCTTGCCAGATAAGTGAGAACACATAAAGCGGGTTTAGATTGTACTTCTCTGCGTCCTCTAAGATCAGGTCAGAGAAGTAGGTTGGATATCGCAGCCGCGCGATAAAGGCTGGCCCCTCAAGCGGATCAGTATCTGCCAGGTAGTGCAATCGTTGAGCGGCGAGAATGGACGAACGATATAAGCCGATCTCACGGAAGAAGATCGAAAGCTGGTAGGTCGCCAGCGGATCATCCTCAAAGGCATGACGAACCGCTTCAAAATCCTGTCTGGCATCAACTAACAAACCAAGCGACCAGAGTTCCAGCCCGCGTCCCAGACGTGGATCACCGGCAATGTCACTGCGAAGGGTGGTTGCCAGTGGGGGCAACTCGGCGAGGCCAAAGGTGGCGACAAGCCACTGCTCGGCTTCTTCACGGCCCTCGTCTGGCCCAATCATAAGATTGATGTCAGCAGGCGGGGTGAAGGGCGATTGACCAACCAACAGGTCAGAGGCACGGAGGGCATAGTAGCCGGTTGTATCCTTAGTGCCAATCGCGAGATTAAACGCCTCGGCTGCTTCGTCGGTTCGGCCCTGGGCCTGACGGGTTTTACCCAACCAGAAATATCCGGCAGCCGGGTGAACCCTGGACGGGAATCCGGTTGCAGTTGTGAAGAGAGTTTCTGCGGTTGTGTAATCGCCCTGCCGGTAAGCCAACAGCGCAACGCTATAGAGTCCTTCCGGCGGGCGGGGATCACCGGGGAAATCGATAGACAGTTTTTGATAATAATTAGCAGCCCTGGCGATATCGCCCTGGTCTTCGGCCAGCAAGGCAGCTTGATACAGCGCCTCTGATGCCTGTGGTAAATCCGGGTGATCGGCGGCAAATTGCTCATAGGTCGTATAAGCCGATGCCAGGTCGCCAGTCGCCGCGTAAATATCGGCGATTTCTAACCAGGCTTCTCCCCAGATTGGGCTGTCTTCCGGATCAAAACGGTTGAGCATCCCCTGCAATTCGGTAAGAGCCGCCTGGGGATTCTCCAGCCAACGATATGATCGGGCGATGTAAAGATGGGCATCAGGGGGATAGTTCGCACCTGAATTGGCAAGATAATTGTAAAAAGCAGAGACGGCAATATCATATTGGCCGTTGTTGTAATTAACCAATCCGCGCTGGAATTGGTCAACATCGAATTCTGCATCCAGCAAAGCACGCAAGGAATCAAGTGCCTCGGTGCTGTTGGGGTAGGTCATAAAGACATGGCTGAACTGCTGATAAGCCTCATCGGTGCGACCGGCTTCAAAATAAGCCTGGCCGATCAGAAACTCAATATAGGCGCGGTAGGTGTTATTTTCCGCCTCAGCTAGAATGAGTTGATACTGCGCAACTGCATCATCGGTATTGCCAAGAGTTCGGTGAATCCAGGCAACTCGCTCACGAAGGGCCAGCTTGCCTACCGTATAACGATCCGCCTCAAGTGCGAGGTTATAGGCTGCGATTGCCTGATCCGGTTGTTCGAGAGCCAGGTAGGAGTCGGCGATACGCTCGTAGACATAACTGTCGATCACACCAGGGCGGAGGGCGAGATAGGATTGAAAATCGGTGATCGCACCTGACCAATCGCTCAGGCCAAGTTTTGCTTCACCCCGCAAGAAGTAAGCCTGGGCCGATTTTTCGTGATCGGCATACTGCATCAGGAAAGAATCCAACGATCCCTGAGCCGAAATAAAATCACCCCGGCGCAAAGAAGCATGGGCCAATCCGAGCTGGGCGGAGATCATTTCGTCCTGAGATACGCCTGGATCGGTGAGCACCTGTTGGAAAGCCAACGCTGCTGAGTCCCAATCACCATTGCGTAGAGCACGCTCGCCCTCGCTAACCACCTGGATCGGCAGGGGCGTTGCTGTGGGTTGGAGCTGGATCGTCGGGAGCGGCTCATCTGTTGTCTGGGATGCCGGGTCAACGGTGGGGACGGGATCAGGTGGCTGGAAGATCGGCATATTGCACGCCGTCAGCCACCCAACGAATACCAGAATACCAATCAATCCGCGATAAGGCTTGTGATTCATGCGAGGGATTATCTCACGTTTCAGGTTGTCAAACAAGAATCGCAGGGTTAAAGTAGCTATCACGTTGACCATCACAACATGGAAAGGGCTTAATGACGGCTCGATTTGACGTTCTCAGCTATGGCACAATTGGACTAGATCAGATCATCCGGATACCACATTGGCCGCACCCGGATATCAGTACCCATGCAACGGAAGAAAGCCTGCATCTGGGCGGTAAGGCGACCAATACCGCCGTACAACTGGCACAGTGGGGGCTCCAAGTGGCGATCAGTGGGCAGGCTGTTGGACAGGATGACACCGCCGGACGGCTGCTGGCAATTCTGGATCAACACCCCAACATTCACCGGGATCACCTCCGCATTGTGCCTGACCTGGCGAGTATGTATTGTGTAATCCTGGTTACTCCGAACGGCGAACGCTCCATCATTGGCGTGAATGCCGACCAAAACCCGCAAACGCCTCCCACACCGGAGATGATCGGGGATGCGCGATTACTGACGCTCGATCTGTATGGTGGTGAAGAACGAATCAAGGCGGCGAGATTAGCGCATGAAGCAGGCAAACCGGTTGTGATTGGGGATTTGCGGGATATGGAACACCCCATCCTCGCCTACACGACCACCGCTATCGCATCGGCAGCGGAAATACGACAGGCTTATCCAGGCATGAGTATGCAGCAATTTGCGCAGGCTGCGCAGTCAAAAGGAGCAGGACAGGTGATCATCACGGATGGGCCAGCCGATGTGATGGCCTTTGAAACCAATCAAACGGTCTGGTGGGTTACGCCTCCTACCGTCCCGGTTGTGGATACGACCGGGGCCGGAGATGCTTTCCGGGCGGGGGTCACATTTGGGGTGATCAAGGGTTGGTCGTTAGCAGCATGCGCGGCAATGGGTACCGCTGCCGGTTCTCTGAACATCGGCAGGCAGGGCGCAGCAAGCAACCCTCCGCTATTAGAACAGGTGCAAACCCTGGCCGAGTCACTGACACGCCACCACCAGTAGGCCGATCCAAAAAGGATGAGGCCATATCTTTGTATGGCCTCATCCTTTGGATTCCGGTCATAGGGTGTTTAGTTCAGATTCCAACCCCCGTGAAAAGCCCATCAGCCTGGCGCGATTGGTAGTAAATCGCAAACCATGATAAGCAATGTCGCTGGCTCCGTTAAACTCTGCTGCCATATCCAACCAGACGATGACACGATATTGCTCATCAGATAACCGCAAAACACTAAACTCAAAGCTGGGAGTCACAGGAACAAAGGTCAGGTGATCTTGCCGTGGCTGCATTAACAGGTCCTTGAGTTCATTGACCAGGCGAAGAATATCACGCTTCAAGATTGAGGAAGCCTGTTCTAAAAGAGTGACCTTCTCACCATCTACATTGGGATTGATACACAACCTAGCCTCACAGATCACCCACTCGATTGATGCACCGTCTGTTTTGACAGGCTGCAACTGTAAGTCCAGTTCAATCGGATAATCAGGGTGATCCAAGCTATCATCAGGCCACCGCGCCACACACAAAAGTTTAGCCATAACTACTGCATATTGAGCATTTCGCGGATTTTTGTGATCAGGTCATGATGAAGAATCGGCTTAGAAAGGTAATCATTAGCCCCTGCAGATATTCCTTCAGCAACCGATTCGGCGTCACCTCTAGCTGAGAGGATCAACACCGGGATGTCCTTGGTTTGTGGTGAGTTGCGAATATTACGACACAGCTCAATACCGTTCATCCCAGGCATCATCACATCAAGAATGATCAGGGCAGGGATTGTCCCTTTTAAGATATCCAACGCCTCATAAGCATCGTGAGCTTTGAGGACTTCAAATCCTCCCCGCTCGAGCATGATGCCAATTAGCGTCAACGCACCCACTTCGTCGTCAACTACCAGAATTTGTCTGGCCATATCAAGCAGTTCTCCCCCGTGTCTAAGGATAGAAATACCGCATTGTTTTTTCAGTCTAATCAAATCCAGCTTAAACGCAAATAACTTGCGTTGGCCCAAGCAGAATTGTTAGATTGTAAAGCGGCCTCTTGTATGTTGCCTGTTGCACCATCATTGTATCACAGGTTTCCAGCAACACCTCACAGCTTAAGTTGGGAATTGGTTGGAGCCAGGAGCTTTTGATGCTAACCCAGGCCAGGTTCAACCATAAATCTATTATATCACAGGATAAGTCAGCAGTACGGGCGCAACCGGCTAATAGCAAGGCAATCGCTTCACCCCTCGCCGGAACGGCCAACGGGTTGCGGCCTGGTAGGTCATACATATAACTGGTATCGAGTTTGAACGGTCTGTTTGAGCGCTGTATAATAGCCTCGAAATGTTAAAAAAGACTTGGGAGTGACTATTCATTGCTTCAAACATGCGCCGGTGACGTTGTACTATTGGTCAGCAAGCAGGGTAACAAACAGTTCGTTCGGATACTGGAAGCCGGACAGGCGTTACAGACTCATCGTGGAATGCTTCGTTATGATGATCTGATCGGACTGCCGTATGGATCAGTGGTACACACTCACCTGGGAGCACCTTTCTTCCTGTTTTCTGTCACTACCGACGACCTGATTCGGAACGCGCGGCGCGAGAGTCAAATTATCTTTCCCAAAGATGCCGGTTATATTATTATGAAGATGGGCATCAAACCCGGATCGGTTGTGATTGAAGCTGGAACAGGAAGCGGCGGATTAAGCACCGCTCTGGCGACTATCGTAGGTGAAACAGGTCATATCTACTCTTACGATATCCGGCCCAACATGCAGCGGGCGGCGTCGAGGAATTTGAGGCGGGCTTGTCTGGAACAGCATGTAACGCTTAAAATCGGAGATGCTAACGAAGGATTTGAAGAACAGTCGGTTGATGCAGTCTTTCTCGATCTCCGAGAGCCGTGGGATGCGCTCGAAAGCGCCCATGCGGCGCTCCGCCCTGCCGGTATTCTAGGCTGTATTGTGCCCACTGCCAATCAACTGATCGAGATGTCGGCAGCATTAACCCGCCATTCTGGTTTTGCGATGATCGAGGCAGAGGAACTCCTATTGCGGACTTACAAAGTGGTTCCTGCCCGGCTGCGCCCAGATGATCAAATGGTCGGGCATACGGGTTATTTGCTGTTTGCGCGGAAGGTAATTATCAATGCCCCACCGGCCCAGCAGGATGATGAGACATGAAACAATTGCGTAGATTGATACCGGCCTGTTTTTCTATTTTGCTGCTGACACTACTGACAGCCTGTCAAGGACTTCTCCCACAGCCTGACGCGCCGGAGGAAGCACCTGCCGTGGTCGAGGGCGAAGACGCAGGGTTGGTTACATCGACACCGGTTCCAACCGTACCATCTGATACAGTGGCCGAGGCAACTGCCGTCCCTCAGCCGGAAGGTGACCGCGCTGTACCGGGAACTGTCATCCTGGATCAGACTGCTATCTTGAGTATCCTCCAGACAAGTCAGGCCGAGATGAACTTCGCAACTGCTGCCTTTCAGGTGATCCGGCTTGACGTGAATCTGTTGGAGGGCGCATTAGATTATGACCTGCAACTGGTGGATATGTTTGGTAACCGGATTGCCACACTGGAGCCGGGGATCGGTAGTTCGGTGGAGTCGATCAATGAGTTTACGCTGCCATATGAAGGCACATACCGGCTGCGGATCGTGGCACAGGATGGAGCCGGAACAGTCCAGGTCGTGATTACGGCGCTGGATGTGCCAAGCGGTGGGGGACAGGTTCCAGGCTTTGACAGCCCGATCACGGCGTTGATGGCAACTGAGCGAGTCTACCATACATACCAGTTTGCGCTTGAGCAGGGCCAGATTGTACAGATCTCGGCACGGGGCGAAAATAACGGCGCACCTGATATGCAGTTTGTTCTGTATGGACCAGATGGACGATACCTTGTCGCCGTCGATGATACGGTTCCGCTGGTCGATCTAAACGCGGTGCTATCCTCATATGTGGCCCCGCTAACCGGCACCTACACGGCGATTGTCACCAATTATGAGCGCACTCAGGGAAAGTATCAGTTTAGCGTCAATCAGGATACCGAACCGCCCGAACCAGAAGGTGAAGCCGATGTCGTCTACAACCAGGTCTACCGGCTTAACCTGGTAGATGGCAGCAAGCTCAACGTGACTTTTGACGGGCGGGTAGGGGATGCACTCCGAATCGACATATTTGAACTCGCCGAAGGGCTGGATGCGGATGTCCGGCTGTACAGTCCATATGATCAGGCTATCGCAATGGCGGTAGATGCCGGAACTGGAGCCGACGAATCAATACGCGAGCTTCAGCTTCCCTACAACGGACGCTACCGGTTGGAACTCAGCCCGATCGGTTCGGGGACGGCATCGCTGAGCATCACCCCGCTGACCGTGGCCGATCTGAGTGGGGGCGGCTCCTTTGGCGAGGATATCAAAGCCAAACGCACCGGGCGGTTTGAGACGAATAACGTTTTCCACTACTATCAGTTTACGGGCAATTTTGGCGATTTGATCAATGTCAGTGTGGTATCAACCAGCGACACCGGTCAGATAGATATAGGCTTTGCCCTGATCGGCCCGCAGGGTGTGCAAATGGTGTTTGCCGATGATTCAAACGGTGGGGCATCACCTGACCCAGAATTAAGCTCCTACCGGGTAGAGCAAACCGGAACTTATACAATAATCGTTTACACGGTAAATAACGCAACGGGTTCCTATGAGCTGCTGTTTTCACGACAATAGGCGTCATGTAACAAACTATCTACGGATCGGTCTGGTCCTGGTGGCTGGGCTGATCCTTGTCGCTTGTAGGGGTAGAGCGGACAGCGATGCAACCGGCACGCCTGTACCAACATCAACCCCCTGGCCGACTCTGGCTCCGGTTGAGACCATCGGGCCAACTGTCGATTCGGCGGCAGGAGCCGAATCGGCAGCCGAAGAAGCAGCCGGTGAGGCCGAGCCGGAAAGCGCATCAAGTGGGCCACAGCTTATTGACCAGTTCCGGGCAGCCCTACGCCCGGATGCGATCTCTATTTTCCAGCTCGAAGGACATATCGATCACCCGGTGCGGATTGAGGTGATCGTCCTCAACGGGGATGTTGATCCGGCGATTGTCATCAATACGGCAGAGGGAGATCGGCTGGCTCTTTCGAACAGCGGCGAGATCGGACAGCCGGAGGTGATTGGGCAGTTCCAATTTCCCGGTGATGGGTTCTACGAACTGGGGATTACGACGCTCAATGAGCCGGGTGAAGTGGGTGTATCCATTTACGAACTAGAACCGGCCCAACTCGCAGGTGGAGGCAGTTTCAGTTCAGATGACGAGCAGTTATTCGGTACGATTGAACACCCGTCAAGCTACCACACGTTTCGCGTGCCTCTCGAACGGGGGCAGCGGATCGATTTATATGCCGAAGCGCTCTCCCCTGAACTCGACCTGCTGTTCGAACTCTACAGCCCACAAGGCGCACTGCTCGAAGCACGAGATGATAATGTCGGCACCGATCCGTATCTATGGAATTATCTTCCCAACCAGGACGGTGTATATACCATTGTCCTGAGTAATTTCGATGAGGGAATAGGCGATTATGCCCTGACCGTCAAACCATCGGAGCCAGGACAGGAAGCGGTGATCGGAACCCGCACCGAAATCGAATTGATGGCGGCTCCCCGGATCAGCACCTGGCTCACGGTAGAGGGAACCGCCCTGGATGCGGTGCGTGTCGAGGCACGACCGGTTTCACCGGGAGTTGATCTACAGATTACGATATATGATCCATATGGCAACCGGCTCACCATCGCCAACCAGTTTGGGATCGGTGAACCTGAGCAGCTGACAACTATTCAATTCCCCTTTGATGGAACCTACCAGATCGAGTTTTTGACGCTGGAAGAGGGG
>JBNKDD010000132.1:0-14854 GCA_050288085.1 Anaerolineae bacterium
GCGCTCCGATGGGACGGTCTGGGCCTGGGGTAACAACGAACGCGGCCAGCTTGGCGATGGCACGACCGAGCATCACGGCAGCCCGATGCCGATCAGCGGACTGGCTGCGATTCACGATATCGCGACCGGGTCGGCGCACGGTATGGCACGCGGCAACGATGGATCGGTCTGGGCCTGGGGTAAGAATGAGTTTGGGCAGCTTGGCAATGGCAAGGGAGATGATCAACTCTCCCCGGAACAGGTCGCCCGCCTGACCGATATCCAGGCGATAGCCGCCGGGGCGGATCACTGCCTGGCGCTTGGCCCGGATGGGTCGGTCTGGGGCTGGGGCTATAACTTCGCCGGGCAGGTTGGCAATGGACACACCAAAGATCGCGGGAAGCCGGTGCAGGTCGGCGGGTTAGACGGCGTCTCGACGATTGCTGCCGGGGGGTGGAACAGCCTCGCGATCCGGCAGAGCGGCGCGGTCTGGGCCTGGGGCTATAACTACCACGGGCAGTTAGGGATCGGCTCACATGGGAAGGATACCGACCGCTCACGACCGATTCAGGTGGCCGGGTTGTGATGTGCTTTATCTAGATGATTTCCCGATTATGCATATTCTAAGGGCGACCTGTGGGTCGCCCTTTTGTTTGTCAGCACCCGCCCCCAAATTTTTGGGACATGATTTCCCCGGATCTCTATGCTAGTATGCCATGCAAGAGTGATTTTCAGGTTAATGCCGAGGAATCATAACCGCTGACATCTGCCTGAAAAAGAAGATTTTGTAGGGTCCAGGGACTAATTATGTCTTACAAAACATTGGTTGTCCTGCTGGCAACGATTGTCATTGGAACGCTGATGGGCTTGATCTCATCAGTCATTATGTATACAGAAGATTCCCCAGCACCGCTCTGGGTGTATCTGTTTTTGATAGGGCAGGGTGTATTAGTAGGCTTGGCCTCCTTACTGGGCTTCTATGGGAGATTCATCCCACCGATCGTTAAGTTCATCGCCATCATCAGTGCAATGTTGTATGGAACATTGTTGGGTTACATCCTCACAAGAGACTTATCAGGCTCATGGGTTGTGGGAGTATTCTTTGCCTTTATTGCATATGGCATCAATATGCCAAGACGCTCGCATTGGAAATAGCCATTCTCTTCTCAACCACCTTCCGTTGCGAATCAAGATGTCATCACGGGTAGGCATTCTCCGCCATGAAGGTCTGAACTTCTTCCCGCGTGTAGACGTAATCGGCGGGTTTGGCTTCGCTGTCGTGGCTGATGCCCAGGTTGCCGATGTTCTCCCCATTGAGCGTCACGGTCGCCGACTGGACGGTTTCATCCGCCGCAAATACCGACATCAGGATTTGCCAGCGGGCAGCGATCAGGACGATGTCCCCCGTGCCATATAGATCGCCTTCCAACTCTACCGTGACATGCCCCTGATCGAACTCCACCCTGGGAATCCCCATATTATCGCTGGTCCAGACGTTGCGCGGATCGGCCATCATGACGATGAGCGCTGATTGGACGCTGTCAGCCGGATCAGGATAGTGCGTTACGTCTGACAGGGTCGGCGACAGAATCAGTTGATCGGGTAGGATTTCGACACTGCCTGCCGGGAAAGTATTGCCGGGAATCGACGCGAAGTAGTAGTAAACAATGTACCTTGGTGCCTCCGTAGGCGGTGCTTCCACCGATGCATCAGGTATTAGCTCTGGCGGTGACTCCGGTGTGACCGTTGGCAAATCAGCGGGCGGCGTGGGCGTGGGTTCCAGTGTCACCGGGGGCACATCAGTAGGCTGCACGGGCAGCGCGGTTGGCGTCTCCACCGACGATCCAGGCAAATTACAGGCAATGGCAGCGAGTGCTAAGAACACGATACAGGCTAATAACGTTTTTCTCATCATCCTCAAATACCCCTTTCTCTCACCGGTCTATGGTATAGGAACGCGGGATTTCGGGCAAGGCAGGCCCCGGTGTACAATAAAAATGAAGGTAATAGTGGTTGGGGAGGGATTATCAAATGGAAACGATCAAAACCCATGCACGGGTTGGGAAAGAGAGCATGAGGATAAATCCTCACGCTAATCATGATACGTCGAATAAATTCGACCAGGAAAACACCTCCATCGCCAGTCTGTTTTTTGCGATTTACACAATAATTGGATAGCAAATATTGCGGGCGACCGGGCCGGTCGACCCTACAACATCAATAAACTGGGCACATAGGGAGCATCACATGAAACGTTTACTTTTTCTTATCACCCTGCTGATCCTGACCGCCTGCGCTGCCGCAGTCGAATCGCCGACGCCCTCACCAAGTCCGACCGCGACTGCCACGCTCACCCCCTCGGCGACGGTCACCCATGTTCAGACCGCACCACCAGCCCCGACACAGACTCCTGACGACCCGCTGTGGATGACAAAAAGCGCGCTCGATCAGACGGCGGTTTACTTCGAGACGGTTTATCCAACGAACAACCAACCTGATCCCAGTTACACGGCTTATAGCCCCGACTGTGGCCTTGCCAGCTTTTACGAATGCCATGTGGATAGCTGGCGCAGTTTTAGCAGAACGGCAACGAGCTTTGCAGAAATAGCAGGGGACGCTTTGCCAACACCCACATCGACACCCACGATCACCATGACGCCGGAATTCCATAATCCCAATCCGGGCGAGGATATCTTCTTTACGCCTTACGATGATGATGATTGCCAGCTACCCTGTTGGCAGGGCTTGAGAATCGGCGAGTCAACGATTGATGATGTTCAGGTGATGTTTGATCGGGTGTTTGGGCTTACTGTCACCGAGGAGTCGTTCATCACTTATCTGGAAGATGATCTACCACGGGATGAAGTTGCAGGTACCAGGATGTTTAAACACTTCTGGGAATTGCCTGGATATTCTTACTTCCAGATTAACGTTGTGGTTGATCTGGACGCAAATATCCTACAAGGTATCCTCTTGTTCCAATTTCGGGGTGACGGCACTGTATTTAGCCCACATTCCCCTGAGCAGATTATTGATATGGAAGGTCTGCCAGATTACATTCTTATGAGTTCTGCTGTTGAAGACCATGTAGATTTGATATTAGCATATAGAGAAGGATTTGTTTTCCAGTATTTAATGGATGCAACTATATCTGAAGAAACAATTGAAGGTAAAAACAAATCACAAAGTACATTCTGTTTGAATGGCCCAATTCGAGTCTCAACTTACTATGTTGTCCCACCTTTCGAAGACCCTAAGAATGAACCGCTTGCTCCAATCCATAGAGGATGGTTCTGGAAGTTTGAAAAAAAGGAATCTTCAGAAGATGTGATTGGCCTAAGCGCTGAAGAAATCGGGGAAATGGCGCTGCAATCCGACAACCCCTGCTTCACCATAGAAGAATCTGAATAAGGGCCCATAGGGAGCATCACATGAAACGCGTTTTGATTCTTATCACCCTGCTGATCCTGACCGCCTGCGCCGCAGTCGACTCGCCGACACCCTCACCGAGCCCGACGGCAACCGCTACGCTCACCCCCTCGGCGACGGCCACACCGAGCGCCACGTCCACGCCGACCGTGACACTCACGCCATCGAACACCCCACCGCCGACCGACACCCCCACGATCACCGCAACGCCGGAATTCCACAATCCCAATCCGGGCGGCGATATCTTCTTTACGCCTTACGATGATGAAGATTGCCAGCTTCCCTGTTGGCAGGGCTTGCGGATCGGTGAGTCAACAATTGACGATGTTCAGGTGATGTTTGATCGGGTGTTTGGGCTTACTGTCAGCGAGGAGTCTTATAAAAACAGCCCGGATAATCCGGTTGGAGAGTATGAAGTCGAAGGAACCAAGATTGCAAAACACTTTTGGGAACTGCCAGGATACGCATTCTTTAGGATTGATGTATTGCTTGATAGGGAAACAAACATCCTGCAAGGTCTTCATTTCACGCAATTCTGGGGTGATGGCACATTACTATACCCTTACTCACCTAAGCAAATAATCGAAATAGAGGGAATCCCTGAAACATTCTATATACGTCATTCGGTAGAAGATCAATCAGTTATTGCCTTAGCCTATGAGGACGGTTATGTTTTTCATTATTTCTTAGGTGCGACCGTATTTGAAGAGACCTATGAAGATAAAATAGTACACAAGAGCAGTTTTTGCTTGAATGGGCCGGTGCTGGTTGCAGATTACTTCATTGTATCTCCTTTTGAAAACCTAAAGGGTGATGGTCTTGACTCAGTACACCAGAGTTGGTTTTCATGGCTTTCAAACAAAGAACCTTCTGAAGATGTGATTGGCCTAAGCGCAGAAGAAATTGGGGAAATAGCGCTGCAATCTGACAACCTCTGCTTCATGATAGAAGAATAGCGAGACACTCCCACCCATCCACGCCTTTTTAATTGCTTGACTCCTACAACACATGTTGTATAATTACATCAATTAGGAACGGAAAGTCTACCCCGAAAGTGAGGTTGGTATGGGTATGCGTGTTTCATGTTTACAGGATAATCTATCACGCGGGCTGGGGATCGTGCGGCGGGCGGTCGGCACGCGCAGCACACTCCCAGTGTTATCCAACGTCCTGATGGCATCCGATAACGGGCGGCTGCGGATCGCAGCCACCAATCTGGACATGGGTATTACGGTCTGGATCGGCGCATCGGTTGAGGAAGATGGCGCGATTACCGTACCGGCCCGCACCCTGAATGACCTGGTCAATACCCTCTCGCCGGAGCGAGTTGATATGGATGTCGATGTGCGAACAACGGCGCTGCACATGGCCTGCGGCGCGATGACGGCCAACATCAAGGGGATTGACGCGGAAGAATTCCCGATCATGCCTGAACCGGGCGACGAGGACGACGTGTTGGCGATACCCGCCGACCTGCTCAAGGAAACGATCAACATGGTGGCCTTCGCGGCGGCCCGCGATGACAGCCGTCCAATCCTGACCGGCGTGTCGATCTCGTTTGCGGAGGGCCGGTTGACGATGGCCGCGGCGGACGGGTTCCGGCTGTCGGTGCGCGATGTGGAGGTCGATGGCGACTTTATGGGGACGTTCTCGCTGGTAGTCCCGGCGCGGACGCTCAATGAATTAGCCAGCATCAGCGGTGATGACGACGAAATGGTTTACCTGGTGCTGCCGCAAGAACGATCACAGGTCTTGTTCCACATGACCAACGTGGATGTGGCTTCCCAGTTGATCGAGGGGACCTTCCCGGATTACAACCAGATCATCCCGCGGGAAATCCCGACCCGGACGATTGTCGATAAGCATGAACTGCTGCGGGCCTGCAAGCGGGCCGAAATCTTCGCACGGGAGGCGAACTACACCGTGCGGGTGAGCATCGAGCCGCAGGATGGCGCGGCGGGCGTACTGCGGATCAGTGCGCAGGCTTCCGAAACCGGCGAGAACGAGGGCGTGGTAACCGCCACCATCGAGGGCGAAGGGATGGAGATCGCCTTCAATGTCCGGTATATGCTCGATGTGTTGAACCAGATTCACCAGGACACGATCCTGATCGGCACCAGCCGCTCCGATAAACCCGGTGTGATCCGACCGGTTGGGGATGAGAGCTTCACGCATGTGATCATGCCGATGCATATTTTCCCGTAATTCATAATCCTGAATTTAGAAAGGCCGTATTCCCGGTGGGGTACGGCTTTTTTGTTTGCTTGCCCCGGCGTAGCGGTCAGGCTACACTAGCCTGTATTGATATTTGAGCTTTGAACCCCCCATCGCGCTCACACGTAAACGTGTTCGCTGCGATTCGCCCCCCTTTGCAAAGGGGGGCAAGATGCCGCTTTAGCGGGAGCAGGGGGTTAAATCAGGAAGACAATCCCGAACGTCAATAGAATCAAAAAATCAGCAAAGGACAGAATTCCCTTGAGCGAGCAAAGCCCACACACTCAATCGATATCGGTGCGTAGAAGTCCCCGGCTGCATCCTTCAAGAGCGATGCTGCTTGGGATTGGGTTGTGGTTGATGGTGGGCGTGTTCGGCCTGTACGACCTGACACTGAGTTATGCAGGCCGGAATACCGGGATAGCTTATCTGACCACGCTGGCTTTGCTGCTGCCGACCCTGCTCAGTCATGCCGAACTGCGGAGTTGGGTGGGGTCTATCGGGGGAAGCTACCGGTTGATTCAGGCCGCCGAACGGCATCACCTGAAGTTCTTCGCCGGGTGGATGTATTTCCTGGGGTGGGCCGCGTTGAGCGGGCTGGTGGCTTATACCTTTGCCGAGAATGCCGCCGGGCTGGTCAACATCATCATACCGGCTGGAATGGCCCAACCCACGTGGCTCGTCCAGGCGCTCGCGGTGGGGCTGCTGCTGTTCCTCATGCTGCTGAACATTTTTAACTACCGGGTCAACTGGCGGATCAATGTGTGGCTGGTCGGAACAGCCATCGCCGGGATGGTTTTGCTGATCGGGCTGCTGAGCATGAAGGGCATTGTCTCCGCCGCAAATATGACCGGGGTGTGGCGAGGCAGCAGCCGCACTTTTGAGGCGATTGTGATCCTGACGGCGGCAACCTGGGTGATCGACCTGACCTATGAATTTCAAGCTCGCCAGCGCGATTTACCCGCAGCAGCGCTCACCCTGGGGGCGGGGCCGATCCTGGCCGGGGTGCTGGTCTTTGTTGGGGCCTGGGCCGCGCCGACCGCTCGCAGCCTCTCCGCTCTGGCCAGCGATACTTACCCGGCGGTTGAAGCCCTGCTGTTAGGTATCGGGACTCTATCGGCTGCTGTAGGCTGGCAGGTGCTTTCACTGAGCATGATCCGCCAGTTTCACCGGATCGGGCAGGATGGGCTGTTGCCTGAGTGGACAATCCGCCGGTATACCCGGTTCAAGACTCCGGTGATGCTGATCCTGCTGCAAGGGTTATTGACCCTGGCCGGTATCCTGCTCGGATCACGGCTGGGGCTGGCACGGGTGGCGGCTTTCTCGTTCCTGGTTTTGCAAATCGACGTTAATGTTGTGGCGATTATTCTAGGCCGCCAGCCACGCGCCAAAGATCGGTCGATTAAGCTGCCGGTTTACCCGGTGATCCCGGCCTCCGGTGCGGCGATCTGTTTCTTGCTGCTGTTCGCGCTGTCGTGGGAAGTGGTCGTTATCGGCCTGAGCTGGATTGCCATCGGTGCGATTATCTACTGGCGGGTCGGACGGGCACGGATGCGCAGTTCTCAGTTGGGAATTACGGTTTTCCAGGATACCACCCGCCGACCGGATGTCACCTCCGATTACCCGGTGATCGTGCCGATTGCCAACCCCAATACGGCTCATCGCCTGGTGGCATTTGGGGCGACTATCGCCCGTAAACACCAGGGTCATGTGTCGATTGTCCAGGTGTTTGAAGTGCCCGAACACCAACCATTAGACTCCGGGCGGCTGCATGCCCAGCGCCAACTCGATCTACTGGAAGAACTGATCACGGTGGGCGAGAGTATGGGTGTACCGGTCGAAGGGGTTACCCGGTCGGCGCGGAGCATCAGCCAGGGGATTCTCGATACGGTGGCGGAAGAGTCGGCCCAGTTGATCGTGATGGGCTGGAATCCCAAGCCGGGTTCCAGCCGCCAGGGATTAGGCCACATCCTGGATGAAATCCTTGACCATGCGACCTGTGATGTAGCAGTCGTGCGCGGTGAGTGGACGGACGGGCCAAAACGGATACTGGTCCCGGCTTCCGGTGGGCCGCACGCCCCACGAGCGGCGGAACTGGGCCTGAGCCTGACCGATCAATCCGGCGGTGAAGTGACGGTATTAAATATCGCCGTGGTGCGCGAGTCAGATGATGAACAAACCCTGGTCGAGGCCGGGCATAAATTGGTCGAGGAAGTGGTCGCCAACCTGAGTGATCCGTCACGGGCGGTCGGGCAGGTGGTGGCGGCGTCCAATCCGATAGCGGGAATCGTCCAGGCAGCGGAAGCGTATGACGCGATTATGCTGGGGGCGAGTGAACCATCCTTTATGGATGACCGGGTGATCGGCCAACTGCCGCTTCAGATCGCACAACAGACGGATAAACCTTTCGTGCTGCTGCGTAGTTATGCCGGTCTGACGACCTATGTGGCGCGGCAAGCCTGGCAGTCGGTATCTGACCTGCTGCCGAATCTACAGGCTGAAGACCGGAGCGAGCTTTATAACCGGGTGAGGCGGTCGGCCCGGCCTAATATTGATTACTTTGTGCTGATTGTCCTGTCGGCGATGATCGCAACCTTCGGGCTGCTGCTTAACAGCCCGGCGGTGATTATCGGCGCAATGCTGGTCGCTCCCTTGATGGGGCCGATTGTCTCAACCGGAGCCAGCATTGTATTTGGGGATGCGCGCACCCTGCGGCGGGCGTCGGTCTCGCTGATCCAGGGAGCGGTCGCGGCGATCTTTATCGCGGTGCTGGTCACGGTGATTTCACCGGTAGCCGAGGCAACGCCGGAAGTACTGGCCCGCACCCGGCCCAACCTGCTCGACCTGTCGGTGGCGCTGGTGTCAGGATTGGCGGGGGCCTACGTGATCGCACGGACGGAAGTCGGCGATGCGCTGCCTGGTGTGGCGATTGCTGCCGCGTTGATGCCGCCGGTGTGCGCGGTCGGGATCGGGTTTGCGCTGGGCGATCCCGGTGTGGCGTTCGGCGCACTGCTGCTGTTCACGGCCAACCTGGTCGCGATTGTCTTCTCGTCGTCGATCATGTTTATGCTGCTGGGGGTGCGGCCATTCTCCAGTGCCCCGGACAGCAAACGATATGTTCAACGCGGGCTGTTGATCTCGGTGTTCTCCCTGATCGCGATCAGCCTCCCGCTGGCCTTTATCCTGTTCAGCGTGGTTTCACAGGATCGGATCGAGCAGCAGGTTCAACAGACCGTCCAGGAAACGATGGCCGATTGGGGCGATGTGACGCTGGCCGACTTCGAGGTAGAGTCCGGCTGGCAGGAGATCACGGTTCGAGGTACGCTACATGCATCTGTCCCGGTCACGCAGGAGCAAATTCAAACGCTTGATGATAACCTGGAGGCAGTCCTGCGCCCGGCGGTCAATGTGGAGATGTTTGTGATCGAGGGGACGCAGTTGAGTGGGAATGCGCCGGTTGCAACACCGGCAGGGGAATGAGATTACATAGTTCACCCCCCGTGATGCACCACCTTCGGTGTTCGCATCATCCGCCCCCCTTGCAAGGGGGGCAAAAGCCGAGCGGCGCTTGGTAAAGCGCTGCGAGGATTGGGGGGTAATAACAGGTAGTTGAGATTGTATTGTTAGGAGAGTTTGAGCCATTTCTAAGGTAACATCTAATCGACCTAAAGTATCACGCTCACTGATTGCAGCGGTGGGCTTTTTCGTAATCAGCCTGGTTGCAGCCGGGGTGATTATCGCCCGAACCTTATCGGGAGAGGCGGTTCCAGAACCGACCGATCAGATACCGACGGCTACAGACGAAACAACGGACGAGCCTCCACCAACTGACGAGCCAACCACGCAGCCGGTAGAAGCCAGCCTTACCCCAACCGAGGAAACCGCGCTGCCGGATTCACCGAGTATCGGGGTGGCCGGGCTGAACGGCGATCCAGAGTTGGCGGGACGGCTGCGGCAGGCTCTCGAACAATCGCTGACGGCAGCTATCGTTGAGGTGGAACTGCCGCCCGATTACGATCTTGCGGCCTATCCTGACACGCTGGGCCATGATCTGCTGGTGGTGTGGGAGAGCCGCGAGGATGGATTGATCAGCCTGTTTATACTGGCTCCTTCACAGCCGCCGCTGTTCCAACTGGAAGAATCACCGGCAGTTTGGGCAGTCGATGCGCCGGGGAACTTCCCGGTGTATGTCGACTCGGCCAGCGATCTGAGCGTCCCGGCGGAACTGGTCGCGAGTACCTACGATCTACTGAACGGCGACGACGACCAGGCACTCGGCAGGCTGTTTAACCTGCAAGCCCGCTCGACAGCACCAATTGAGGCGATCCAGACCAACAACGAAGCGGTGATTCAGTTTATGCTGGGGCAGGTGTATGCCGGGCAGGATCAGCCCGTCGAAGCGCTGAAAGCCTACAGCCAGGCGATCCGGCTGCACGATGATTTCGCAGCGGCCCATATCGGGCGGGGCAACGTTTACCTGGCACTGGGCGACGAATATACGGCATACGAAAATTACACGGCGGCGCTGGCAAGCAGCCCCGATCATGCGGCGGCCCTTTACAACCGGTCGGTAGCAGCCTGGTTATCCGGCGGGTTGGATGGGGCGTTGGAAGATGCTGAACAGATCAACGAGCTGTATCCCGACTCTGCCTGGGCGTTGAATCTGCGGGGGTGCATCAGCTACCAGTTGGGGGATTATCAGGAAGCACAGGCCGACTTTGCCCGCGCTCACGAGATCGACCCCGATCTGCCTACCCCGCTGTTTAATCAAGCGCTGGCGCTGTACCAGTTGGGAGACTATGAAACGAGTCTGGAACTGGTCGCGGCGGCAGTCGAAAAGGATGAAGCCGATCCGGTGCTGCATTACTGGCAGGGTGTAACGTATCAAGCCCTGGGCGAAGCTGCGTTATCCGATTCTGCCTATGGGCGGGCACTCAGGCTTAACCCGGATTATGTGGAGGCTTACCTGGGCCGGGCCAGCCTATCGCTTGATACCGAGGCTTACGATCAAGCCATAGCCGATGCGGAACAGGCCCTCAACATTAACCCTGACAGCGGTGCGGCCTACCAGATCATCGGGACGGCATTTTTGATGCAGGATGATTTCGAGGAAGCCGAAGACGCTTACACGGCAGCGATTGATCTGGGCTTTGAGAATGTCGAGGTGTATGCCGGGCGAGGATGGGCCCGTCAGCGACAGGGGATCAGTATGACGGCGGCGAAAGATTATGAGCAGGCGGTGGCTCTGGATGCGGACGACCCCTTGATGTTCTATCACATGGGGTTTGCGATGTACGATACTTTCCAGTTTGAGGAAGCCCTGGCCGCTTTTGAAAAGGCTATCGCGGGGGGGATTGATGGCCCCGAAATCCAGATCGCCCTGGCGGTGGCCCTGGATGCAAACTTCGAGCGTGAGGAAGCCGAGGTTACCCTACAAGATGCGCTTGAAGCCGAACCGCGCTATGAAGATTTAAACCTATTGGCCGACCAGCCGCCCTGGTCTGATAATGCGATACAACGCGCCAAGACGATATTGGATCGGATTGAGGGGGATTCAGAGGGAGAATAAAAGCCCTCACCCACCGGAGAACCACACATCGGCAAATTCGTAGAGTTGGCGCATCTGCCCGGAGTTTATATTGGTAACCGAGCGCCGCTCACGGAGCCAGGCAACCGAATCCTCGATACTTGCCCCGGTTGAGATCAAATAGGCGGCAACAAGTGCCGGAGCACGTCCTACCCCAGAACTACAATGCACGTACATGCGGCGGTCCTCGGCGATCATCATGTGGATAAATTGGGTGCCGGTCTTCAATGCCGCAACTCCGGGGCCAAACCAATCCGGGGTGGGCAGCCACAGGTAGATCTCCGGCGCAGCCCCCATGAATCGATCCTGGGTTTCGGCCTGCAAATTGATGTCTACGGTGATGTTATAGGATGCCAGAACGTACCAATCGCCTAAGTCCAGACGATTCCCCACAAATATGTGCTCCGTAACCTGATCGAAATTCATCGGACTACATCCTCGTGCTCATCTGTTAAGTGCGAATAGCTTCAGCCATTTCCTATGGCCTGATCCAACTAAAAAAGCCTGGCAATCTCATCCCGCACCGGTCGCGGCAAAAGGTCCGATCCGGCACTCATATCAATCACGCCCGGCGGCCCATCCTCCACTTCTCCGATCAGGTGAGGATGGATGCCTTCTTTGCTCAGAGCCTCTACGATTGTCTGCACGTCCTCCGGGTGAACGGCCATCAACATGGCTCCGCTGGCAATCGCACCCAACGGATCAAGGCCGGTGACCTCACACAGGGCCAACCCATCGTCCAGGACGGCGGAGGAGCAGTCCACCCGCAGTTGTTTAGAAGAGGCTTCGGCCATCTCCCATAAGCCGGTTGCCAACCCGCCCTCGGTTGGATCGTGCATGGCATGGACTCGACCGGCCTGGACCGCGATGGTCGCATCACGCACCACGCTGATTCCGGGATCGTGCAAGTAACCGGCACAGCGTTCCAGGAATTCGGGGGAAAAGTGCGGCTTCAGCAAGTCGGTTTTCTCCCGTGCGATGATGGCGGTCGCCTCGATGGGAATACCCTTGGTCACAATCAGGCGATCACCTGCCTGCGCGCCGCCGGTAGTGATCAGGCGGTCTTTTTCGACGGTGCCCAACATTGCCCCCATGACGATTGGGCGGTCGATCCCATAGGTAATCTCGGTGTGCCCGCCAACCAGATTGACGCCAAGCGTGCGGCAGGCATCACCGATCTGATCGAAGATCATTTCGACCACCTGCCGGGTAGCGTTCCCCTCCGGGAGCAGCACCGTCGCCATGAACCAGGACGGCGTGCCACCGGTTGAGGCAATATCATTGGCATTGACGTTGACGGCGTACCAGCCGACCTCATCGGTGGCAAAAGTGATCGGGTCGGTTTTTGCCACGAGGTAATGCGGCCCGCCAAGATCGATCACGGCGGCGTCCTCGCCGGGGCGAGGGCCGACGATCACACGGGGGTCGTTGATTGGGTTGCTTGCCAGCAGCCCGGCCAGCAGATCAGCCGGGAGCTTGCCTATTGGAAATGAGTTGGTCATAAATGATAATTCCTGTGTACATGATTATGCTACAGGGGATAGCATGCGGCAAATGGCCTGGAACAATCAGCCAGGTATAGGAAGAGAGTCCACTAATTTCACAAATTACTCGAATTTTTGTCTTTCAATTGATGCAATTAGTGGGCAAAAAGAGTCTGGACTGGACACTATCTAGAGAATGATAAAGCCCTTCAACCAAGTTGCGTCCTGTGACCGGAAACTGTAATCTAAAGAGCATCGTAATCGGCCCAGGATACGCCGCTGCCTCCACGACCAGCCGGGCGATTCGGCAAAGCACTTAGAGAATCCATTGAAACTTTTCAAGAGAGGTTTGAAGGTTTTTCAGAAAATTGATTGTTAGACCTCACCCCCTTCCGAACTGCCAACAGGCAGTTCTCCCTCCCCCTCTCCAAAATGGAGAGGGGAAAGACCGACGGTCGGCTTTGGCCGCCCAAAGGTCAGGGGTGAGGTAAATGGGTATCCTTTTTCTGAAAAAGCCTGTTTATCGTTCAAATAATTTCAATGCATTTCAAACCAAATCAGGGAGATGTTGGCTATGCAATCCCCCCAATCACTCGACCGGTATGAGTTGATTAGAGAATTAGGCCGCGGCGGGATGGCAACCGTGTACCTGGCCCACGATCCGCGCTTCAAACGGGATGTCGCGATCAAAATCCTGCCGCCAGAATTCCTGCATGACCCGATGTTCCAGGCCCGGTTTGAGCGCGAAGCCCAGACGATTGCCGCGCTCGAACACTCGGCGATTGTGCCGGTGTATGATTATGGAGAGGCCCAGGGCCAGCCCTATCTGGTCATGCGTTATATGGCCGGGGGTTCGCTCCTTGACCGGATCATGAAGGGAGCCTTAACGCTCGACGAATCGGTCAGGATTGTGCAGCGGGTGGCAGCCGGACTCGACACGGCACATGGCAAGGGGATCATCCACCGCGATCTGAAACCGGCTAACATCCTGTTCGACAACCATGATGACGCCTATCTATCGGATTTCGGGGTGGTGAAATTGACCGAGGCAACATCAAACCTGACCGGCAGCGGGAGCATCATTGGCACACCGCACTATATGGCCCCTGAACTGGCCGATATGGTCGAGGTTACACTGGCAGTGGACATCTATGCACTGGGGGTTACCCTCTATCAAATGCTAACGGCCAGTGTGCCTTACGAAGCCGATACACCGCTGCGGTTGATGTTCGCCCACATCAACGAGCCAATCCCCGATCTGCGCGACAAACGCCCCGATTTACCGGAGGATGTCAGCCTGGTGGTCAGGCAGGCGATGGCAAAAGATCCCGCCGCTCGTTATGAATCGGCGGGGATGCTGGCGGCTGATCTTGTCAGGGCAGCGGGTGGCGAACAGACCCTGGCGAGCACCCTGGTTGACAGCCCCACGCCACATGTCAATCAATTTGGGGTGACGATGGATATCCCCACCGCGCCGGAACAGAGGGAGCAGACACAGCAGGCCACCCCAGACAGGCGGAAGGGTCTGCCGGGCTGGGTATGGGCCATCGTGGGGATGGGCGTGATGGGGCTGATTGTATTGGCGGGTTTGATCTGGCTGGCCCCCCGCTCGGAGGATGAGGAAGCAAGCATACCACCGACGGCAGTTGAACCGACGGTTGAGGTGATCATTGTCAGCAATACACCTGACCCAACCCCGATACCGGATCAAGCCATCGAACCGACCACTGCGCCCGAACCTTCTGATATACCACCCTCACCCGGCCCGCCATTGGAACCGATTGAAATCAAGCCCTACTGCGAACTAGAGAACGATTCGCCTACCTTTGTAAAGTCCGGCCAACCGGTGATCCTGGTCTGGAAGTGGACGGCCCTGACCGAAGATCAGGTGCAGGATCATATCGACGCGGGTATTTACATCATCATGCTGGATGGGGATTTGATCGAGGCCGAGCGGCAGAGCGACATCATTTATGATTCGGAGGCGGGTACTTATTCTGTCACGTGGTACGCCGATGTGGGCGTCCTGTCAGACGGCGAGCATTACGCCCTGCGCCGCCTGAGTTGGCGTCGCCAGATATTCGATGGCTGGGATACTTATGGGCCAGGAGGGGACATTGTAAATGAAGCACACAGTTGTACGATCATCGTCCATTAACCG
>JBNKDD010000133.1:0-14838 GCA_050288085.1 Anaerolineae bacterium
CGGTGAGATCACCGATGAACAGCGCGACGCCCTTGAGGTGGTTAATGCTAAATCCATCCAGTTGACCCAACTGGTTGAGGATATGCTCACCCTTCAGGAGATGGAAAAGGGCGAACTATACCGCCACGAATCCGACCTGTCCGACGTCGCCGAGCGGGCCATCCAGGCGGTACAACCCATTGCCAACCAGAAACACATCCTGCTGCTCAGGGAATTCGGCAGCAATTTACCGGCCATCCAGATTGACCCGGAAAGAATATTCCGGGTGTTCCACCACCTGTTGAGCAATGCCATCAAATTCTCGCCCGACGGCGGGCAGGTGACGATCACCCTGCGCGATACCGGGTCATCCATCCAGGCAGAGGTCAGCGATAACGGCATTGGTATTGACAAACAGGAGCAGGATAAAATTTGGAGACGCTTCTATCAGGTTGACGGCAGCACCACCCGATCCTATGGTGGGACCGGACTGGGCCTGACGATTGTCAAGCAAATCATTGAGGGGCACGAAGGTCGGGTTTGGGTAGAGAGTGAATTGGGCTCTGGCAGTACCTTTGCCTTCTCTTTGCCTAAAGACGAAGTCGCCGGACACAATGCGGCATTTGAGGTTCCGCCTTCAGCCAGCCTATTCCAATAAGGAGCGTTATGCCAAGTATTCACGCTTTTCTTGCCCGTGCATTCACGATTTTTGCGCTGCTTATCACATTGTATGCGTTGTTCCATCTGATCCGGAAACAGGAGCTTGGCGGCGATTTCTGGGGAGCGGTGGTGATCGGTGAGGGATTGGTTGTTCTGCAATCGCTGGTTGGCCTGATTCGCTGGCTGCAAGGTGCATATCCTGCTCGCGGTATCCATTTTTTATACGGCGCATTATGTATGTTTACCTGGCCTGCGGTTTTTGCCTTTACGAAAGGACAAACCGGTCGGCGGGAAGTGCTGATATGGGTCTTGGTCAGCGCATTTTTATTCGGGTTGGCGCTGCGATCCATGACAACCGGGTAAACGAAAAACCTTGAATCATTGTTATGTTATCTGCGTACCTTAAACGATAAGAGGAAGACTTCTCTATGGCAACAAAAGTCCTGGTTGTGGACGACGAATTTGAAACCGTCCGCTTATTAAGTATGTTGTTGGAGATGAATGGCTACGAGACCTTCACCGCCATCAATGGGGAATTAGGGCTAAAAGAAGCCCGCGAAAAATCACCGGAAGTGATATTACTCGATATTATGATGCCGGACATTGACGGCTTTGAGGTTTGTCGGCGGTTACGGGCAAATGAGGCCACTTCTAAGATAGCGGTGATCATGGTGACCGCTCATGCTGCGGCCAATATTGAAGAGCTGGGACTGCAAGCCGGGGCCGACAGCGTGCTCCGCAAGCCGGTTCAGGTCGATACCCTCACCTCAGAAATTAAGTCTGTTCTGGCAAAACGCCGCGCTTCGTAAATGCGATCCAACAATAACAAAGGGGCGACGCTTAACAGGTTCGTCGCCCCTTTTGCTTTTTTACCCGAAATAATCAGTCATCCTCGGATTGTTGGTTAAGTTTCTTCGTTGACACCCCACGGGGAAGCACCCCCCGCATGGCGCGTTTCTGCGCTTCCTCAGCCTGACGTATACCGGGGCCATCGATAATCCTCAGCGTAAAAGTCAGGCGGCCCATGGTGACGGTATCGTCATTCATCAATGGGCGGGCCACCCCGGCCCCCAGGGAAATTGCGTTGATCATGGTACCGTTGGTGCTCCCCAGGTCAATGATAAACAGGTGATTTGAAGAGGGTCGCAGCAAAGCATGACGCCGGGAGACACCGTGATCCAGCGCATCATAGAAATTCAAGTCCAGGTCAGGAGCATTCGGGCCAGATTCGCCGCGCCCTAACACTACATCGCCGATAATATCAAGGCCGAGCGGCTCGGCATTGGAAGCCAGTCCGTGCATTTCGATCCGCCAGTGTGGACGCTCCTCGAAGTGTTCCCCCCGTGCCAGGTGGATGGGCAGTTCAAGGTATATTTGTGCAGACCCCCGGCGAAGGCCGAACGGGTTTGACATTCCCCAGGGAATCGCATTGGAAGCCTCAAGGTGTCCGGTCACCCGTTTACGAAGTTCAGAACGCGGATCGGAGAAGCGGACAGCAGAAGACTCAGACGCATCAGAAACCCCATCAGACTCAGCGGTATAATCAACTTCTTCGAACTCAGTCTCATCCTGTGGTAAATCGGATTTCATATCAGTCACAGCAGCCTCCCCAATAACAATAACAAAACAATAACAAGTTGTAACTTTATTGTATTGACTTTTAATATTAGAGGCCAGCCTGAACAGGGGTAGACCGCTGTTTTTCGTATTTTTCTAACCTTTTTCCATCCATTATCAAACAGAATCAAAAGAGCGCAGCAACACACTGCGCCCTCGACATAATTTATCCAGATCAGTTATCTGAACCGAGTTCCGACAAGGTCTGATCGATGGCAGTCTCAGCCTGTTCGATGAGGGTATCCAACTCCGCGTCACGTGCATCAACTACCGCCAGTCGATCCTCGCTGGCCTCCAACTGAGTCAGCATCCGGCTGCGCAGCGCGGCTTCCTCGCCTTCCGATTTGAGGGCGCTCAGATTTTTACGAAGCTGCTCCTGCCGTTCGTAGATCGTACCCCGCTCATCCAGCAAGGCAGCTTGCTCGGCGCGGGCATTCTCGATCAGGGCCAGGTTATCCAGCAGCCCGGATAACTGCTGGTAGGTGGCTTCATCCAGCCAGCGATCCTTGAAGTAGCGATCCAGGAGACGGTAGTCCAGGTGCCTGACTTCTGATCGACGGCGGGATAGATGGCGCTCCTGTCGGATAAATTTGGCTTTACTGTGCGGAGAGACGACCACCCGCCAGCGCCGCTCAGAGGCTGTCACCACATCCGGATCGGGTGTATCAAACAACTCAAAAGTCTGGCGGATAGGGGCTTCGATGGTGATAGTCAGGTCGCGGTCGGTCGTGTTTTCAAGCAGGTAAGTCACCTGCTCAACCTGGTATTCCTGGATAATCAGGAACTTCTCGCGGATGTTCAATCCGGCCATCTGGGTCTGGTGTTTATAACGTTCGGTCACCCGCACACCCAATTCAACCGCATAAGGTAGATAGACTTCGTTATCCGTTTTTGTGAAGGGAACGACCGCCTCGCCCTTATAATCGCCATCTTCAACGACTGTTACCGGCCCGCGTTCAAGAGTCAGGCCGGTCTGATTATCGAACCGGATCGCCGCGACCGGGTGATCGGGCAGCTTGGCCCGGTTGTAAAGCAGTTCTTTGCTATATGACAGGTCGGAGTTGATGATCGGAACCAGCGCCGACTCGCCGCGTTTGACCGACACAGGTGTCGTCACCACATATTGGAAGAATTCCCCGGCTGCTTTCGCCTCGGCCTGGGCAGGCGTTCCGGCCTGTAGATCATCCATGCTCATCCCACCGGTCGGGGCCGGAGCGGCCATTGATGCAAGCGCACGCCCCGGCGCAGCAGCTTTGGCTAAGAGAGGCATGTCTCTCGAAATACCTCTCTCTTTTTCCTCCGACATATACTCCCCAGCCGCGAACTCAACCGGCCCCGGCGCGATCCGGGTCTCATCCTCGACAGTCGGGCGTTTGGGGATGCGGGAAGCATACAATTCGTAGATGAAAGAGATCGGCTGCCCGGCGACCAGGGTGACGTTGACGTCCTGCAAATCCTCGTCGAGCCGGTTATCGAACAGGCCCCAACCTTGCAGAAGCGCCCGCCCCTGTTCGCTGCCGCCCTGATCCGATTCGGCTACCAGCCGGTAGCTGACCCGCCAGGTTGGGCTGGGAGCGACATAATAGACCACCAGTTGATGATCACCCGGATCAAGCCGGACGGTCACCCCCCGGCGCACGTCCTCGCTCATGCTGGTATCGAGGAAGTAATGCAGATCGTGGTCGGCCTGACCATCAAGAATCCGCAGGCCGCGCAGCCCTTCGAGCCTGAATACGTGTACCTGCCCATCGGCTTTACCGACCAGCGAAACGGTAGAGCGGTGAAGTTTTTCCTCTTCTTCGATATCGACCCCAACCAGCCGCCCCTGGATAATCTCGCCCTCAAGCGTTAATTCTAGCTGGCGACCTCGCAGGTCACGGAGGAGATCGGTCAGGCTGTGATGGTCAGACAGCCGGATCGAACTGTTTGCCAATCGAGCGGCGTGATCCATCGGGGTCTGGTAATGGATACCCCGTATCTGCCCACCATTTCGATCAAATACGGTCAGGCTTTTGAGCACATCGTTGATCTCGTCCTGGCGGAAGGTCAGCGATACATTCTCGGCATCGGTTTCTCCCTCCCGGCGGAAGAAGCCAACACCATGTTTATACAACACCATCTCACGCACCGGTAAATTATCCACTACAATATCCTCCCATCACTGAAACTGTTCGGGATATTTACCTCACCCCTGACCTTTGGTCGAACAAAGTTGACCACAGGTCTTTCCCCTCTCCAGAATGGAGAGGGGGAGGGAGAACTGCCGAGGGCAGTTCGGAAGGGGGTGAGGTCTATCTGTTCATTTCAGGGAGCGACATTCCACAGGATGATCGTGCCATCGCGTGAGCCGGAAGCTAACAGTGTGCCGTCCGGTGACCAATCAAGCCCTGACACCTCGTCAGCGTGCCCGGTCAGCGTTTTTAACCGGTTGCCTGAGGTTACATCCCACACGATCACATTCCCATCGGCAGAGGCCGAGGCCAGCGCCGCCCCATCCGGCGACCACGTGACCCGGTTGACACTCCCCGTATGACCCTTTAATCCATAGACGATCTTGCCCATCTGTGTGTTCCATAATGTGATCGTGCCATCATTCAATGCAGCGGCTAACAATGTCCCATCCGGCGACCAGGCCGCATCATTGATACTGCCTGCCGTTTCACCATCCAATACGGCCCCGGCCTGACCGGCTGCGACATTCCATAAAATGACCCGTCCATCCGCGCCAGCAGAAGCGAGCATCTTTCCATCCGGTGACCAGTCCAGGCTTGAAACGGGCTGTGAATTCCCTTCCAGCAAAACGGGCAGATTACCGGTCGCAAATTGTACCAGGGTGATGGTTCCGTTCGTTGAGCCAACAGCCACCACCGTGTTATCCGGTGACCAGGCCGAAACGGTCGCCCCATCTATCAAATCGGTGCGCAGGACTTCACTGAACTGGTGATCCCAATAAACCACCCGCCCGGTACTGCCCTGGATGATCGTATAGATCGCCCCATCCGGTGACCAGGCAACGCGTGTACTGCCAACGCCCTGCCTGCGGATAATGTTCTGCGGTAGACCGGTTTTTACGTCCCACAGCAGCACGCGCCCGCCCCAGGAACCAGTCAATATATGCGTCCCATCCGGTGACCAGGCTACATCGCTCACCTGGTATTCGTTTGAATGGCCGGGCAGAACCTGTGCAATCGCTGCTGTATCAACGTCCCAGCGGATCACCGTCCCCGCCCAATCACGAGAGATCAGCGCCGTCCCATCCGGTGACCAGACAGCACTCCGTATCTCGCGTAGATGCCCCTCAAACGAGCGGAGCCATTTGCCTGTTCCTGCATCCCACAGGATGATATTGCCATCAGCATCCCCAGAAATAAATTGCATCCCATCCGGTGACCAGGCTAGCGTTCGGATTCCCGTTCCAAAACCAATCAACGCCGGGAGGCCGGTCACCGGGTCAACCTCATTGGGTGGGGAGATCGATTCGCCGGTATCCGCATTCCACAAAAATAAGTGCCCCTCCTCATCCCCGGTTACAAGCAAAGTTCCATCTGGTGACCAGGCTACCGCACTACTTCCCGACAGCGAATACAGCAGATCACCACTGCCTACTTCCCAGACTGGGACAAGCCCACCAACCTGTCTGGCGGCGATCTTTTCCCCAGCCGGTGACCAGATCAACTCGGCAATATTATCCGATGACTCGACCTGATTCAGGGACTGAAGCCGCTCACCGGTGGTAATATCCCAGATCGACACGGCGTTTCCGGTACCAATCGCTAACCGGTCGCCAGCCGGTGCCCAGACGAGAACCTGTGCGTTATTGGGAGGGGCTGGCAGAATATAGGCCGGTTCGCCCGTCCCGGCATCCCAGACAATCGTCTGGAAAGCGCTGGCCCCGGTTGCCAGCAGCTTATCATCCGGTGACCAGGCTACCGCCAGCATCACATCAGTCTGCTGCTGCAAGGATCGCTGCTGCTCCCCGTCGGAGGCTTCCCAGATGATAACCGTCCCATCGAACAACCCGGCGCTCAACTCGGTTGAATCCGATGACCAACCGATGCTGCTCACCCCGGAAGCGGTCGGTTCAAACCACTCCAGGTCAAATTTAGCAGCGTCGTAGACATACATTCCCAGGCTGCCGCCTATCGCCAGGTATTGACCATTGGGTGATAGGGCCGTCGCATTATTGTTCCCCTTACCAAACCGCGCTGCTGCGCCGGGAGGCAGCGGCCCCGCGTAATCACCCTCCGGCAGCACCACCGGAATCGATGTGGCGGTTGGAGCCATTGTGCCGGTCGGCGTGGGCAAGTCGGTGGGAACAGTCTGTGTAATTTCAGGCACCTGTGAGGGCACGGGACTCTCTTCGATGGTGATAGTAGTGGTGGGTCGAGACGTGTCAGTTGCAGCCGGATTATCCGCCGCAGGCTGGCAGGCAGCACATAATCCGCTCAAGATGACCAAGAACGTGATGAAAACAGGTCGATAGCCTGGTGAAAAACAACGCATGCGTAGATTATGCCAGATTGCGGGCAAGGTGTCATGCTGGAATTTAGTTTTGATTATATGAAGGGGTGGGAAATTCTCTACGGGACTTCACCCCCCATCCTCGCTATCGCCCTCATCGGGGGGGGAACTGTGTTAATTTTTCGTACAGCCTTTAGTTTTCCGGCGGCGGCGGCAAGACCGGCACATTCCCCAGGATCAGGTTATCGATCTCGGCGGTGCCCGGAGCGGCCCCTTTTGGCCCCCACAATTCAAAGTGCAGAGTGACGGTTTCTCCGGCAAATTGACCCACATCCACCGTAACAGGAGTCATACTACGGGCAGATTCTTGAGTGTGCCATAACACGCTCTGGGTGCTGCCGGTGAGCACCCGCACCAGGAAGATCTGTTCGCCCGGATCAGGCAAGCGGTAGGTAAAGTACAACAGGCCATCTGTGAAGTCAGGTGGGAGATCAACGCTAACCGATGCGGAAGGACTGCCCCAGGGCCGACGCTGCCCGCTCAAACTCAGTACCGATCCGCCCCCATCCAACTTGACCTCAACGTCATCAGGTGATGAGATACACCATCCCTGCAACCCCAGCGTAAACGAGCCGTTGGATAGCAAATTTGGCGGTGTCAAAACCCACTCGACGGTCAGGTCTTCGCCCAGCTCGATCTCGACCGGGGCCGGGTTAGCCTGCCCATGCGCCGATCCATCCACGCTGACAATCCGCGCTGGCCCCGGCGGGAGCGTGATCCGTGCCACGCCCATTTCATCCGCATCATGAAGCGTCCCATCACCCAGGGTAACCCGTGCAAAGGGAACAGACTGCCCACGCAGATCGATTATCCGCGCAATCAACCGGCCTATCGGCAGCAAGCTGACCGGCTGGGTGGCCTCGGAAAAATCGCTGACATTGCCCGCCTTATCAACCGCCCTCACACGGAACTCAACCGCCCCGCCTTCGGACAGATCATAGGTGGCTTCCGTCCCAACGAAGCCCGTTTGCCATACTTCCCAGTCGCCGCCATCAATGCTAATCTCGATCTCGTAAGAGTCGATCCCCGTACCGAACTCGCCATCATCACCCGACCAACGGACTATGACCTGGGTATCATCCAGGTGGAGGGGTTCCGGCTCAATGGTGACGGTCGGCGCATCGGCATCCTGCTCGACAATTATGACCGGTGGCCCGCCGATCCCATAGTGATCGGGGCGGGTGCTGGTTTCACGATTGACCGCCGCCAGTTTGATTTCGTATTGGCCGTCTGCGCCCTTGGTGACCGTCGATGTGCTGCCCGATGTCCTGACCAGGAGTGCCGCGTTTTGTGATGCCGGAATCTTGACCGTCTGCGCCCGGCCTGCCAGCGACCAGACCCCCACGATCCGGGCACCGTCCTCGCGCTTCAGGGTGACGATCACCACGTCGTCGCCGATCACCTCGCGGCTGCCCTCCTCGATATCGGTCATGAAAGTGGCGGCAAGCTGCAATGCCCGGTAAGTATCGCGGGGTTTAGCATCACTGGTGATCAGCCCATACGCGACATCCATATCGGCGTCATGAAAGCGGAAGATCATAAATCGCTCCGCCCCACCGGCATGGGCATTCATGATCGCTTCGAGGATATACCAACTGGCTTCCTCTTCGCTGGCGTGGGCCCAATCAGGCATCCCCTGATCGTGGGCATAGCTCGATATTGCGATGTTTGTCTCGGTAATCCAGATCGGCTTATACCCCATATCATACTGCTCCAGCACCCCCTGAGTCTCGACTAGAAGATCGTAGACCAGTTCGGTGCTGGCATACATGTGGATATTCGCTACGTCAAAATAATAATTATACTCCTGCCCGTTCGGGTCGTTGGCGGCCATCCGCACCACCGTTGGGAAGAAGTCACGCTCGATCAACAGGGCCATGCCCGCCATCGCGACCGGCTTGCCCGGATCGGCAGCTTTGATCGCCTGATAACACGAGCGCATAATGTAGAAATACTGCTCCGGTGTGCCCTCCCAGAACTGCTCCAGATCAGGCTCATTCCAGATCTCGTAGCTGTCAATCCGGCCTTTGTAGCGGCTGGCGAACTCGTAACAGTAGTGGCTCCAATAGTTGTCGGGGTGATCCCAGGGCAGGTTGATGTTCTTGGGCATCAGGCCATTGCCCGGATGCTCAAGGGCAAAATCTGGTGGGTTGTGCAACAGGGCATGAATCCCGATCCCGGCCTCGCGCCACGCCCTGACATCAGCATCTGCGCTTTCCCAATGCCACTCACCTTGATTGGGTTCCAGGTCACGCCAGCTAAACTGCCAGCGCACCGTCCCGGCACCGCTGTTTTTAGCGAGGGTCAACCAGGGTTCAAACGGAGGGATGAAGTTCACTCCGTAGAATTCGTCCATCTCCGGGATTTCGATCTGCGCCGAGGCGGGTGTAGCCCCGGTCAGCAGCAGGGATAACAAAGCTGCTATCGCCAGAGACAGCACCAGGCGAAGCGCAAACGCAGGGCGGCGGATCTTAGATAGGGGTCCCTTTTGAACAGCCATCGCCTCGCGATTATGCTACAGGCAGAAGGGAAGCGCAAGCCGCCAGTAATTTTGTAAACCTGTTAAAATATATGCAAACTTATCTATCGGAGACGCCATGCCCCATTACACCAGCATCATTGACCACCATCCCGACAGTGAACCGAGCACCGGGATTCTGGTCACCAACCTGGGGACGCCAGAAGCTCCAACGAAGGGAGCCTTGCGCCGCTACCTGGCCGAGTTTCTGGGCGACCCGCGTGTGATCGAACTGCCGCGTCTACCCTGGTTGGCGCTGCTGCATGGCATTATCCTCAACACCCGGCCCCGGCGATCCGCCCGCGCCTATCAAAAAGTCTGGGGGAAAGATGGTTCCCCCCTGTTGAGTATCACCCGGCGGCAGGTCGATGCTCTGAACGATATCCTCCCGGAACACTTCGACAGCCCGGTTAAAGTGGCATTTGGGATGCGCTATGGCAGGCCATCTATCAAAGAGGGGCTGGAGGAACTTCGCCGCGCCGATGCCCGCCGCATCCTGATCCTGCCGCTGTACCCACAATACTCGGCGACCACTGTCGCGACCACCTTTGATGCAGCCGCCAAAGTGTTCAAAAGCTGGCGCTGGATTCCCGACCTGCGATTCGTCAGCCATTATCACGACGATCCGGGCTACATCGAGGCTTTAGCGGGGCGCATACAAACTCATTGGGATGAGCACGGCCAACCGGAAAAGCTGCTTTTTTCTTTTCACGGCCTGCCGGAATCTTATGTGCTGTCGGGCGATCCCTATTATTGTGAGTGCCACAAAACAGCCCAACTGATGGCGGAAAAGCTGCAAATCCCGCCCGAACTCTGGATGGTGGTTTTTCAATCCCGGTTTGGGCGGAGCGAGTGGTTAAAGCCTTATCTTGATGCGACGCTCGGCAATCTACCGGGGCAAGGAGTCAAATCCGCGCAGGTGATCGCACCCGGTTTTTCGGTTGACTGCCTGGAGACATTAGAGGAAATTGCGATAGCGGGGAAGAAAATCTTCCTTGAGGCGGGCGGACAGTCGTTTGGATACATCCCGGCGCTGAACGATGGCCCCGATCACATCGCCCTGATCGCCAACCTGATCATCAAACACACCCAGGGCTGGCATGAATCAGCCGCCGATCAGGTCTATTGTTGGCGGGTGGATGGCAGCTGCTCAGACTGTGGGGCTGTCCAATCCGCCCAGGCGAGCGTCCACAGCGACGTCAGGTAAGTCCGGGCCAGCACCCCGATCAGAAGCGGGATTGGCACGATAAACCGCAGCACAATAGTGATAGTCAGCAGGCTGACCACCAACCCAATCACAAAGCGGATAGCCAGTTCAATGGCTAACAGGGGCAAAGCAGCCTTCAGATTCTTTCGCAAAACCTGTCCGCCGCGCCGGTAAGCCTCACCAACCTTGAGATTCTCTAACACGCAGGCACGGTCGGCGAAAATCTGCCAGAAACCCAGCAGCAGCGACACGATCACCAGGGGGATCATAATCGCAGTGGTGGTCGCCTTGAAGCCTGGATCGGTCAACGGGCGGGCCAGTTCCCCCAGTGACCCTACCCCGGCCCCACCAAAATAGGCCGTGAACAGCAGCACCACCACAATCACCCCGACCGTCACCGGGATCAGCGGAATCGACAGGATCACCATCATCTGCCAGAGACGCTGCCAGCCGCACCGAAGTGCCGATTGCAGATTGGCAGCCCGATTGTCTGAAAGCTCCCCAACCGCCGCGATAATCCCCCCACGTGCCAGCACCGACAGAATACCAAACACCAGCGCTACCACCAGCAGCAGCCCAATCACAACGACGAGCAGAATCAGCAGATTATTGATCAACCGGAGGGTGGTGTCGGGGGAAACTCCAGCAGCCTGCAAATCGGGGATGGTGGTTGTCATATCCGGCACAATGACGGGTTCTGATCCACCGGCGGGGGCGCTAAACGACGGAAGGCGGCTGCTCAAAAACGTCCACTCGAACCCGCCAATGCCGCCGTGCCCGGCTCCCAACGTGACCACCAATCCCAACACCAGCAGAAACTTGTCTTTCCAGATGGTTTGCCATGTCTGGCGGAGCAGATGCTTCAGGTCTTGCATTTAAGGAACGCCATCCTGGTGATAAAAAAAGTAGGGACACGGTTTAGTCGCCGTGTCCCTACATGATTGATCTGGTCAATCACTACTCGACGAGGAATGGGCGGCTTTCGATCACGATCATCCAGTTGATCGTATCGTTAGCGGATCCCTCGTAGTGAACCATCAGGCGGCCACCATAGAAGGGGACAATTTCGCCGGGCAGTGTGAAGGCCATAGGCACCCAGGTATTGCCCGTACCAGGATTTGTATTTCCAAACGGATAGATAGTAAAGGGAGCCTCCGTCGGCTCACCATTGTTGGGTGGGGCCGACACACCCAGGTCGGCAAAGTAATTGATGCATTGATCAGCGTTATCAGTCCCCGACTCCTTGAAGCAGGCCGCCCAGTCCGACTGCGGAACACTGTCCATGTAGAAGACAATCGGCCCAGAACCACCGTCTGCGTCAAACAGTTGAATGGTCATGTTGGCCCCGGAGAACTGCGGCCCCAGGTACGCCAGCGGAAGTTCGGAGGGGTCCTGAGAGTTGTAGTTCATATTCAGGTGCCCCAGCCCGGTGATCGATACCCCTGCCGAGCTATGAGGATTATCATCCTGGTTGACCATGTAGTAGACATTGCGGGAGTTAACTTCCGACGGGACAGCAGGATGTGGATCGTTTGCCGCTGTAAGATCGGCAATGGAAGGCCCAGCCCAGATTTCGAAGGCATTTTCAGATGTGCCGTCCAGGCCAATCACCTGCAAAAAGATGTCCATCGAGCCGTTGTTTGGATCAACGAAGATATCCGGCACTTCTGTATCCAGGTCGACGATAAAGTTGCCATCACCCTCACAACTGGTAGCCTTGATGATATCAGTACCTTTCCGAGTAGGGTCGGCAAAGTAACCTTGTGCGGTCAAACAGTCCTCAACCTGGGTCGATGGCTCAGCCGGCGAAATCAGCGGTGAACCGGGTACGACTGGTTGATCCGTGCGATAGTCAAACGTAGGGGCAAGTTCTATTCCCTCTGCGCCGGGCGAAACCCACATCAGGTCGGTGTTTTGTGCCTCTATCTGGGGATCAACGGGGTATGATCCCCCAGCCAAAGGTCCAGGTTGACTATCATCCACTTTCCCTATGTAGTAAGCCAGGTCAACCTGTTGCAAACCCCCACTGGCCGTTTGCTGGTAGTAGAACAGCCGGTAGGCGGTACGCGTGAAATGCCCATTGGCATAAGTAGCTGGCGGAGAAGAAAAGGCGTTCCGGCAGGTAGGCGGTGATCCCGCCCGGATCTCGTCCACGCGGATGATCCAGTAAGGGTTCCCATCCGGGTCAGGAGGAACCTGGTTAAGGTCCGCGGTTTCTACGGTGGGGATCAGGCAGGCATTGACTAACAAGTTATTTTGCCACCAATCCTTCGTTTCGTCTGGAAGGTAAGTGGTCTCATCGTCCGGATCGAGATATCTCAGTTGCTGGTCAGCACAATAACCTTCCGGATCAATAGGAATGCCATTTTCATCATAAACCTGGTATTCATTGTCCCCATCATAAATCTGGTTGCCATCATCCGGGTCGAAGAGTTCGACCCGCAGGTACTGGTAGCCATTACCTTCCGGGTAATCGGCATAAAACTTCTTTGGTACGGTGAGCCGGAAGGTATACACACCCTTCAGCTCATCATAATTAGTACCAGGAGCTGGATTGATTGTATTACCATCATGTGGGGTACGGGGATCGCCCCATTTCACACAGCTATTTTCCCCAAAGATCGACAGGTTGCTTACGCGGATCAGCCCATTCTCTGCCGTGGGACTGGTGTAGATATCCACCAGCGGGAAGTATTCCGCCGTTGCTTTAGACTTAAGTGGGATGGTGTCAAAACCGATCAACTGCATGAAGTATACTTCTGAATGCCAGCGCACCTCGACCCCGTAACGTATGGTACCAGGGAGGCTCCCTGACGAATCCGGCCTCTCGCCGCAGAAGTCATTAGTATCCCAATTAGCCGCTGAGCAAGGCGTAGTTTCAGAATTGACAAAGATACCATTTGCCCCTAAGAACTGGCGGGCGCGGGTATTGGCAGCGGTCAGATTACCATCAGCCGCGTATTCCACCACACCAACCAGGGCAGCCGCATCGGCTGCCCGGTCTAGTTGGGCTTTACGGGCGAACAAAACGCCCCCATCAACAGCCAGGCCGACGGCGACCAGCAAGCCGACCATCGCGAAAGCCATGATTAGCAGCATTTGCCCCCGTTCGGCATTTTCAATGGGAACAACCTGCCGCAGCAAACGGTCTAGCCGGTTGTCCTTATTATGAGTGGTTCTATTCATGATCCGATAATTCCTCTCAATGTCCTCAAATGATCTTGATAAGTGCTCTGGTTCACCAAAAGAACCGGGTTAAACGGAGGACATGCCCCTGAAGTGTGCAAGACCTCCGTTTTTTTTATGTTATGTTGACGGCTAATCCAGATCGTAGCCGCAGCTATTATCCACACGAAGGAACTCGAAGGTGAGTTCTTTATTACCAGTATCGAAAGCCGCAATTTTTACGATTACGAACTGGTCGATCTTGTATATTCGGACACCACCATTATTCCCTGGGTTTACCTCAGTTATAGACCCATCGCTGTAGTAATAGCCAATCACCCGCAAAGCACGCTCAGCATTGATGTGATCTTCCAAGACGTCACTAGGAGGAGCGTCCGATGAAGCCCAAACCCAGTTATCGCGATGAAGCGATGTGTCGCCACCACCTAAAAACACATCCTCGTAATCCGTAGCCGACGTTGCAGGATTAGCAAGATCGGTGGCCAGCACCGAAGATAGAGGATGCCATCTCAGGAAACTATAACCATTATCTGGAATACCCGGTACGGCGTTGGGGTTATTCAACGGCATATCGAACCGGTCGCCTTCGCTGGCTTCATAGAGTTTGGTTGTGTTACCCGTGCCACCCAAAGAAAGCAGGTTGATGGCAATCGGATAGGCACTACAACCACTGTTGAACTTTTCGAGCGTTTCTGCCAGGATCTCCTGGCGCATGACCGTCCACGCCTTTAGGGGCAGCGTTCCATCCGGCCCGAAGTAGTCAAAGAAGCTCAAATTAAGAATAGTCTGGGCTTCGTATTTGACGACGACGATCGCCAAATGTTCGTCACTATCAGCATCAACTCGAATGAGAGCGTCTCGAGACAAGCCCCCCATGTCATTACTTGCCTTTGTCAGGTTCGTTTGAATGTCACTCGGAGAGATACCACTGGACGTGTCAGTACAAGGTTTGGGATAAACACAGACTTCTTCAACCCGCCACGGGAGAGCGGTATCCCCCAAAAAACTTACTGTGTAAGAGGAGCCACTACCGGCGATCTCATACTTAGGACGAATAACCCAGATGGATTCTACATGGCTCTCATCCAGATTGTTAGTGATAGTATCGAGCACAACTTCGTCAACACCACCATCAACACCGCCGCCAGCC
>JBNKDD010000134.1:0-14798 GCA_050288085.1 Anaerolineae bacterium
ATCAGCCAGGGCGTCAACCACCAAGAGTGTTACTTCGGCTCTGGTCGGGATTGCTTTGGAGCAGGGCTGTCTGACCAGCGTCGATCAGAAAATGATGGAATTCTTCCCGGAGCTTGCCGATCAAATCACCGATCAGCGAAAAAACGATATCACGATCCGGGACCTGTTGCAGATGCGGGCCGGATATCCCGCTGAGGAATTCTACCCTGAATATGCGGAAATCATGTTTTTTAGCAACAATTGGTATTGGGTGCCCCACATTGTTGACTTTCCGCTTGTGAGCGATCCGGGAACTGAATTCGGGTATAGCAATCTGACCTCACATATCCTGGGGGTGATTGTCGCCAGGGCATGTGATACCGATCTGATGCCCTTCGCGCAGGAGAATCTTTACACACCGATTGGTGCCGAGATCGCCGATTGGAGTGCTGATTCTGATGGATATCGGATGGGTGCCGGAGAAACCTATGTGACGGCTCGTGATATGGCTAAGTTTGGAATGTTATATTTCAACGACGGTGAATATGAAGGGACACAGGTCGTCCCGGCAGAGTGGGTCAGCGATTCATTGGAAAGATACTCGGAAGATATCGTCATAGGAGGATGGACAACCAGCCGGTATGGTTCCTTCCGGGATCTTGGTTATGGCTACCAATGGTGGTCTGCCAGGGTGGGTAAACACCATTTTGATTACGCCGTCGGGCATGGGGCAAACTACATTATCCTGCTCAATGACCTGGATATGATTATCGTCACGACCGCAGACCCGCTAAAAGGCCCTGAGCTTGAGGGCGAGGGAGGATGGAAGTATGAAGGCGCGATCAACAAGCTGGTGGGTGATTTCATCGCATCCTTACCGGCGGAATAGCTACTTAAGAAGATGAGAGCAAGGACAAAACCATGGCTAACAACAATCTACTCAAGAACTACCGGTTTCACACCCCGGCTCATTTCATGCCAGTCGTCGCCAGCCTGATCCTGCTCCTGCTGGTCGGATGTGGCCCATCGGCAAAGCAGCTCGAAGCGGTGGATTACACCCCGCAGCCCGGCGATGACTGGGAAGTATCGACACCTGATGCACAGGGATTAGACCCTGAGCTGGTAGCGGAGTTGTATCTCAACGCAGAGGATGTGGAAACCCTCAATGCGTTGCTCGTTATCAAGGATGGCTATCTGATCGCCGAAGGATACTTTCACGGTGGATCGGCTGAAGAGGCCACCAGGATTCAATCGGTCACCAAGAGTTTTACCTCGGCATTGGTCGGGATTGCACTTGACCAGGGCTGCCTGACCAGCGTCGATCAGAAGATGATGGAATTCTTCCCGGAGCTTGCCGATCAGATCACCGATCCGAGGAAGAACGAGATCACCATCCGGCAGATGTTACAGATGCGGGCCGGGTATCCCTGGGAGGAGTCCTCGCCGGAATTATTCGATCTGCTATATCACGGCTTTCGACCGTCCAATCTGGTTGATGTCCCACTCGTCCGCGATCCGGGATCTGACTTTGATTACAGCAACCTGACCTCCCACCTGATCGGGGTGGTCGTTGCACGGGCCTGTGATACCGATCTTAAGACACTTGCCGAGGAAAACCTGTTTGAGCCGCTTGATATCGAACTGGTCGATTGGATCGCCGATTGGGAAGGTAATTATAACGGCCATGCTGATATGTACTTAACCGCTCGTGACATGGGAAAGTTCGGTTTGCTGTATCTCAATGATGGCGAGTACGAAGGCGAGCAGCTCGTCCCGGCTGACTGGGTGCATGATTCTCTGCAAACCTACTCAGAAGATGCCTGGGATTACCGGGTAGGGCGCAAATTTAAGGATATCGGCTATGGCTACCAGTGGTGGTCGGTCAGAGCAGGGGAGCATCATTACAACCTGGCCTGGGGGCACGGCGGGCAGCAGATCGTTGTGTTCGATGAATATAACATGGTGATTGTTGTGAAGGCCGATCCGCTGTTCGGGCAGCATGGGGATGCCCCCTGGAAGCACGAAAAAGCCAATCTCAACGTGGTGGCCGATTTCATCGCCTCACTGCCGAGTGACTAAGGCGCGCGCGTTACAAATGTAAGATATGAAAAGCCGGAAGAACCATTACAAAGTTATCTTTATCATAGTGCGATAACGACGCTGGTATGGATAATATAACTTGTTTGTAATTACATGGTCTATCTGGGGAAAACAACGATGAGCTTCAATGACAACAAGTCCCTTCTTCCTTACGGCGAATTTGTCGGCCTGATGGCCTTGATGATGGCTCTGGCCGCCTTATCGACGGATGCGATGCTTCCGGCATTGTCTAACATTGGTGCGGATTTAGGTGTTCAGCAAGAAAACTCCCGGCAGTTAATCGTCTCGTTATTGTTCTTTGGTTTAGCGGTCGGCCAGATCATCTACGGGCCGCTGTCGGATAGTGTCGGGCGCAAGCCTGCGATCTATGCCGGATATGCCCTGTACATGGTCGGGTGTTTATTCGCTATCTTTTCGCGCAGTTTTCCCATCATGCTGGTGGGACGCATTTTGCAGGGGGTGGGCATAGCCGGGCCGCGCAGCGTGTCAATGGCCCTGGTACGGGATCAATATCAGGGGCGAACCATGGCCCGCGTGATGTCAATCGTTATGGCTATCTTTATCATTGTCCCGGCGGTTGCGCCCTCTTTCGGGCAGGCGATCCTCCTTATTGCCCATTGGCGTGCTATCTTTGGCTCGTTTTTATTGATAGCCATCATCACGCTGATCTGGTTTGGAGTCCGCCAGCCTGAGACACTGCCAGAAGAACGGCGCATACCCTTTTCCGGGAAATCGATCCTGATGACTGCGCGGGAAGTGTTCTCCAATCGGGTTTCCCTGGGCCATACGCTTTGTGCCGGTCTGGTTTCTGGTGCTTTTCTGGGTTACCTGAACTCTGCTCAACAAATCTTGCAAGAACAATATGGGCTGGGCACACGGTTTCCGCTTTACTTCGGGGCGATTGCCCTCGCGATTGGCAGCGCCTCCTATTCAAATTCTAAGCTGGTGATGCGCTTTGGGATGCGTTTGTTATCCAAATGGGCACTGCGGGCGCTCGCCGCGCTTTCTATTACTTTTCTCGTCGTGGCATATATGCTGGGTGGCAGTCCGCCGCTGCCTGCACTGCTGATCTTTTTCATGACGGCGTTCTTCTGTGTCGGGCTGTTATTCGGCAACCTGAACTCTATCGCCATGGAACCGCTCGGACGTATTGCCGGGATGGGCGCGGCTGTCGTTGGGTCGCTGTCTACTTTTGTTCAGGTTCCGCTCGGCATCCTGATCGGACAAAGTTACAATGGCACCGTTCTACCCCTGGTTAGCGGCTTTGCTATTCTGGGCACTCTGGCAATAGTCGTCATGCGCTGGTCGGAAGGTGGCAGCAAAGAAGATGTCTACGTGAGCCAGTGATGGCGATCTCGCAGTTCAATCGGGCACGGAACCACACGGTCGTGCCCGATTTTCATTTCTTCGTGCTTCCACCAGTGCGATTGCCCTGGTGCCTCCACCGGCACATCTGCATCTGTGATATAATGAAGTTAATAAACTGCCTCAAATTACTTCGTCTCACCCCTACTTCCAATTTCTGGACAGTTGGTCATAGCAGCTTCTCATTGATGACATAGTTCATCTGTGGCGCTCTATTCCCCATAACCAATTCAATCCTTGGGCAGCCACTCTGCAAACAAGGAGATGAATATGAAACCAGATCGCTCTGAGTGGTCAAGAAGCTTCAGACAGGGCGCGTTGCTGCTGCTTGCTATCCTGATCGTCTTGATTGGCGGCTATGCGCTCATCTATCAACTGAGCTGGGCCAGCCACCCCCACTGGATCGAAGCCCACCGGGATCGCTGGAAAGTCCAGAACTTGCTGGAAAACTACCACTGGTTTTGGATTCATGAAGATTCCCAGTATTGGATACTCCGCTTACGCTTTGACCGGGGGCCGGTGATGTTGGAAGGACTTCCCCCCGATGCCCGGTATTGGAGTGTGACGTACTATGTCGGCAATGAGGAAAATCCATCGTTGAATATGCAAACCGTCTCATTGAATGAAGACGGCTCCTATACGATTGAATTCTCGCAGGATGCTAACTCCACTGCGCCTAACCACATTCAGGTCAACCCGGATGCAAAGCGTGGGATCATCGAACTTCGCATAACACTCCAGGAGGTAGGTGAACCGGCCCTATTGCCCACCGTATCACAGGATGGGGCAGTACTTGTACAGGGGAGCACGCCATGAGCAAACTAAATTGGATTCTTACGCGTCTAGGGGCTGCCTTGATAGAAGGGTTGCTGCTCATCGCCTTGATCTGGTATGTGCTTTTTCCAATTGGCATTTCAATTGCTTACCGGACGGAGCTTCCCATTGACGAGTTCCTTCGTCAGGGATCTGGGGCAGGGGCAGCAGGTTCAGCCGATGCCATTTACTTCACCGCCCGCTATAGCTGCCGCAACACCGTCACCACCATTACCGGTGAAGCGCCGGACGCCAACTATTGGATGTTTGGTATCTACGATAACCGGCTGCTGCGGATACCGGGCGGCCATCTGAATGGTGACACCATCGATATTGATGAAGACGGTCGTTACAAGATTCGCATCCAACCCGGCCCCGGCAATGCTCAGAATACCCTGGAATGCCGTCGTGGCGGGGCAGGGATCATCATCATGCGTGTCTTTCTCCCGGAAGATCGGGACGCCGTCCAGGCACCCACTATTGATCGCCAGGTTGGCGCGGATTGGTGAAGGCTCTTAGAGGTGAATATGCACTTGGAATTTGCTTTACGCCAGATGGATGTCGGGCCGTACCAGATGGCTTATGTCGATGAAGGGGATGGCCCGCCGGTCGTGCTGGTTCATGGCAGCCCGCTGTCGTCGTTTGCGTTCCGGCATCAGATCAACGCGCTGGCTCCACAGTTCCGCGTGATCGCGCCGGATCAGCTTGGCTATGGTTTATCCAGCAAACCGGCGGACGGGGTGGCATTCAAAGAGCAGGCCGATGGGATGAGGTTGTTTCTTGATCAACTGGCTCTTGATTCGTTCCGGCTGGTTGTCCATGACTGGGGAGGGCCGTCAGGATTAGCCGCTGTCTGTGACCGGTTTGATCAGGTCGAGCAGTTGGTGTTGGTTAATACCACCTTTCGCCCGGACTTCGCCCCCCCGCTTTACTGGCGTCAATTCACCTCCGTGACCGGTGAACTGCTGCTCGTCAAAATGAATGTCTTCAGCCTGGGCCTGCCCCTGTTGATGCAGGCGGCCCGCCAATCCGATATCCGCCAGCATTATCGGGAGTCCTTGGACCCGATTGGCACCCGCCGGACGATGCTCCGCCTGGAACGGCTGGAAGGCTATCAGCCGCTCATGAGAGATGTGCAGCAGGCGCTTAATGAACCGGACTTCCCGGTGCTCATCATCTGGGGCGATCCCGATCCTTACTTCGATAAACGTGAGCTTGCCTGGCTGCAGTCGGTATTCCCGGCTGCCGAACTTGTCGAGATCAAGGGGGGCGGCCACTTCGCGATGGAAGACGCGCCGGAGGCTTTTACTGAGGCTTTACTGAGCTTCTTCAAAAAGACACCGGGGAGTTGAGTGCATCAATCCCCGGTGTTTTATACTTTCTCCCCGCACAACCAGTTGGTTGTTTTTTTACAAGGTTTTTACGATTTGCATACACTTTAAAATCCGATTGCGATACTATCATTCTGGAAGGTTTGGCCCGCCAATCCAGAATCGACAGGGCTTCATTGGATCATCAATGCCGAAGCCAAAATTATCGTAACGTAATTATCTCAAGCTGTTAACCGGTATTTTAAGGGGGAGAAATGAACAGACGACTATCCTTTTTGCTTGTGACTGGCATCCTTGCTGCTGTCACGGTCGCATGTAGTGGAACAGGGACAACAGTCCCACCGACACCGCTTCCAGCTACGGAAGACAAAGTGATGCCACCAACACCACCGCCCGGCCCTACTTTGCCCGATCCAGTTGCGCCCGATCCTACATCACCTGGCTCAGAAGCATCCAGTCCGACAGCCGCTGAACCTGCTGTGTCCGAAGCCGTGGAATCGGGGCCTGCGACGACATTTAAGCTTGAAGCCTGGGCCGACAACTGGTTTGCTGCTTACCTCGGTGAAGAATTGATCGTTGAAGATTCTGTGCCCATTACAACAGAGCGTTCTTTCAATGCCGAGACAGCGACTTTTGAGGCCGGTTATCCGCTTCTCTTAAACTTCATTCTTAAAGACTTTAAAGAAAATGACACTGGATTGGAATATATCGGCAGGGACAACCAGCAAATGGGAGATGGCGGTTTTATCATGCAGTTGACTGATATGGCGACCGGCCAGGTTGTGGCCGTTTCTGACGGGACATGGAAGTGTACGGTCATTCATGAAGCACCGCTTGATAAGTCTTGCGAAAGAGAGTCTAATCCGGTAGCCGGGACCCCGCCCTGTGACTTTGTTGATCTGGGCGAACCAGCCGGTTGGAAAAGTTCCGATTATGATGATTCTGGCTGGCCTGCTGCCGCCGTTCACTCGGCCAGTGAGGTACGCCCCAAAGATGGTTATGACCAGATCGGTTGGGATGCAAGCGCAGAATTAATCTGGGGGCCAGACCTGGAAACTAACAACACTATCCTATGCCGTGTAACGGTCGATGCACCCTGATGTAGCAAAGATGCACAAAGGGTACAGACTTATGAACTGTACCCTTTGTTTGTAATCAATCACCATTTATCCTGGCGGACGAGTTCCGATAGTTTTTTGCGGCGCTTGAAGCCGGGTTCATCGCCCGGATAACCCAACGGTGTGAAGACCACCGGCTCGACGCCATCCGGCAGGCCGAGCACCTCGCGGGCAGCATCGACGTTAAAAGCACCGATCCAGCAGGTTCCCAACCCCAACTCTGTCGCCTGGAGGATCAGGTGATCCATCGCGATTGCTACATCCACGTGGTAATAGTTGGTGCCGTCACTGCGTACCCAGGCTTCCGCGGGCACGCCAACCAGCGCGATCACAATTGGCGCTTGCACAAACCAATCCCGCTCGTAGATGCGCATCAGTTCTTCTTCGCGGCCCTTGGTACGGATCACGATCAGCCGGTAGGGCTGCAAGTTTTTAGCCGATGGTGCCAGCCTTACCGCTTCAAGCACCTGTTGGAGCATCTCATCCGGGACCGGGTCGGGTTTATAAGTGCGCACGCTGTAGCGGTCTTCGATCAGTTCCAGGAGTTCCATTGATTTTTCCCTTTCGTATCTGGTTTTCTTATAACGGTGGAAAACCCCTTCGATATCATTATAGTCGAGATTTTCTATGGTTCCCTTACACAGCGGTAGCTGTGGCGCGGATTGCCACCGGACTGCCAGGCACTATTGACCCAGCCGTTGTAACTGACAAAATAGGCATGTTCCTCGTCGTACAATTCGTACGCCCAATAGTAAATGGGAGGGGCCGTCGGGTCCCAGAGTGGAGTTTCTTTATCCGGCTGCACCGGACACTTCATCTCTTCCTCGCCCTCACCACTCCAGGCGCAGCCCGCCGATTTGCCATCCCTGACCAGCGACCGGGCAAGCTCATCAACGGTCGGCATCCGCCAGATATCCTGTGGGGTGTCCATCAGGGTCAGGCCGTCTTCGCTCAGGTATCGGCATAGATTGGTTGCTGCCATGTCTTCCTGGGTAGCCATTTTGTCTACTCTCTTCTCCAGGCCGATGGGAGGCCGCCCGTAAAAGGCTATCATCCGCCACGATGGATAGCCGCCATAATCCTGCAAATAGTTCCAACCCGGCCCTTCCGGTGCCCAGATCAGCTCGACGCCGTTCCCCTCGATCAACCGGGCCGACCGGTCGCCGTCATCCAGGCGGGTCAATACACGCGGCAGGTTAATAGCCGATATGACGATGATCATCAGCCCATAAGCGGCGAGAGCCAACGTCAGGCGTGGCTGGCGTAAACCCCAGCGTCGGTTCGGATCGTCGATCTGGATATCGAACTTCTTGCGAAGCCGGGCATCGACAAAAAACAGCACGCCGATCACTGCCAGGGATCCGCTGACCCACAGGGAACTCCATTTCCGGTCAACGACCAGCTTCCCATCCACGATGTGAGGGTCGAACCACAGATAAGTGAACGCTAATCCTAAAATGATCATTGCCCAGCCGCCGACGCGCGGCCATTTGAAGACCGCCAGAACCAGCAGCAGGGATAGCGTGCCGGGGATCAGGTAGGCCAGCCGGACATAGAATTTCCCATGCCAGCCCTCATGATACATTTCCGCGGTTCCCCAGAATGTCCAGAGCAGCATGAAGGCCAGGGCCATCAGGCTGGTGATGATCATCGGCAGCCAATGCCAGAATCGTTTCTTTTCCATGCTAACGTTATCTCCAGGCCGTGGTTAAATAAAGGTGTGAGTCGTTATTTTGACGTAAAACAGGGGGAAAGCAAGTGCTTCTTGCCGCCGTAGATGCCTATGATACAATGATGATGGATTCCTCTGGCCTGTCACCGATTTTATTTCACATGAATATTATTAAGCTGGGCCAGCCCAGCTGAAGCAGATATGGTTTTTTCAGAACCATTATTTGTTTCCCCTTAAGGAGATAACGAAATGGGGTTTGGGGCAAAAGGATGCAACTATCGATTCCCATTCCTGGCGTTTGTTTTAATCGTGCTAACTGCCGGATATGGTTGCTCACCACCGGCTTCAACCGGAGATGCACCAGTTGAGGAACAAGATCAGCCTGTTACCGAATCAACTGAAGAACAGCAGGAAGTTGAACCAACCGCGACCGAAGCTCCCCCTACCGAGCTGCCCACAGTTACTCCCGGGGTGTCTGAAAATGGAGACTGGCAGCCGGTGAACGGAGAACTGAACGGCCATGCGATGGTCTATGTCCCTGCGGGGTGTTTCATGATGGGGAGTTCTGAAGCTCAGATCGAAACAGCGATGCAAGAATGCCCTGATCTATACAGCGGTGCGCCGTTCCAATGCGATCCGAGCGGCTATCAGGTTGAAGGCCCTCAGCATGAAGTGTGCCTGGACGCCATGTGGATCGGGCAGACGGAAGTGACGAACAGCCAGTACACAGCCTGCGTAGAGGCCGGGGCATGTTCTCTGCCGGATGACCGGATTTATTATGATGATCCAGCCTATGCCGATCACCCCGTGATCCGGGTCACCTGGCAGGATGCAACAAACTACGCGGAATGGGTAGAGGGGAGATTGCCCACCGAAGCAGAGTGGGAATATGCGGCACGCGGCCCAAGCGGGTGGGGCTATCCCTGGGGAGATGCCTTTGAGCAGGATCGGCTAAATTACTGCGACGTGAATTGTGACGTTTACTTCTGGGCGGATACCACTTACGATGATGGGTATGCATTAACCGCTCCGGTCGGAACCTATCCCAATGGCGCATCGTGGGTCGGCGCGCTGGATATGAGCGGCAATGCCTGGGAATGGGTCAGCAGTGTATTCAAGGATTATCCCTATGATGCCACCGATGGCCGTGAAGAGCCGGGTGCTGATGGCAACCACGTGCTGCGTGGCGGAGCCTTTGATCTCAGCTATCTTGATGTGCGATCCGCGTTCCGGTATGTGCTGCCTGCCGATGGAAGCTGCCGGGGTTATGGTTTTCGTGTAGCGGCTGATGCTGATGCGGTGACAACCCCGTAACGTGATTTTGCTACCAAGCATATGAAACGAGCCGTTGAGTAAACCCCGGCGGCTCGTTAATAATTTCAGGTGTTTAACCACTACAGCTTTGACTCTGGTGGTTCTTCCCGGCCTTTAGCCGGGCGTAGGGGAGCAATAAATTATTTCGATAATATCACACCAATACCAGGATCTCTCCATCCGCCGGGATCAACAACTGCTGATCCGAGATACCCTCGGATGCGGCCTGTGTTCGCAGGTCGGCCCGTGACACCGTGCCATGATCGAGCGAATCCAGGTGAACGGCGACAATCCGGGCCTGTGGGGCGGCCTTACAAACTGCGAGAGTCTGGTCGGCGTTCATTATGATAGGGTCATCTTTGTCGAATTCGGCTCCACTGGAATGGGTGATGATCACGTCTGGCTGCGTATCCGCGATCACCTGCTCAACCTGTTCGCACCAGATGGTATCCCCGCACCAATAGACGGTTGGCTCGGCCTCAGCCTGAAAAACGAACCCGGATACCTTCCCCATCCGTTCACCCCATTTGCCGGTTCCGTGCTTCCCCGGTGTGCGGCTGATGGTGATCCCTTCCCATCTGATAGCGTCCCCGATGAGCGTCACCTGCTGGAATCCCTTCTCCACGATCTTGTCCTCATTCTCCGGCTGGCAGAAAAGCGGAATGTCTTTTGGGAGCAAATCCTGGGCCAACTGGTCGAAGTGATCAATGTGCAGGTGAGAGACGATGATCATCTCGATATCCTGGATCACCGCTTCCGGTGAACAGGGGAGATCAACCAGGGGATTGAGCGCTTTCCCCGCGAAGCTCTCAACCGTGTGTTTGGCGGCCAGAAAGGGATCGATCAAAAACTGGTGTCCGGCATAGTTTATACGCAGGGTAGCATTGCGGATCAGGTGGAGTTGCATCTATCTTCATTCTCCATTTGTGTGAGTTGTTGAGATATACACGGCTATCTTATGTTAGTTCAACTGAACAAACAACTCGCTGGACTCCCCACAATAATGAGGGCGATAGGAGAGATCACCCGGCAATCGTATAGTTTGCGTGATTCCCTGATTTGCAAACTTGTGCTATCATGGAAAATGAAAATGCATTATAATGATGTGCATGGGGGTCTGAGACCCTATCAATTATAGGTGTTATTGCTATAATCCTAGCAAATGAAAGGAGCGCATCAATGCGAAGAAAGCTCCGTTTGGTTCTGGTCATTGCATTAGTAGTAGCTGCGCTGGCTATCCCGCTTGGTGTGGTAATGGCGCAGGATAGTACTGGTGGGACGGCTTACGTCCTGGTTGCAAACTTCTCCCCAGATTCCCCGGCTGTTGATATTTATATCAATGGCGTGCTGTTCGGCGAGTCACTGGAGTTTGCTGAAGGCGCTTATCCGGTCGCTGTCAGTACGGATGAACCGGTGCTGGTAGATGTACGCATCACCGGCGCGGCAATCACCGATGCCCCGGTCGTACAGGGTTACGCTGTTCTGGGCAACGGTGAATACTATATGGTCCCGGTGATGAACATCAAAGAACGGGCACAGTTCGGAGCCTACATCATACCGGTGTTGGGGCCGCTCGGTACTAATGAAACCCGTGTCCAGTTCTTCCACGCTGTACCCGAAGGGCCACGGTTTGACATCAAAGATGGCAGCGGTCAGACCTTTATCGAGGCGCTGGGTTACGTTGAAGACCCCATCACCTCGACTAACCTGGAGGCCGGTGATTATAACTGGCAGGTGTGGAGCAACAACCGGGTGATTGTCCCCAACCATGTTGAAAACCCAGATGCCCCTCCTGGCGGATTGGCCTATGACCTGGGGACACTGCGTCTGAGGAAGAATGAGGTATACAGCTTTTACATCATTGGTTCACCCACCGGAAACCCGAAAGTTGTAACATTGGTGCTGGCAATGCCGCAAGGCGGCGGCGATCCCTTAGCACCACCTCGTACCATCCGATAACATATTGCTTGTACTTCATAACAAAAACTGATTGTCGGGCTGGCGCGGTCGCGCACCAGCCCGATTGCGTATTGGAGGTAGCTGTGTACAAATCCATCCTGGTTCCTCTGGATGGCTCTCGCCGTGCCGAAGCGATCTTGCCGCATGTCGAAAGCCTGGCGCTATCGTATAAGTCCTACGTGTTGATGCTGCGCGTGATCGAATCAGGCCAGGTGATCGTCGATCCACACGAATCAATGTTGAAGCTTCAATTAGAAGAATTCAAGGCCAAAGAGGAAGAGGTCAGGGCCTATTTACGCGGGCATATCGGGGAATTCCGTGAACGGGGAATTAAAACCGATCTGCGTGTCGCCCAGGGGCCGGTCGTTAAATCGATCATCCAGATGGCGGAAACGGAGAATGTTGATCTGGTGGCGATGGCGAGCCATGGCCGGACAGGGTTAGCCCGCGCTTTTTATGGTAGTGTGGCTGCCGGGGTGCTGAATCGCATCAACCGGCCTCTTTTGTTGGTGCGTTCTATTGGCGGCTGATTGCTCGTTGTTAATTAGATAAGCGACTCGTCGAGATGCTGAGTCGCTTTTTTCTTCCAAAAGGATTCCGGCAGTGTCGGAACAGCACGATAAATCAGATAGTGCGGATCAACCTGAAAAGGGGTTGGTTCTTTTTCGTCACCAGGGTGAGACTCACCGCTCTACCGTATACCTGGCCGAATATACCCTGTTGATTATCGTGGCTTTGCTGATCCTGCTGGCGATCGTGCTGCCTGCCCGGATATGGGTGGTGATCCTATCCGGGGTTGGGATGTTGGTTGGGTTGAGCTTCCTATGGGTGTACTGGTTGTCTCGGCGGGTTATCCTGAGCCGCAAAATGCTCTATGCCTGGGTGCAGGTCGGCGACCAGATGGAAGAAGTCTTCACGTTGGCGAACTTCAGTTCCTTGCCCCTGTTGGCTGCCGAAATCACCGATCACTCCAATCTGCCCCAGTACGATGCTTCCGGCGTTCAGGCCGTAGACGCCAACCAGCGGCGTCAGTGGCGGCAGGAAGGTGTCAGCCGCCGTCGGGGAGTATATCGATTAGGACCAACCAGCCTGCGTTTTGGCGATCCCCTGGGCCTGTTCAAGGCGGTCAGTGAGTATTCTAGCCAGCGCGAGTTATTGGTCTACCCACCGATACTACATGATGAACATGTCCCCGATCTATCCGGCGGGGGAGAGGGTCGAGCCAACTCCCGGCAGCGCAGCCTGATCGAAACGGCGGCTATTGGAGGGATTCGCCATTATGTCCCCGGTGATCCAATCCGGCGTATTCACTGGCCATTGTCTGTCCGCCACCAGTCCTTCCTGGTCAAGGAATTTGACCGCGAGATGGGCGGCGATACCTGGTTGGTGCTGGATTCCGATCAGGCGGTTCACAGTGGCAGCGGTGAAGATTCAACCCTCGAAGACGGTGTGATCTGGGCAGCGACCTATGCCTGGCATCTCATCCGGGCCGGGCGCGGTGTCGGATTGTTAGCCTATGGCCCGCATCGAATCCTGATCCCGCCGGGGCAGGGAGCCGAACATTTCTGGAATGTGATGCGTGCCCTGGCTCCCGTTGAGGCACAGACCTCCATCCCGATGGGTGGGCTGCTCCAGGAGCTTAAACCTTTCCTGGCTCGTGGGCACTCGCTGGTGGCTGTTACGCCATCCTGCCAGGGCGATTGGCCGATGGAACTGATGCAGCCCGGTTTGCGGAGCGCTTCAAAGCAGGTTGTTTTGCTGGATACCTCTGCCGAATCATCTGACCCCCGGTCTGCGGTTGCGGGCATGTCCGGGCTGCTGACAAATCTGGGGATACCGGTGCGGGTGGTCAACCGGCGGTTGATTCAAACTGCGCAGCCTGCTGCCCCTGGTGTTGGCAGCCGGGAGTATACGATTACCCCCTGGGGAGGTGTAGCAGTGCGAGAGCGCACAGCAGAGGTAGATCGCTGATATGATTGCCCGGTGGATCATAAACCGAATCGATCTCCGGCAGGCCGTTGACTTTGCGATGCTGGCTGCTTTGCTGTGTTTTCTGCCCGGTGGGTTGACGGGTGCCGGTTGGCTGACCGAGAATGCGGTGCTGTGGTGGGCGGCCCTGATCGGAGCGCTGTTTGGCTGGCTGGTAAGCCGGTTGATCCGGCGGTGGCCCTTTGCCTTGTTGGCGGTTCTGGTCGGGGGGGTGTTGTTCGTTGGGCTGTTCCAGAGTAAGGCTGTACCACCGGTCGGCCCGGCGGTGGATGAACTGGCGAATCTGGCTCGCTGGGCCGGATCGGAGTCGGGTCGGATTGCCGGGGAATTCGTTCAGCGTCTCAAGCCGGACGGAACGGAGCCAGATACAGATACAGATACCGAACTTGAACCGGCTGCGCAGTCCGTGCCATCTACCCCTGAATGGAATGCCGCCCGCGACCGGCTGTTGATTTATGCCTGGAACCTGCAATCCGATTGGCCGCCCCGGCTCAGGTTATACCAGAGGAGTGGACAAATCCTGCTGGGTTCGCTGATCGGTGTGCTGGTCTGGATGTCCACTGCCCTGGTGGTCTGGCTGCTTCTTCAGGGGCGAACAGTCTGGGTTGCATTTATCCCGGTTTTCGGGCTGCTGGGGTTTAGCCTGTATTTTACGGCGGATGGCTGGGCCTATCTGATCCTCAGTCTGAGCGCCGGGATGGTGCTCGCCAGCACCCGGTCGCTGGGGAGATTGGAAGATCAATGGAAAGGCAGCCTGCCCAGCGGCATAGAGTTTGAGTGGTGGGCCTGGACGGGCAGCCTGGTGCTCGGCGTTGGGGCGGCGATGGGATTGACCGTCTGGCTGACTTCACCTGAATTTGCCGACCGGGTCAACGAGATGCTGCATCCCTCTGAGGAGGCTGAAACGAGCCCTGCTAATACTTCGGATGATGGGCCAGACCGGATGCAGACGGGAACCTGGCCGCGCCAGCATATACTCGGTTATGGCCCGGATTTAGCTGAAAGCCTGGTGATGACGGTCAGCACGCCGGAGCGAGGCCCGACCCGATTATATTGGCAATATACCAGCTACGACGAGTACACCGGGTATGGATGGTTTCGTAATTCTACCCGGCAGGCCCGGTCCGATGCTGAGCCGCTGTGGCCCGACCCAGACGA
>JBNKDD010000135.1:0-14589 GCA_050288085.1 Anaerolineae bacterium
ATCCCGATTTTTGCTCAAAGGCCCAGATTGGCTCCCCTGATTACCCTCACCCTGGTTGGCCTGTCGGTGATCGGATGGGGTGTCTCTGATTATGCGCAGTATCACTTCGACCGGGCAATTCGGCTGTTCGATGCAGGTAACCTGACCGGCGCACTGGAGGCAATTGAAACCGCCCACCGCATTGATCCGGCAATGGGGTTCTATGCCGCACAGCGAGCACAATTCCTGGGGCAGTTGGCCGTTCAAGATGAGGCGTATCTACCCGAAGCGTTAAGTGCCTATCAAACGGCATTTGACTACGAAGACACATCCGATGTCATGCTCGCCAATTATGCATCACTGCTGGCGCTCTCCGGGGATTTGGAAATGGCACTGGAAGCAGCCGACAGGGCCGCACACATCCGGCCAGGAGAAGGATCGAATTGGGTATTGGCAGGCAGCATCGCGGAGGCATCAGGCAATCACGAAGCGGCCCAGATCTATTACAGCCAACTCTTCGACCCAACCCTGCTGGAGGGGCTAGAAAGTGTTGGTAACATTGACGGCATCGAAAATATCGGTTCTGACTATTGGCAATCCACACCTGATCGGATCAGTGGGCAGCAGCAAGCCCTGCAATCTCTCGGTCTGGAAGACGTGCCGCCCGCTGTGCTCAATAACAGCCCCTTCCAGTGTTGGGATGCCTTTGCGCGGGTTTACCGGGATGAATCACCGGTTACAGATACCAGCATCGATTTGATGTGTGTCGGCGAGGCCTTTCTCCGAGAGCAGAACGATCCAACCGAGGCGATCCGGTGGTTGGATCGAGCGATAGAGGCTGCACCTGAAATGGGCCGGAGTTACGTACTGCGTGCCGAAGCACAGCTTGCATTGGGCCATCAAGACGAAGCGGAACGCGATGCCCTCATTGCCCGTTTTCTGGGCGAGTACTACGCCGATTATGTGCTGGGTCAGATCGCGGAGAGCCGGGGCGATCTCGATCTGGCGAGTGAATTATATGTGTCGGCAGGACCGGGCGAGATTCAATACCAGGGGTGGGATGTAGCCGTCTTTGCCCGCCGGGGGTCTATTATGTTACTAAAAACTTTTGACGAACCCGGCCCGGCGGCATATGAACTGGCTCCCTGGACGGCTTTGATGCGACTTTACGAATCCCAGGGACGTGATGGGGATGCTCAGAATGTAAAGGAAGCGATCTTGAGGATCGATCCCTACTTTGACTTCGGGGCGCAATAAAGCACCATGTAGAAATGTTCACCCTACCGGTCAGGCGTCCCGGCAGTGACAAATTGATCCAGGTATTCCTCAAAGCATTCAGCGTTACAGGCTTCGATGTAGCGCAGAATCTCCCCTCCGGCGAGTGGGTAGAGAGGATAGCAGGATGTCGGCCAGGCTCCCTGCGGGGCATGAACGACCGCACTGACCATCGCCCCGGTTATGTCCACCCGGCCATCAATACCATTGACGATCTCTTCGGCGGTGATGATCAGATCACGTGCTCCCAATGATAGTTCCTGGTCAACACCCACGTTGCCATTAAGCAATGCATTGCCAGAACGATCTGCCTTTAAGGCATGGATCACGGCAACATCCCAGGATATAGCCGGGAATGCCATCAACTGCTGTCCGGGCTGGTAAGGGTCGTCGATGATCTTTACATCGGGGCGAAGGCCGGGCAGGTCAGTTCCCAGCCACCCCAGGCCGGGCATAAAACTCACCCCGGCCAGTTTAGCACGGATACCAAACGATAAGCTGGCCTCCGTCTCCTCGATGATGTTCAACTCACCCCGGTTAGCGGCCTGGGTAAACATAGGAGCCAGCCCAAACACCTCCAGCCCGCAGTAACACGAGCGCAGCGTTGAAACCATCCCTGCACCGATCAACAGATCGCTTTCATAACCTGCCGTGAAACACAACAGGGTCAGATCGGTGAGCCGGTCACGCTGCCCGATCAGAGATCGTACCAACCCAACCGGGCGGCGATAGAGTGTAATCCCTCCCAATGCGAGGGTATCGCCGGGGCGGATCAGATCAACAACATTATCCAGGGTGGTCAGTTTGTCCTGCAAGGACTATCCCTCATTGTGTCCCATACATGGCTTGCTTTTTGGCTGCCAGTTGATCGGCGATCTTGGTTAATTCGTCGCGGCGTTCCAGTCGTGCGACCCAATCAGCCGGGATCGCGTCAAGGCCGGTTCGGGCTGCCACCAGGCCGCCAGCAATACAACCCACCGAATCCGAATCGCCGGGGATATTCACCGCACAACGAACCGCCCCCATGTAGTTATCCTTGTGGCGAATCGCGCAGTAGACAGCCATGCTCACGGCATCCTGTCCGATCCAGCCGTTGCCGAGATAGTTCATGGCGGCTAATTCGTCCGTCCACTCGATGACGTGCTCAATCCGCTTTATTGCTGTATCGAATGCAGGGGAAGTATCTTTGGTAAAAGCCAGGATGCGCTGCGAGTATTGGCTGGGGGGAACGTTATCCAGCGCCAGCTTGACCGCATAAGCAGCCGCGATAGTAGCCGTTACATCCGAAGGGTGAGCATGAGTGGCAATACTTGTTGCATGGGCAACTTCCCGCAGCCGGTCTGGATCATGCTGGTATAGAAATCCGATCGATGCCACCCGGATCGCCGAGCCGTTTCCCTCGGACTGTGATCCGGCTTCCTTCCAGGGAACACCGGCTTCTAAGGTCCGCACGGCTTCAGTGACGATATGGCCCGCGGCGCGGTTGTTTTGAGGAGAGTTGTTCCACGCAATCAAGTGATGGGCAACAGATCCCATCAACGTGTCAATGTCTGCATCTCCTGCATCGATCAAGCCCTGCGCAATAGCCATCGAGGTCTGGGTATCATCAGAGAATTGAGCCGGGTCCGGAGGTTCCTGAATACCCCGCTCGCCATATTTAATGTTGATTTTGCGCATAGTCAGGAATTCAATCGGCCAACCTAAAGCATCACCCAGGGCCAGCCCGTAAAAAATTGCCCGCGCACGTGTTTGCTCGCTCATGATTGCCTCACAAAATAGAGCCGAAATAGACTGAGCATAGTCTACATCACGCCGAACATTAGGCGCAAGACGAGGGTAACAGGGAGCAGTCACAGCAACTACGCTACACAAGAAACTCATCTTTTTCTGTCAGGATTCTAATACCAGCGTGTTACAATTAATTGGAAACAACATAACTATTTCCTGGGCAGTTGAGGAGGTATATAAAACCATGCCATTTTTCTATTGGAATCCAACATACTGGTTGATTGTTGGACCTGCCCTGCTGTTTGTGATGTTCGCACAGTGGCGCGTTCAGAGCGCCTACCGGAAGTGGGGTCGCGTGGCGAACAGCACCGGGTTGGCCGGTGTTCAGGTTGCCGAGCGTTTGATCAACGAGAATGGATTACAAGGTCTGCGGATACAGGGGATTTCCGGCAAGTTAACCGACAATTATGACCCGCGCAGCAAGATACTGAATCTTTCAGAAAGCACCGCCCGCCAGAATTCTGTTGCAGCGACAGCGATTGTAGCTCACGAGGTCGGGCATGCGATGCAGGATTCTACCGGAAGCCTGTTGTTGAAGCTGCGGAGTGGGATTGTCCCGGCGGTCAACTTCGGCTCAAGTCTTGGCCCGATCCTGTTTTTCATCGGCTTTTTCCTGCAACTTGGCCCGCTGATGTGGTTAGGGATCGCCTTCTTCTCGCTGGCGTTTGTTTTTGCATTGATCACCCTGCCGGTGGAGATCAACGCCTCACAGCGTGCATTGAAGATGCTGACGACCAGCAATCTGCTGGTGGGCAACGATGAACGGCGCGGAGCACGGGCGGTATTGAGTGCTGCTGCTCTGACCTATGTCGGTTCCCTGCTGGTTTCGCTGGCGCAGTTGTTATATTACGTCTCCCTGGTTCGTGGAGGAAGACGACGCGATTAACACCAACAGAATTGAGGTCACATGTCCCAACCATCCACCGATTACACCATCGATGAACTGATCAGTGTATGCATTTCCCGGCAGATCGAGGATGGTGAGATCGTCGCTCAGGGTCTGGCAACGCCGCTGGTTGCGGCAGGGTATTTGTTGGCCCGGCTCACTCATGCGCCAAACATGCGCTTTGCGTCGGCCATCGGGCAGGCGCTCTGCGAGGATTGGGCACCGCTCGGCCTGGCGCGGATCGAAGAATTGTGGCTTGGTAAGGCGAAGCTGGGGCTGGGGTTTGTCCGGGCTGCGACCGAGGCACTGCCGAATTTCGCACCAAAGGAATTCTTCCGCCCGGCACAGGTTGATGCCCAGGGAAACTTTAATAACGTCGCACTGGGGAAGGACTATAAACGGCCCTTTATGCGTTTGCCGGGAACCGGCGGCATCCCGGATGTGACAACCTTTTCCGACGAGGTTTACCTGTATGTCCCCCGCCACTCTAAAGTGACCTTTGTCAAAAAGGTGGACTTTGTCAGCGGATTAGGCCACACACCGGATCGGGTGCGCGGCTCCGGGCCGGTCTACTGCATCACCGATCTCGGCCAGTTTGATTGGGACGATGGGCGGATGCGGTTAACCTCCTACCACCGTGACGTGGACATCAAGCGTATCCAGCGCAAAACCGGCTTTGAGCTGGTCATTGCCCCGGATATCCACCAGACTCCCCCACCCACCGAAGAAGAAGTCCGGCTGCTGCGGGAAGAAATCGATCCGCTGGGTATCCGTAAATTAGAAACCCTCGGCGGACAGGCTCGCAAGGATTTGATCCGCGATATTCTGGAACAAGAAGGAGCGCTCTAGCCATGCCACCGGAAGGAGCCTTCGTCGCCGAGCATACGATCCGGGTGCGCTTTGCCGAAACGGATATGATGGGCATTGTCCACCACGCTAACTACCTGGTTTATTTTGAGGCGGGGCGCGTTGAGTTTTCGCGGCAGGTGGGCGCATCATATGCCGATCTTGAAGCGCAGGGCTATTCACTGGCTGTCAGCGAAATGACGATCCGCTACGCTGCCCCCTGCCGGTTCGATCAACTGATCACGATCCGCACCTGGCTTGAGAAGGCTCGGAGCCGGGGGCTGGAGTTTGGCTACCAGATTGTGGATGCGGAAAGCGAAGTGGTTTGCGTCACCGGTCGATCCGGGCATATCTGCCTGGATCATGAAGGCCAGGTGAGACGACTCCCTGCGTTCTGGTTGGGGGCAATGCAGCAGTTCGACTTGTGAACCCTGAAAAGGCATGTAGAATAACAGGTGCATTGATTATGACGCAGCAGGCTGTGTCTCTATTCCTGACGAGGGTCCGATGGTCGAAAATCCAATCCTGAATGAACGTTATCGCCTGATCGAGCAAGTTGGTGCAGGCGGCATGGCCGTCATTTACAAGGCTCAAGATATGGAATTGGGCCGGATGGTGGCCGTTAAGGTGCTGCGTCCCAGCCTGGTTGGTGACCCGGAATTCTTAATCCGCTTCAAGCAGGAAGCCCGTTCAGCCGCTAACCTATCCCACCCGAATATTGTTACGGTGCATGATGTGGGCCAGGATGGGCCAAAGACTCACTACATCGTCATGGAATATGTGCCCGGTCAGGATCTCAAACAGGTGATCCGGGCCAGGGGCGCTTTTGAAGTCGATGCTGCTTTAGCCGTGGTGATCGAAGTGTGCAAAGGTGTTGGTTATGCACACCGGGCCGGATTGGTTCACTGCGATATGAAGCCGCAGAATATCCTGATCACACCGGAAAAAAGCATCAAGGTGGTGGACTTCGGGATTGCGCGGGCCTTATCCAATACACAAAGCAACGAACTGGAGGAAGTGGTCTGGGGCAGCCCTCACTACTTCTCACCGGAGCAGGCCGTCGGGGAAGCGCCGACACCAGCCTCAGATGTGTACTCGATTGGCATTGTGCTCTTTGAACTACTAACCGGCAAGCTGCCCTTCACCGGCCATGATTATCGTGAACTGGCAATGGCGCATGTCACCCAGGAGCCGCCATCACTGCTTGATATTAACCCGGCGCTCCCTGCCGAACTGGATCGGATTATCCGCAAGGTGCTGTCCAAAGAACCGGCTACCCGCTACCGGACGGCGGATCAATTGGGCCGGATTCTGGAAAAATACAATGAGCAGGGCGTCCAACCAACCTCAACATTTGTCGTGACGCCATCTAAGGTACAAACTCCTCCACCGACCATCCAACCGCCCAGGGGACTTGAACGGGTCAAAACACCGATCGGGGCCGAACCGACAATGCCGTCGCTGCCACCGATTGACTACCCGGAGGTTATCGGACGGCCTGTGCCAATGGCTGCCCCCCAGCCCCAGTCTGTCTATTATCAGGAAGCGGAAGACGACTACGGCGATGTATTCGAGGAAGATTTGCTGGAGAGCATCGATATTTATGGGATCGTCCTGGGCGTATTGGCTGCTGTCGCTGTGCTGGGGTTGATCCCACTCTGGGTGACCATCTTCATTACCTTCACCCGGTAGCACCCAGGGCGTTTCACGAATCGCCCTTACGATATACTAAAAAATCGAGCGACGCTTTTTCCAGGCGTCGCTCGGATCAGTTATAGCAAATTCTAAAAGTTTAACTTTATGCGGCTGCCGGGGCTGCCTCCCGCTTTTGGGACAACCGCAGGAAGAGCTTGGTGATCTCAGCAGCGACAGAGGGTATCAAGATCAGCGGGATGATCTCCAACCACTCTATCAGATTGAGCGAAACCGTATCAAAGATCGGATTCAGGAAGGGGATGTAGATCACAGCCAACAGCAGGACAATCGATCCCAGGACAGCGTACTGCATCCACTTGTTAGAGAATAACCCAATCTTAAACACCGAGTAAAATTCCGAGCGTGTAGTATAGGCCCGGAGCAGCTCGGAAAACGAGAGCACCGTGAAGGCCATGCTGCGGCCATGTTCCAGGCTTCCCATTTGCAGACCCAGGCTGAAAGCATACAGGGTAACCGCAGTGATAAAGAACGTCTGGACGACCATCCCGATCCGCATTACCCGGTCGATCATCGGCTCGTTTTGCGGGCGCGGCGGGCGATCCATGACATTCGGGTCACCCTTCTCAATACCAAGCGCCAAAGCCGGTGCGCCATCGGTCAGCAGGTTGAGCCAGAGCAGTTGGATGGGCGACAGCGGGCTGGGATATCCGGCCAGTGTCGCCAGGAAGATCACCATGATCTCGGCCAGGTTACAACTTAGCAGGAAGTAAACGAACTTACGGATATTATCGTAAATGATCCGGCCCTGCTCAACTGCATTCACAATGCTGACGTAGTTATCGTCGGTCAGCACCATGTCGGCGGTTTCCTTGCTGACATCCGTACCGGTGATTCCCATCGCCACGCCGATGCTGGCCCGCTTCAGGGCCGGGGCATCATTCACGCCGTCGCCCGTCATGGCAACCACGTAATCGCGCTTGCGGAAAGCATCAACGATACGAACTTTGTGCTCCGGCGAGACGCGGGCAAACACATCGACATCGTCGATCATCGCGGCCAGGTCACCGTCCGGGGTGGTTTCCAGTTCGGCCCCGGTCACGACTTTGCCATCCTCGCGCAGCAAACCAATCTCCCCGGCGATAGCGCGGGCAGTTTCAGGGTAGTCTCCCGTCACCATGACGGTCTTGATTCCAGCATGGCGGGCTTTCGCCACCGCATCCTTAACCTCTGGACGGGCCGGGTCGATCATTCCTACCAGGCCGATAAAAGTCAGGTCCCGTTCGTGTTCATCTGAACTTAACTCTTCCGGGCGCTTGTCAAACCGGCGCTTGGCTACAGCCAGAACACGCAGCGCCTGCTGGGCCATATCCCGGTTAACATTCTCGATCCGGTTGCGCATAGCCTCGGTTAAGGGTTTGACCTCGCCCTGATCCATGATATCGGAGCAAAGTTCCAGGATGAAGTCCGGCGCACCCTTAACAAAAAGTACATACTCCTTGCCAGCCGAAGCATGATGTAATGTACTCATCCGCTTACGGCTTGAGTCAAAGGGGATTTCGTCAACACGCGGGTACATCGTTTCTAGCTTATCGCGGGTCATGTTGGCCTTGGCAGCCGCAACGACTAATGCACCCTCGGTCGGATCGCCGACGATACGGAAATCTTTTTCGTCATCATCCTCGTTTTGCTCAAGCTGGGCATCGCTGGCAAGCAGCGAGCCGGTCAGCAATTGTGCCAGGTCAGGCATTTCGGACATATCGATGGCATCGCCATTCTGGTGGAATTTTCCATCAGGTTGGTAACCTCTACCGGACACATCAACCATCGCGCCGGGTACATAGAGCTTGACCGCCGTCATCTCGTTCTGGGTCAGGGTGCCGGTCTTATCTGAGCAAATAGCTGAGGCGCTGCCCAGAGTCTCGACGGCTGGCAGGCGGCGGATCAGGGCATTGCGCTGTACCATCTCGCGCATCCCAATTGCCAGGTTAATGGTCACAATCGCCGGGAGTCCTTCCGGCACGGCGGCAATAGCCAGGGCAACTGCCGTCAAGAAAGCTTCCAAACCGGCATCACGAAGCGTGACCTGGAGTTTGGGATCGCTGAGGCTGGCGAATAGTCCACTCAACCCGGTAATACCTAAGGAGTCAGCCGCTCCCTTAACCGCCCGACCAAAGGCGACCAGGAAAACCACCCCGCAGATGATCAATGAACCATAAACCAACCACCGGCCAAGCTGATCAAGCCGCTGCTGGAGAGGCGTTTGTTCTTCCTCTACAGCCTGGATCATAGTGGCAATCTTGCCGATCTCGGTTTCCATGCCGGTGGAAACGACGATGCCCTTGCCCCGACCATAAGTAACGATGGTGCTTTTGTAGGCCATATTCTTGCGGTCACCTAAACCGGCATCATCGGCAAGTGATACGTCAATTGCTTTATGAACGGGAACCGATTCACCGGTGAGTGAGGCTTCGTCAATACGGAGGTTCGCGTTTTCGATCAGGCGTAAATCGGCGGGGACGTAATTACCCGCCTCCAATAATACCACGTCACCGGGAACAACCTCTGCCTCCGGGACGGTTACCATATGCCCGCCGCGTAATAAATGAGCCTCCGGCGCAGACATCTTTTTGAGCGCCGCCAGTGCTTCTTCGGCTTTACCTTCCTGCACGATCCCCATAATGGTGTTCAGGACAACGATCAGGATAATTGCCCCGGCTTCATACCACTCACCAAGCAGGGCGGATACCAGACTTGCCCCGATCAGCAGCAAGACAACAACTTCTTTAAGTTGATTAAAAAGACGCTGCAAGAACCCCGGTCGCGGCTGTTCTTGCAGTTCATTACGCCCATATTGCTCTAGACGTTTTTTGGCCTCTGCTTCGCTCAATCCGCTGTCGGGATTTACTTTTAACCTCTCTACCATATCTTCGACTGGCAAACTATGCCAGATAGGTTTGGACATGTAACTCTTTCACCTCGGTCTCATTGAGTCAGTATGTGAATTATAGCATGCAGCACTATATCTGCTTGAGGCAGGCGAAACAATAATGTATCAGTTATGCATGGTGGAAAAACCAGCGTGGTATACTTCCGATTTCGACTGCGCGACTTCAAGTCTCTTGCGCGCTTGCTATCCTTTATGTAAACTGCCTGGACAATGATGATTGCCCAGATCGTTATAAAGCATAACTCAAAAGAGCTGCCACGATACCCACATCTTGTGTGGAATCGTTCTGCCCCAATTGAATCCCACCATGATTCCCCCCCTTTTGGGGAATGTTGGAATAATGGTGGGTGTGTTAGGATACTTATGTAGGGATACATCCAATCATAAAGGGGTAGACGTATCAAAATGCGTAAACAGAATACCGAGCGAAAATCGTTTAAGAGGTTTTTACCTTACCTGGCTCTGGCTTTGATTGTCGGTCTATGGCTGATGGCACAGTGGAAAAATCCCACCGTCGCCTATGCTGTTGACCGGGCCATTGCCGGACGTATTATCGATAAGCAAAATGCACCGGTCCGCGAAGCTGAAGTTTTCCTGTTCATTAATGACGAGGAGGAGCCGTTATCTGAGGCTCAAACCCAGCCGGATGGCTCTTACTTGCTGCTCTTGCAAGACAGCCCGGAGATCAAAAAGGCGCGGATCGAAATAGAACGCGCGCACTTTGAGGACTTCGAGTGGGAAGCCAGCCCGGATGAACTTGGTGCTCTGATAGTAGAAGGCTCACTGGTCGTCGATGACATCGTCCTGGAACGGCGTTTGCAGCTTGGATTCTGGATCGTATCGATCACCTTTGTGGGTATGCTGGTGATGATTGCTACCGAGCGCCTACACAAAACACTGGCGGCCTTACTTGCCATTGCCATTATCTTTGGCGTGAGCTTTGTCGGCGGGACCTTCAACCCTGACCTGTTCATTTTTGATTTTGAGCAGGCCCTTGAACACGTTGACTTTGACGTGATCTTCCTGCTCATGGGGATGATGATCGTGATCGCCATCATTGAGGAAACCGGTGTTTTCCAATGGCTGGCGTATCAGGCCTATAAACTCTCCGGTGGGCGAGCCTGGCTGTTGACTATCATCCTGATCCTGATAACAGCGGGGGCTTCTGCCCTGTTGGATAATGTGACCACCATGCTGCTCATGACGCCGATCACCCTCCAGATCGCACTGGCAATGGAGATAGACCCGCTGTCGCTGCTGCTGCCCGAAGTGCTGGCTTCCAATGTGGGCGGGATCTCCACCCTGATCGGCACCCCGACCAACATCCTGATCGGTTCATATGCCGGGTTGAGCTTCAATGATTTCTTCATCAACCTGACCCCCGGTGTACTGCTGGCCTTGTTAGGGTTGATCGGTTATGCTTTGCTTTACTATCGAAAAGAGTATAAAAAATCGGGAACGGTATCCGAATCGCTGCTTAAGCTGCTTGAGGAGAACGCCCGGATCGAAGACCCAAAACGGTTGATCAAGTCCGGGGTGGTGTTTACTGTGCTGCTGGTCTTGTTTGTCATCGGCGAATCGATCCATCTGCCTCCGGCAGCGTCGGCCATTATGGGAGCCGTAGCGATGCTGATCTGGGTTAATCCCGATATTGAGGGTATGCTGGCCGTCGTAGACTGGACGACATTGATGTTCTTTATCGGCCTGTTTATGGTAATCGGCGCAGTACAGGAAGTTGGTTTGATCTTCCTGATTGCCAACGGGCTGGGTCAGTTAGTCGGTGGAAACCTGCTGCTGGCTTTACTGATCGTTGTCTGGTCGGCGGCGATTCTCTCAGGCGTTGTAGACAATATCCCATTTGCTGCGGCTATGCTGCCGGTGGTCAATTTCCTGACCGAAACGGTGCCCGGTGCGAACAACATGATGCTGTTCTACGGCTTATCAGTCGGCGCGGCAATGGGTGGAAATAGTTCTTTAATCGGTGCGTCAGCCAACCTGGTGACAGCGGGTATCGCCAGCCGGGCAGGATACAAGATCAGCTTTAAGAAGTTCCTGTTCGTTGGGTTCCCGTCAATGATCGTGACCGTCACCCTGGCTCTTGGCTGGCTGCTCTTGCGTTTTCTCATATAAGGAAAGAATACTGATGGGGAAGATACTATGCGCCACACGCGGTGGTGAGGCCAGCATCCGTACACAGAAGGCTGCCATTGAGCGTGCGAAAAAGAACGATGACGAGTTGATCTTCTTCTACGTCGTCAATGTGGATTTCCTGGCCCAGGCCGATTATGCTTTGCGCACCGATGTTGTCACCAAGGAAATGGACAAGATGGCCGATTTCCTGCTGGCGATGGCCGTAGAGCGCGCCGAAAAAGGAGGCGTGAAAGCCCGGTACGTGTTAGGGCATGGCAATTTTGTTGAGCAGCTTAAGGAAGCTATCGAGACGGAAGGTGTCTCGCTGGTTGTTCTGGGGCGGCCCGGTGAAGATGGCAGTGCTTTTGAGTTGGAAGGCTTGCAGAGACTCGCCGAAGCCTTGCAAGCCGAAACCGGTGTTGAGTTTATCATTGCCTGATTTCTCTGGAGCCTTTCATGCAGATCGCCGAAGTCAGCCCGCGTAATCGCCGCGATGTAAAGGATTTCCTCAAGCTGCCTTTTTTTATTTATAAGGATATCCCCCAATGGGTTCCGCCATTGATGCCGGGGGAACGGGCACGCTTCAAATCGGGGTATGCTTTTTACACACATTCTGAGGCTGTGTTTTTCCTGGTGCGAGATGATACCGGTCAGGCCGTGGGCCGGCTCGCGGTCATGGAACACCGTCCGCACAATGACTATCGCGGTAACAAAGATGCCCTGCTGTACCTTTACGAATCAATCGACAATGATGAGGTAGCCCGGCTGCTCTTCAAGGCGGCGGAAGACTGGGCCAGGGTACGCGGGTTGAACCGGTTGGTTGGGCCAAAAGGGTTTCTGAGTGGCGATGGGTTGGGCTTGCTGATTGAGGGATTTGAGCATCTCCCCGCGATTGGTATCCCCTACAATCCGACCTACTACCCACACCAGTGGGTGGAAATCGGCGGCATGGAAAAAGAGGTCGATTACGTCTCGGCCCGGCTCGAAGTGAAGAACTTCATCAAGTCAGAGCGGATCATGCGTATTGCCGCCAAAGTAAAAGAACAGCGTGGATTCGAGGTTCCCGTATTCCGTACCAAAGCCCAGATGCGGCCCTATGCGGAGAAAATCCGGCAGGTATACAACCAGGCTTTTTCGACGGTCTGGGCCTATACCCCGATTCCGGCTGAGGAACTGGAGACGCTCACCAACAATCTATTTCAGATCGCCGATCCCCCATTGATAAAAGTGCTGCTCAAAGATGGCAAAGTTGCCGGGTTGACCTTCTGCTACCCGGATATCAGCGAAGGTATCCAGAAGATCAAAGGGGAGCTCTGGCCGTTTGGGTGGATGGTCTTGCTGGTGGAAAAGCGCCGCACGAAGTGGCTAAACGTTAGTGGTAACGCCGTGCTGCCCAAATATCAGGGGTTGGGGGCTAATGCTGTCTTATATGCGGAACTGCTTAATACGCTGCTGAGTAAAGATTATCTGGGGGGAGACCTTGTACAGATTCAGGAAAATAACACCCCCATGATTGCCGATCTTCAGCAGATGACCGGGGCTGAGATTTACAAAGTCCACCGGGTTTATAAAAGACACCTGACCTGAAAACGAAATAGAAAAAAGGAAAAAGAACATCCTTTAAGCAGGGGCGAACTATGATGGTTCGCCCCTGTGTTATTTCGTAATGTCAGGAAGCCTTCTCCCCGCCCTTCCAGGCTGCCAGTTCAAGCGTAATCCGGTCGAAAACGCTGTTAGGAGGCGCGGCGGCTGAGTCGTAGGATAGGTCGACCACCCGTGCCTGGATACGCAGTGAAGCGGTATTCAGCATAACCTTGTCGCCGGGTTTCACCAGAACAGCTTCGCCCTTTGGAGCAAGCTTGGCACGAATGGAGTCGTCATTATAGGCATGGTCGCTCATCAACACCTTGGTGACGGTGCGGATGTCGTTCTTATCGAACAGCCACACCTCAAAGGCTGTAATGCTCTTTCCGCCTTCACCCGATCCAATCGTCTCAGAAATTCCTACCCCACACTCACCCAGGAATTCACCGGAAGGTGAGTCGATGCTGAATGAGTCATCATACAGATCATCGCCTTTGAGGTAGGTGGTCATGAATTGGACCAGCGGCGCTTCAAGCCCTTCTTCTGCGAAATCGGTTTTCTCCACCGCAGCAGATAACTGTGCACCCCGCGCTGCTGCGCTCCGGGCTGTTTCAGCCGTCTCCGGGGCTTTCTTTCTACCCAGACCAGGTATCGAGAAGCCGGATGGTGCGGTCGATTTCTTACGTTCCGCCTCGGCAGCGGGGGCTGCTGCTGGGGCTGCACCCGTTGCGACAGGGGCGGCACTGGGAGCGGCTGCGCTGGCGGCAGGGGCAGCCGGTGAACTGACAACTGCCGCTTCTTCCTCACCCTCCTGGATGACGGTCATTACCCCATAGGCAACAATACCACCCGCCATCAAGACCAGGACAATTGGCGCGAGTATTTTAACGATAGCCGGAGGGGCATCGACCGGTCGGGCACTACACACCGACAGAATCTCATTTTGAATTACCTGTCCAGAGGTGACCAGCGAGCGGAGCTGAGATAAGTTGTCCTGTTTGACGACATCACTGCCATAACGCTCCTCAGCAGAGGCGAAGGCCGCATCAAGGCCCCCATCCGTCTGGCAGAGAAAAGACAACCGTTCAGCCGCCAATCGACTGTCCCGATCCTGGGCAAAAGCATCCGCCACAGATTGTACATAGATTCCCTGATAACTGGAGTCTAATTGCCAGGGGCCTACATTGACGATGGTTACTCCGGATATCGCCCAGAGATAGCCCGCCAGGGCACTGATAATCAAGACGCCCAACAAAGCGAGCACCGGCGCGAGTTTTCCTATCCTTCCTGTCATTGCGATTTGATCCTTCCTTCAATGGCAAAAATCAGGCCCCCGCAGATCAAGGGGGAATTCTTAAGCTCAGGAAGCCATATGCTTATTGTACTCTACTCAGGGAACAACACAAGTGTCAAGAAAAATGGTGACCGTTCCAAAAACGGGGAAAACCTGGAGGAGAGGCACACCACCCCTTTTCCCCAGAGGGAATTAGGCAATGAG
>JBNKDD010000136.1:0-14569 GCA_050288085.1 Anaerolineae bacterium
GGTGATCTCACCGAGATATTCATTGAGCAGCAAGTCCATATAACCGGTCAGCGCTGTTAATGGCGTCCGCATCTCGTGAGAGACATTCTGGATCAACTGGTTCTTGGTTTGATCGGCCATTTCCAGGTCGTTATAAGCAGCCTCTAATTGAGCCGCACGCTGAGAAAGCGCATTATACAACCGGGTATTTTCAAGTGCGTTTCCGACCACATTAGCAATTGCCTGTGCTACCGATAGGTCACGTTCACCGTATCGCCGGTCTGGGTCGGTGTCGAGTAGTTGAACCAGGCCAATCGCCTCCCCATGAGCCATCAAGGGCGCAATAATCAGGGTTCCCTGGTCGATACGTGGGTAAGCCTGCCGGTCCGCTGGCGATAACTTTGATTCTTCTAACTTCGAGACAACACTGGTTTTTTCTGCCAGCGCCACACGCCGCAGACTATCCGGATCCAATCCCTGTCCAAGTCGTTCGCCAATCGGCCAGATCGCCCGTCCCGCGTCATAGACCACCCGTAAGCCGTTCTCGCTGGCCTGAAAAGCCATAACGGTACACCAGGCTGTATTGGTGTTTTGCAGCAGTTTGGCGGCCAGCCGCTGGGTGCTGGAAACATCCGTCCAGGGCAGGGAAGCGGTCAGAGTTTGCCGCCAGTTTTGCATGGTAACGTGGCAGCGTTCTAAATCCCCGGCGGAGAAGAGATGAGTGGCGGAGACGTGATATAGCTCTACTACCCCGGCGACCTGACCATCAATCAGAATCGGTAAGATGAGGACGGCGCGCAATCCAAACTGTGTGAGGATTTCGCGGCGGGTGGATGATAGGTTAGGCTCGTTTAAGGAAGTAGCAACCGGCTTGTGGGTTTCCAATACCTGCTGGATGAGCGGGAAATCGGAAATGCTTATGCGGCGACCCTGCTGTTTCGGCCAGGCGATTTCGGCGACTTCTGCCAGGGTGCTGAGGGTTTCTTCCTCTTTATTCCAGGCAGAGATAAAGCACCACTTGACCGATAAAGCATCGATCAGCATCCGGGCTACTTTTTCGAGCACCTGCTCGGTTGCCAGCGTAGATGACGCTGCCTCGCCAGCCTGCAACAGCAAGGTGAGTTCCCGGACGCGGCGCTGAGTTTCTCCAAATAGGCGGGCATTTTCTATGGCGATGGCGGCAGAGTGGGCCATCCCTTCCAATACTTCCACGTCATCGCTGTTGAAGTAGGCTGGTTCTTCATTAATGACCTCGACCACGCCAACGACTTCGCCCTGTACCACCAGGGGCACAGCCGCCACAGAACTCGTTTTCACGTTGGTGATACCATCTACCTGCTTGTAAAAACGTTTATCTTGATAAGCATCCTCAACCAGGATCGACTTGCCTTCGCGGGCCACGTATCCGGCCAATCCCTGGTCAATCGGGATGCGCACGCCGCGTAGTTTATCTGCCCCTGGGCCGACAGATGAATGGAACATGAGCATGTTCTGACGCCGCATCCACAGCATCACGGATGCCATGGTGGCGTTAAGGGCCTGGCTGACTTCATTGACGATGTTTTCAATCGCCTCATCAATCGAAAGTGTTGAGCTGATAGCCTGGGTTGCACGCAGCAGCGCATCAAGGCGCTGGCTTTGCCGGGTCAGGGCCTGTTCGCGGGCCTTCTGTTCGGTCAGGTCGGTGAGCACCATCACCCGCCCCTGTCCGGCGACTTTGCTGCTGGCTTGAATAGCCAGTACCGGCAGGCTGCGGCCATTGGCTTTCATCAGGCGAAATTCAAACGAGGCGGTGCGATCCAGTTTGGTGTTGCCTACCAACTCCGCGACTCGTGTCTGTTCTTCTGGGTGAAACAGGGTTTCGGCTTTACGTCCTTGCAACTCGTCAATATTAAGTTGGGTCATGCGGGCCAGGCGTTGATTAACAAATTGAATCTTGCCGGTTTCATCGTAAACCAGCAGGCCGTCGCCCATGTTGTCGAGCAGCATCCGGTTAAAAGCACGTTCCTTGTTGGTTTCTGACTCGCGTTCGGTCAGGCGTCGTACCAGGCGGGCATTATTAACCGCCATCTCTGCCTGACTGACAACCGTAGAAACCAACTGCAAACCATGTGTGGTTTCAACATCGTGAGGGTCATCCAGGCCCAGGGTGAGCACACCCAGCATCAACCCACCTACCTGAAGGGGGGCAATCGTAATAAAGTACAGGCCCAGGCGTTCAAGTGCGTGAAGCAAAGTGCCCTTTGGCAGGGTGGACAGCGGTAAGTTGAACTGCGCTACATTGCTCAGAGCAACTTTAGTGAACGGGTTTGGATCGTCCTGGAGCGAGAATGTAATTTCATCAGCACCAGCGGCCAGTGTTTTGATGAACTGCTCGGCGGCTTCCTCGCCCTTGCTGGTCGCGATAGCCCGGTTGGTCAGGACCCCCCGTTTGGAGTCAAGTGTGAGCAGCCAGGCCAGCTTACAGGGCAGCGTTACCAATGCCCCGTGCATGGTTTCCAGAAGCCACTGTTCACTGTATTGCAGCGAGATTTCACGCCCGGCCAACAGCGCCTCGATCCGGGCCAGAAGATCTTCAGGATTAATCGGCTTGGCAATATAATCATTGGCCCCGGCCATCAACCCTTCGGTGCGAGCGACATGTGGATCGTGAGCCGTAACCAGGATGACCGGAATATGGCTCGTCTTTTCATTCTGGCGCAGGCGTCTACAGGTCTCTATGCCGTCCAGCCCAGGCATCATCACGTCCAGCAAGACCAGATCAGGTGACTGGGCTTCCGTGACTCGAAGGGCTTCCTCACCGCTTGTGGCTTCCAGAGTCTGGTAGGAGTGATTTTCCAACCAGATGCTGATGAATTGGATGGCTTCCGGGTTATCGTCAACTACAAGAATTTTTGTCATGGGCCTTTCCCCCGCCACATGATCCTTTTCACTAGGTGGTCATGGTCATAGGTGATTGTACCCACCCAATCTTCAATAACCACTTCTTGATCACCAAGTTATTATAACCATATCCCTGCCCCAAGTATAGGTTAGTCGGGGATTGCGAACAAGCATAAACTTAAAACGATATGGTATTGTATTGTAAGCACCTGAGCATTGACCTTTCCCGGCAATCTTTGTATAGTATCTTCTGTTAGGATAGGACTCAGTCTGCCTACGGAGACATTTTCTTCATGACCAATGAAACCTTGTTAGGACTAAGCACTCCGGGCCACGTGATGATCGTCGATGATGTTCCGGAATCCGTTCGTTTCCTTGACCAATTACTAACCCATGAAGGGTATCGCGTGGATGTTGCTCACAGCGGAACCCATGCGCTGGAATTGATCTTTAAGGATATCCCTGACCTGGTGCTTCTTGACCTGATGATGCCTGGGTTAAACGGGCGAGAACTACTTCAGATTCTCCGCCATGATCCGCGTACCGAAGAGATTGCCATCATCATGCTGACTGCCGTTGATACGGTTGAAGATGTGGTCGATTGCTTTGAACTGGGCGCAGACGATTACCTGACTAAACCGGCTGAATTTGAAGTGCTGCTGGCTCGTGTACATACACATGTTAACCTGAAGCGCCTTCGCGATCAGCGTCGACGGGACATTGCCCGCCTGGAAGAGCTGGATACGCTCAAAGATAAGTTCTTGCAGATTGCTGCCCACGACCTCAAAAATCCCCTGAATAATGTCAACATCGGGGTTGAGGTGCTGTTACGGTTTGCACCAGCCGTCAAACAGCAGTTCCCCGATTACGAAAAAGTCCTGGGGGATATGAAGGACACGGTCACCACCATGCGGATCATTATTGATGATTTCCTTGATTTGCAGGCGCTCGAAGCCGGGCAAATCGAACTGACCACGCAGTCGGTATCGATCTGTGAGATCGTCAAAAAGGTCATCCGGCAGTTTGCTGCTTATGCCAGTGGAAAACACACGACGGTTGATGCAGACCTTCCCGATGATCTGCCCATGTGTGAGGCCGATCCAGATCGTCTGAACCAGGTTGTCAGTAACTTGATCAGCAATGCCATCAAATTCAGCCCACTGGGCGCAGAAGTCCAGGTGCGGGTGAGAGAAGTGGATAGTTATATCCGGCTGGAAGTTGAGGATAACGGGCCAGGTATCCCCCCTGACGAAATCCCACTGCTGTTTGAAGAATTTACCCGGTTGAGCAACCACCCCACCGGTGGCGAAGTCAGTTCGGGGGTTGGGTTGGCGATTGCTAAAACGCTGATCGAAATGCATGGGGGGCAGATTGGGGTCAACAGCCAGGTCGGTAGAGGGTCAACATTCTGGTTTGAAATCCCTGCTTCTTAGCGCTGATTCTTCCTCTCTGTTACAAAAAGGTGCACGGTGATATGGACTGGATCAAAGACCTGTTCGGCACTCATAAACCCATCATCGCGATGTGCCATTTTAATGCCCTGCCCGGCGACCCAAAATACTCACCCGAAAAGGGATTAGATTGGGTAATCGAAAAGGCACGGGTTGACCTCAACGCTCTCCAGGAGGGCGGCGTCGATGCAGTGATGTTCTCCAACGAGCACAGCCTGCCCTACCTGACCAAAGTTGATCCGATCACAACTGTGTCAATGGCGCGGATCATCACCGAGCTTTTCGACGATCTGAAAGTACCGTATGGCGTCAATGTGTTGTGGGACCCCGAAGCATCGATTGATCTGGCGGTCGCAACCGGGGCCGCATTTGTCCGCGAGATTTTTACCGGTGTCTATGCCAGTGATTACGGCATCTGGGATACCAACTGCGGTCAGGTGAAACGTCACCAGCACGCCATTCACGGCGATCATGTCAGGTTGTTTTTCAACATCGTGCCCGAATCGGCAGTCTATCTGGCCGAGCGCGATGTGGCCGATATCGCCCGGTCAACCGTGTTTAATACCGAACCTGATGTGCTGTGTGTATCTGGTCTGACCGCCGGGGTGGAGGCATCCACGACCGTGCTGAAACAGGTCAAAGATGCAGTGCCGGATACACCGGTATTTGCTAACACCGGAGTCCGGCTGTCGAATATCGAGCAGCAGTTAGCCATCGCCGATGGAACCATCACCGGAACGACCTTCAAGCGGGATGGCTACATCTGGAATGAGGTCGATGTCGAGCGGGTACGGGCCTTTATGGATAAGGTTAAAGAAGTACGCGGGTAGGCCGGGATAGAACTTCTCAATACAGCAATCCTCCGATCGGTATAAAATAAAAACAGGTAAAACGTTTCAGTACCCCAAAAGGAGTCCTACTGATGTCAAAGACGGACTTTCTCGTACAGGAAATTCACTCGCTTAAAGAACAGGGATTATTCAACACCATCCGCACCATCGAAAGCCCGATGGACGGTTGGGTAACCATTGACGGTAAGCGTGTTCTGAACTTCTGCGCCAACAATTATCTTGGTCTGGCAAACCATCCACAGATTCGGGAAGCGGCCCGGCAGGCCATCAACGATTATGGGGTCGGGCCGGGTGCGGTTCGCACCATCGCCGGGACGATGTCCCTACATGTTGAACTGGAAAAACGGCTGGCTGAATTCAAAGGCGTCGAAGATGCGATCACCTTACAGAGCGGCTTTACGGCAAATCTGGCCGTGATTCCGGCGCTGGTCGGGCGAGGGGATGTGATCTTCTCGGACGAGCTGAATCACGCCAGTATCATTGATGGCTGCCGCCTGTCCCGTGCCGAGGTGGTGCGATACGCCCACTGTGACCCTGACGACCTGCGCCGGGTGATCGCCGAAACCGAGGTCGAGGGGCGGGCGATGATCATCTCCGACGGGGTGTTCAGCATGGATGGTGATGTGGCTCCCCTGCCCGCCCTCTACGAAGTCGCAGAGGAAAACGATATCCTGTTGATGGTCGATGATGCGCACGGTGAAGGCGTTCTGGGTAAGGGAGGCCGGGGTATTGTTGATCACTTCGGTCTGCACGGCAAGGTCGATATCGAGGTCGGCACGATGTCGAAGGCGTTCGGCGTGATGGGCGGCGTGGTGGCCGGGCGGCAGGTGATCGTCGATTGGCTGCGCCAGCGTGGGCGGCCTTTCCTGTTCTCCTCGGCGATGACCGTTCCCGACGTGGCGGCCTGCCTCGCAGCGGTCGATCTATTAGAAGCCAGCACCGAACAGGTTGACCGGTTGTGGTCAAACGCAGCCTTCTTCAAAGGCAAGATGAATGATATGGGCTTCGATACCGGCTTTACGGAAACGCCTATCGTGCCGGTTATGCTGGGCGAAGCGCCACTTGCGCAGCAGTTCAGCCGCCGCCTGTTCGAAGAGGGTGTCTTCGCGATGGCGATTGGCTTCCCGACCGTGCCACGTGGCAAGGCCCGCATCCGGGTGATGAACACCGCAGCCCATTCTCAGGATGACTTAGAGCAAGGACTGACCGCTTTTGAGAAGGTCGGCAAGGAACTTGGGGTGATTTAATCTGTCCGTTAACCTCACCCCTGATCTCACGCGCTCCAGCGCGCTCGATTTTTCCCTCACTCCGATCTGCTTCGCAGATTAAGGAGAGGGGAGGGAGAGACGCTATCGGCGGCCTGGAAGAGGTGAGGTCTTATAAAACTACCCAAACATTTCAACGCATCGGAGAAACTCATAATATGCAGCTTCAATCCCTGACCGGTCGGTGGCAGTTCCAACAGTCCGGGACAGATGAATGGTTATCCGCAACAGTTCCCGGCGGCGTTCACACCGATTTGTTGGCACTGGGCCAAATCCCTGATCCCTTCATGGCAGACAACGAACAAAAAGTAACCTGGGTGCTGGAAAAGGATTGGTGCTACCGGCTTACCTTTACCCCGGATTCGGCTCTTTTATCAGAGGAGCATATCGCCTTAGTATGTGACGGGCTGGACGTTCTGGCCGAAGTGATGCTCAATGGGCAGGTGATCGGCAAGACTGACAACATGTTTCGCCAGTATCGCTGGGATGTGAAGGAACTCCTGCGTCCTGGCGAAAATGAACTGCTGGTGACCTTCTCCTCTGCGGTAAGGTATACGGCTGAACAGCAGCATAATCGCCCACTGACAACCGTAGAGCAGCCCATCCCCGGCTCACCGCATATCCGAAAAGCTCCGTATATGTACGGTTGGGATTGGGGGCCTGCCCTACCACCTATCGGAATCTGGCAGGATATCCGCCTTGAGGGATACAGCCTCGCCCGGCTGGATGACGTTCACCTGCGCCAATTCCATGAAAACGGAGCCGTTACCCTATCGGCAGATCTGACGGTCGAAGCGTGGGGCGATTCTCCCCTGGTCGCGAAGCTGCATCTGGTCGCCCCGGATGGCAGAGAGCAAATCGAGCAGGCCGAAGTAAAAGACGGTCAGGCGTCGATCCAGATCGCGATCAGCGATCCGGCTTTATGGTGGCCGAACGGTTACGGGGAACAGCCCTTATATCAGGTCACCGTGTCGATACTGTCCGGTGAAACGCTGTGCGATTCGAGGAACTATCAGATCGGTTTGCGCACTATCGAACTGCGGCAGGAGGCCGATGAGTGGGGGACATCCTTCCAGTTTGTCGTCAACGGCGTACCCGTTTTCGCTAAAGGCTCGAACTGGATTCCGGCGGATTCTTTTCCGACTCGCCTGAGTGACGATCAACTGGAGCACCTGATCAAGAGTGCTGCCGAATCACACCAGAATATGCTGCGGGTTTGGGGTGGCGGCCTGTATGAAGAAGACCGGTTCTATGATCTGTGCGATCAATACGGCCTGCTGATCTGGCAGGATTTTATCTTTGCGTGCAGCATCTACCCTCTCGATGAGACTCCCTTCCTGGAAACCCTTGAGCATGAAGTCCGCGATAATGTGCGGCGGCTGCGTCACCGGGCCAGCCTGGCTTTGTGGTGTGGTAACAACGAAATGGAATGGGGTTGGGAAATTTGGGGTTGGGCTCCCTTCTTTGAGGACAAAAACGAGGAAGCCCTGATTGAAGATTTTATGCAGCGCTATCCGCTTGTGCGGCAGTTTTTCTCGTCCATCAAGCCGAAGAACGAACCGCTCTCTGATTGGCGCATCTTGCGGGATGCTTATCTGAAATACTTCCACACCACCCTGCCGGATTGGGTAGCCGATTTAGACCCCGATACCCCTTATTGGCCCAGCTCGCCCTCGTCCAACACGCCCTTCCACGATGTCAACGCCGAGGCTCAGGGCGATATGCATTATTGGGGTGTGTGGCATAATCGCGAACCCTTCACAACCTATCGTAAGCTCTACCCGCGTTTTATGAGCGAGTTTGGATTCCAATCCCTCCCGCCGGTAGAGACTATCGCCTCATTTGCAGACGAAGCCGATTGGAACATGACCTCCTATATCATGGAGTATCACCAGCGCGGCAATCACGGCAACGGTTTGATCATCGCCCAGATGACCGATAATTACCGGATGCCAAAGGACTTCGAATCCCTGGTCTACTTGAGCATGGTCCAGCAGGCCGAAGGGATTCGCCCCGGAGTCGAACACTGGCGGCGCAACATGCACCGGGTATCCGGTACCCTGTACTGGCAGCTTAACGACTGCTGGCCTGCCGCTTCATGGTCCAGCATCGATTATTATGGCCGCTGGAAGGCGCTCCATTACGCCGCTAAACGCTTCTACGCGCCGATTCTGCTGTCTATTGAGGATGATGCCCCATCTATGGGGATTCACGTCGTCAGCGACTTACTGGAGCCCTGGGAGGGTGTTGTCCGTTGGTCGATAGAAACACTGCAAGGCCACGCATTGGCAGCCGGTCAGGAAACGGTGAACGCCGCTCCTCTCAGCTCTACCCATGTCAAAAGCCTGGATTTTGCAAAGCAATCTAACGAGCTTGCCAAGCGTGATATTGTGTTCATCTGTGAACTGTGGCAGGAAGATGAACGGGTGGCACTGACGGTCGTGCCGTTCATTCCGAACAAGCATCTCTTGCTTACCGACCCTGAATTGACGGCAGATATCAACCTGGAAGACGATCAGGTGGTGATCACCGTGCGGGGGAGTTCGCTGGCCCGGTTCATCGAGTTGAAGCTGGCCGATGCTATCTTCGATCATAACTATGTCGATCTACCGGCTAAACGCCGGAAGACCTTCACCTGCGATTTGCCAGCAGGCTACGATCTCGACCGGGTTCGTGACGAACTCCAACTGCGTTCTCTATATGATTCGTTTGCATGATTCGTGGGGACACGGCATCAGGTCAAGTCGGGCGGATTTGTGGGTATGTTTCACCTTGGTGGCGACGATTAGTTAGTTACCCCCCATGATGCTCCACCTTCGGTGTTCGCATCATCCGCCCCCCTTGCAAGGGGGGCAAAATTCGAGCGACAGCGAGAATTGGGGGGTAATGATTTAGATATTTACCATTAACTTAAAATCCACCTGTCAAGTCGGGCTGAGTTGTACAAACAGGCGGGGTCATTATACTGAGCACTATCTGCAATTCAGTAATCAGGGAAGGATAGGAATCATGGAAAGTCGTCACATACTTGAATTATTGCAGCGTGTAGCCAAACTGGAACGGCAGGTTACCTTTCTGCTTGAGCACCTGGGTTTAGAATATGAAGAAGACCTCACCGAAGGCGCATCGCCGGAAGTGCTTGAACTGATGCGCCGAGGGAAAAAGATAGATGCCATCAAGCTGTTCAGAGAAGAAACCGGCCTGGGATTAAAAGAAGCCAAAGATTTCATCGACTCGCTGGGCGATTTCTAGCCTTATCCGAGGGCGCACCCTGACGATCAATCCGATCGGCGGTCGTTATAGACCGGCCTGCCGAGCTTCCGCATTAACCAGGCAAAAGCGCGTTGGAACAGGTTTTCGCGCTGGATATGGAAGGACTCCAGCACGTCCTGGTGATCGATCTCTTCCCCTGACCGGCGGGCCAGCCAATCACGGTATTCGATCATCCACCCGATCAGGTCGGCTTCGGTGTGGCCGGGGAACAGCTCCAGCAAATCTTCCTCGGCGATATAATCGGCCATCGGTTGATAGATGGTGCGGTACCAGATGCAGGCTGCTTCCGGCAGGGTGAAGGTTCGCCTTTCGATTTGCTCCAGGTAATGGCGGTGCAGGCCGATTTCCATCTCCAACAAGCGGTAGTATCCGGGCTCGGTAAATATGATCCGTTGGTTGGGGCAGGTCTGGTCAAGCTGCGTTTTGTCCAGGAAGGCCAGATATTCGTTACGGATGAACACATCTTTCTTGTCATCGTCGGCTTCTAACGGCACTCGCGATGAGTATTCCCAGACATGTCCTTCGATGGTTTCCGCCCCGGCCTGACGGGCGACCGAAATCCGGTGGTTGCCATCCCGTACAAAGTAGATCTCGTCAACCTTGTAAACCTCAATCGGCGGCAGTCCGCCCTCAAAAGTCAGGGCGTTGACTTCCTGCCAGCGCTTTGATAAGTGTTCACGGCGGGGCAAAAAGGTGCGGGTAAAATCGTCGTAGCGGGCCATGCTGCCCACAATTTTCTTGAGCGGTATCTGTTGGATTCCCAGGTAGTTGCTTTGCTCCAATCGCAGCTGCTGGCGAACCTGCTCAAAAGATAGCAGATCGCGAGGGTTCCACCGCAGGAAGGCCATCATATCCTGTAAGGTGGCGCGCAGCCGTGCCCGCGCAAATTCCTGTTCAACCCTGCCACTACTACCAATACCACCACTTATACCATAGGCCATTGTACGACGTACCTCCTCACCAGATGGAGGTCGTTGTTGGAATACAGTCATTCAATTCTCCGGGACTTTACGGGTGTGTTTAATGTCTGGGGCAGTACAGGCTTTTGCTCCTTACTTTAAATACACCCGGATTATACGATTCGGTTGACCAAAGGTCATTTTGTAGTATACCATAGCTCTTATCAGGGCGGAGCAATTGAATCTGATCTGTAATCAAGGAGAAGAAGCACACATGAGTCGAGAGCGTTCAAAGACGCAGGCCATGTACCGTCGAGCCAGCCAGGTCATGCCCTATGGTGTAAGCTCCAATTTCCGTTATTGGGGTGAGGAAGATACCTATGTAATGACACGGGCAGAAGGCCCTTATATGTGGGATGCGGATGGCAACCGGTATATTGACTACCGGTTAGGGTTCGGCCCGATTATCCTGGGCCACTCTTACCCGGCGGTCGTCAAGCGGGTGCAGGAGGCAATCACTGAGGGGACGGTCTTTGCCTGGACAACCGAGAAAGAAATCAAGGCTGCCGAGCGGATCGTGAGGATGTGCCCCAGTGTGGATATGGTACGTTTCGCCAACTCCGGGACGGAAGCCACCATGCACGCATTGCGCATTGCCCGTGCTTATAACAACCGTGAGCGTTTCATCAAATTTGAAGGGCAGTATCACGGGATGTACGATTATGTGCTGTATAGCACGGCATCCTCCAACAAAGATGGAATCGGCCCGCGTGATAACCCGACCAATATGAAGGTCAGCCAGGGTATCCCACAGCACATGACCGACTACGTGATCAACCTGCCGTTCAACGATTTCGAGCTGCTCGAAAAAACCGTTGAGAAGCATGGTGAGGAACTGGCCGCGATCATCGTTGAGCCGATCATGGGGAATGCCGCCGGGGTGATGCCTGCCCCCGGTTGGCTGGAAAAAATCCGCGAACTGTGTGATAAGTACGACATCGTCATGATCATGGACGAGGTGAAGACCGGCTTCCGCATTGCCAACGGTGGAGCCGCCGAGTATTTCGGTGTCAATGCTGACCTGTCCACCTATGCCAAAGCGCTTGGCAACGGCTTCCCGGTTGCAGCGATTGGTGGCAAAGAGAAGTTCATGATGGTGATCGAACCGGGTAAGGTGGCTCATGGAGGAACCTACACCGGTAACACAGTCGCCGTGGCGGCTGCCAGTGCAACCCTTGAGGTGCTGGAAAAAGAAGATGTGATCGGTACCATTAACCAGCGCGGCCAGCAGTTGATGAGCGGTATGGGCGAAATTCTAACCGATGCCGGTATCCCGCACGCCTTTTCTGGTGTGCCGTCGTTATTCGGGATCCTGCTCGGTATAGAAGAGGTTCCGACCGACTTCCGCGCATATCTGGAAGGTGACGCCGATCTGTATGAGGCGATTGCCATGGAGCTGATCGAGCGCGGTGTGATGCCCGACAGTGACGGGCGTGAACCCTGGTTCCTGTGCTACACGCTGTCTGAGCAGGACGTAGCCGATACGCTCACTGCCTTTGAAGAAGCCGTAAAGGTAGCGAAAGAGTAGGTTGGCTTTTGATACGGGTTCATGTGCGTCTGCTTGGCGGGCTGCGGGATAAACTCCCCGCCGAAGCAAAAGGGCGTATCACGTTAGAGCTTCCCGCAGAGTCTACACTCGTTTCCCTGGGTGATAGACTGGGCATCAGTAAACCATACCGGATAGCCCGCAATGGGGCCGTTGTCAACCGTGACGACATGATCCTGTTAGAAGACGGCGACCAGATCGACATCTTCCGTTCCGCATCAGGCGGTTGAACAATATTATGGATAAGGGGCAGCCGCTAAGAGTGGCTGCCTCTGAAGATCAATCAAAAAAAAATGACGGCATCACCAACCCCTCTGACCACAGCCGATCACCGGCATGTCCTGCAACTGTTCCAACATACGCTGCGGTATCACGCGCATATCGATTGGCAAAGCCTCCCTCAATGGCTGTCCGATCCCCGATTCCACTGTTGGGTCACCAGGGAGGATGACGTGGTTCAATCGTTGTTGGGCGCAACCATACATGTACCGCCTGAAGGTAACGGTGAGCCAGCGGCCTGGCTGCGCTTTGCAATTCCCGATCAAGCCACCCTGGCAGATACGACCCTTGATCCTTTGTGGGAGGTGCTCTACCAGGATTTGCTGGAGGCGGGGGTTACCCAGATCGGACTGCTTATCTACAATGAATGGATCGAGCAGCCGATAGCCCGGTGGGGATTTGAGCGCACGAATGCGGTTGTCACCATGCAGCGCAAGCGCGGGGATATCCCTTTACAACATCAGTCTCAGGCAGCTATTCGAGAGGCCAGGCACGCCGACCTGGAATCGATTGCCCTGTTAGATGCGGTGGCCTTTGAACCTATCTGGCAGTACAGTTCTCAAACACTGGCGATAGCCGCCGGGCAGTCTGCCTCCTTCACCGTGTTGGAGCAGGATGGTGAAATATTGGGATACCAGCTCAGCACCCAATATCCAGGGAGCTGTCATCTGGCCCGGTTAGCCGTCCACCCGGCGGTGCAGGGTCACGGGTTTGGTGGGCGGCTGGTTGGGGAGATGTTACAGTTTTTCCAGGAGCGACACGTCAGAACTACCACGGTTAACACGCAGGAAGATAACGTCCATTCCCAGCATCTCTATAAACGTTTCGGCTTCGAATTTACCGGCGAACGGGCTCCGGTCTGGACGCGCTGTCTTTAGTGATTATTTGCTATCCGACCCTGAAACCGCTGCCGTCAGCCCCAGCAGAATATACATACTCCCGGCAAAATATCGCTGCCCTTGCAGGAACCGGGTATTCCCTTTCAACCAGTGTCCGAAAGTACCGGCCAGCATGGCAAATAGGCTGTCACTGCACAGCGCCAGCGCCTCGAAGATCAGGCCCAGCATAAGGATCTGCAGCGCCACCGAGCCTCTTGACGGGTCGGCGAACTGGGGCAGAAACGCCAGGAAGAATAATCCCGTCTTGGGATTCAGCACATTGACGATCACGCCCTGGAAAAAAATTTTTGACAGCCGGCTATGCTCGACCAATTGAGGCTGTTCAACCTCTTCTTTGACCAGCAGTTTACGTATCCCCAGGTAAATCAGGTATAAGGCCCCTAGCAGTTTCACAATCTTGAATGCCGTCGCAGAGGTCATCAGTAAGGCAGATAAGCCCAGGGCTGCCGCTACGACGTGAAACATCGTCCCCCCGGCAATCCCAAAGACAGATACAAGACCGGCCAGCCGCCCCTGGTCGATGCTCCGGGTAACGATATAGATTACCGCCGGGCCGGGGATCACCAGAAGTCCCAGCGACGCCGCTGCAAATACAAGCAAGGTTGACCATTCAGGCAAAATCATCATCAGCGTTTCTCTATCCTCCAAAAACAAACAGGCCCACATTGTACCTCACTGTGAGCCTGTTTGTTTTTTTGTTTCGATTAATGTTAATATGTCGGCAAACTCGGATCGACTTGCTTGGCCCAGGCGTTGATCCCGCCAACCATATTCTTCAGGCGGGTATAGCCATGCTGCTTCAAGGTCTGTACCACGTCCGCGCTGCGACCGCCGGTCTTGCAATAGACGACGATCTCGCGGGCGGTGTCCAATTCGCCCAGGTGCTCAAGGATTTGCCCCTTGGGGATATGATGCGTGGCGGTCGCGATGTCCGAGATTTCCCACTCGTGCGGCTCACGAACGTCCAGCAGTACAAAATCATCGCCTGCTTCCTGCATCTCCCTGACCTGCTGCGGGCTGATCTGTGGGACGCTTTCTTCCGCCTCACTGTAGAATTCGCTGTGATCGTGGGCGGGCACGCCGCAGAACTGCTCGTAATCGATCAGTTCGGTCTGGGTGGGATTCTCGCCGCAGACCGGGCAGTTCGGATTTTTCCGCAGCTTGACGAAGTCGAAGGTCATGTT
>JBNKDD010000137.1:0-14515 GCA_050288085.1 Anaerolineae bacterium
CCCAAGCATGCTCCACTTATGTAAACTGTTCTCATTCCCCTCACAATAATCTTCTAACTCCTATGGTTCAATTTCTGACAAAATCTCCTGTTCCAGTTCATCTGCCGGAATAACCCCGAGCCTGATCCAGGCCACGTCTCCGCCCGTCCTGACAAAGACCAGGGTCGGATGGCCGCGTAACCGATAGGCCCGAAAGGCGGCTTCACCCTGTTCTCCATCTTCAGCATTCAAAAAAAGAAAATCGATCTGTTCTCCATACTCAGCCTCCAGCCCATCCACGATGGGCCGCATTTCCATTCAAGGCGCTCAATTTTCGGTATAAAAGAGCAGCAGGCTGGGCTGTGACTCCGACAGATCAAGCGAAGGCTCCTCGGATGGTGTGCCGCAGGCGGTCAACACCCCAAAGGAAACGAACAGAAAAGTGAAAAAGGCCAGTATATTAAAATGATGCTTGATGTTCATATTTTCCTCAGCTAGGGTGCATCGGGCTCCGGTGCTTTTCCTCTGTTATTGCGCACAAACGCCTGCACGCTTTCCGCGTCGAACTGCTCCAATTTGTCAATACGCCCCCAACTGGTCAGCGCAACCGGAACGTCCATGCCAGGCCGCGGTACGCCGATGACTTTAAAGGTGTCGAACGAGGCGACCGTATCACTGATGTCAGCTTTGAGGCTGCTGCACTCACTATCACTTAGCTCATCACAGTTATAGGAGATGATGACATAGCCGTGCTCCAGACTGTGGATCAAATACCCATCGTCTACCGGCTCCTCATAGAATCCGGCCTCAGCAGGTTGGTCGTAATGGGTGCCTGAGGTGGGCGGATCCACGCTGACCTGTGCCGGAAGTGCACCATCAGCTACATGATCGGCTCCTTCGATGGGCATGGCTTCACCTAAGGTGGGCCGGGCTGTAAGCCACACCACCAATACAATCACGAGGATGACCGCCAGGCCAGCGCCTCCCACAAGACCCCATTTGCGGAGCTGTTTTTGGCGGCGGCGGCTTTGTCTCTCCTGACGTTTTGAAGCAGCTCTACTACTCATTTCTTCCCCTCTCCCCTTCTTTCACTCAGCTATCTTTCTTGTTACAGTCTCAATCGGAAACTTCAAAAGCGAGGTGCCAGATATAATCGACCAGGCTCCAGGTTTCCTCCGGTGTAAACAGGGTGCCGAAATTGGGCATATCGGTCCCCATCCCACCGCGCCGGAGCTTGGCGTAGAGTACATCGGATCGCATATCAAACATATGGGCACTATCATCAAATGCAGTAGGCTTTTCGGCGGTGTCAAGGGCGGCTGGCCCATCACCTCCACCCGTCTCGCCATGACAGGCTGCACAATTCTTGTTGTAGAGCTGCGGAATGTCTGGTAGTACTTCTGAAAACCAGAGGGCTGCCACCACGTCCCGCAAATCCGCCTGACTTACCTGCGGGTTAAACTGGGCTAGCAGTTCGACTGCCTGATTGGGTGAATGGGTTCTCCGCCAATCAAAGCTGGTGATTTGGTCCGGAATGGTCACTGTATCAAGGAGGCGCTCACCGTTTATCACCGAGGGCAGTTCGATGTGTTCGTGCTCATCAACTATCTCATCATCGGTATGCAGCCCGGCATCAATGTCGATCCCCTCGGCCAGCAGCGCTTCGATGACCGGGTCCACCTGAGCGGTGGGGATCAGGTCCGGGTGGTCTGGATCGCGCACCTCAATGATGCCCCGCATCCGCCAGTGGTCGGTGCTGCACCAGGTGTTACAGTAGTAGGTATAGGTACCCGGCTTATCAAAGGTAACTTCCACCTCCGAGACCTGGCCAGGATCAATCTGTCCGAGATCAATCCCTGTGCCGGGGCCAATGGCAACGCCATGGGTGACATCCTGGGAACGGAAACGGAGGATCACGGTTTCTCCCGCTGCAACCTGAATGGAATCGGTGGAAAAACCACCTGCCTCAGGCACCGCCATGTCGATGGTGATCACACGCAGCCCATCAGATCGGGAACGAAGGCCGTATTCAATCCCAAAGACAATGGCAGGCAGACCGATCAGGAGGAAGGCCAAGATACCTAACGCGAGCGATTCTCGTTTCTTGAGGAATGACATGCCTATCCCAGGTACAGAACCAGAAAACTCAACACGACACCGGTCATAAAGATGGTGATGGGTGAAGTGGCGAGAAATGCGGAGTGATGGGTTGGAAGGTGCTGCCGGGCGATCTTGTATGCTGAGTTGATGCTGAACAGCAACCCGGTTACCAACACGCCGACCTGCAAAAAGGCGATGACACCCGGCCAGAATGGAGTCCAGGGCGCATTTGCCGTGCCCAGTAAGTTCCAGCCCCAACCAAAGGGGTCAGATAAGACCGGCAGCGCATAACTGCCGTTGGTGAAAACAAAGCTCAAGCTGAATGCAATCCAGGCAGCCAGGCCAAGCGGAACCAGTGCATAGGCAAAATCGATAAACAGACGTTTCAAAGATGCCGTGGACCTGGAGATCTGCCGCGCAGCAGCAGTCGATAACCAGAATACCCCCGGCAAGATCACCAGCACACCGGTCAGGAAACCTGCCGCATAGAGCAGCCAGTGAGACAGGCTGTCCATGTTTGCCCAACCCTTGACCCATCCCCAGGGGCCAAGCAGCACAGCGGAATAAAGCAGTGCACAACCGAGCATGATGAAGGCTTTGTAGGCCTCATCCAGGCGTCGTTCATTCGCAACCAGCAGGTCGCTGCCCAGGCGGCGCAGGTTGAGGACAATGTTGTCGTGCGGGCAGGTCTTCAAACACTCGGTGCACATCCCGCAGTAGGTATTGCGGGTTAAACTGCCGGGATAAACCATCCAGGGGCAGCCATAGCCTTTATCGCTGCCCACAATACAATCTTTTGGCGTATGGGTGGCACACAGCTCCGGGTCAGCTACCCTGAGTTCGACCGGGGAAACCATCGAATAGAGGCCGATGAATCCCCCCACCGGGCACACGTAGCGGCAGAACACCCGCTTTTCATAGAGGATGCTCAAGACCATGCCGGCCAGAAGGAAGCCGAGCAGCACCCAGGCGCTGACCGACGGTCGGGTGAGGATGATAGTGCTGAAGATCGCCACACCAAGGAAGCCGAAGTTTTGCAGCCAGATATTCTTCAACCGGCGGGGCCAGCGCAGCTTCAGAGTCCGGAGTTTGCCGGGCACCCGGTTGATGATCCCCCGGCGCTGGAGCCACTCTCCCGGGGCGGGGATGGGACAAATCGCACACCAGGCCCGCCCCAGAAAGGGCACCATGATGATGATCAGCAGCGCCCACCAGACGATCCAGACAAAGATGATGCCGAAGTTGCGGCTGCCCGCCGGGGTGCCAAACAGCCCTGTCAGGATAGCCAGCAGGAACACCGGCAGTGTGATGAACATCATCACCGGCTGGAACGCCCGTGATTTCAGAATGCGTTTCAACACCGGGATCGTGGTGAGCAGGTCGGTGCGCTGCTGAGAGGTTGTCATTATCCATCTACCCAATTTGAGAGAATAACCAGCTCTTTGTTCGGCTCATCCGGATCATTGGTGCGCAGGTGAACGCGGAAATCGTGCGGGCCGCCCATCCCCTCGTGCATCGAGAACTGGCAGGTGATGGTAGCCGTTTCACCGGGGTTGATTGTCGTCGAACTGACGATTGCTTTAGGTGGTCAACACCCATCCCTTAGCTCGACCTGCGGTACACCGAGAATCTGGAGGGGTGCATCCCCCTCATTTCGCAGCACAAACACCGTCTCGACCGGGGTGTTGAAGGCCACTTCACCGTAGTCAAACACTTCCTGCTCGACCACCAGATCGGGTGAACCCCCGATGCTATTCTTTCCGGTGGAAATAGCCAGGGCAACCGTCCCTGCGAGCACCAGGATAGCACCCACAGCGATAAAGGGCATCAGCCGCTTGGAAATTCGAACTTCACCCTTTCGACTTCTACGCCGTCTTCTCGAACGACTCATTTTTACCTCCTTGTAGATCATGTAGCTGGGCGAGCATCCCCAAAAGGACGACGGTCGAAAATGCAACTGCCCGCCAGAACGGGATATTGGGCCCGACGATGAACTCGCCAATCATAAATGGGTGTATGGGGCCGCAGCTTACCGAACAGCGATAGCGAAACTTGCCGCGGCGGTCGGCCACGAACTCAATTTGCTGGCTGATACCCGGCTCCACGCGCTGTTCGATGCCATAGCCGTCAAGATAAAAACCATGCACCACGTCAGACGCCGTGAGATTGATAACCACGCGGTCACCCTGGTTGACCCGGATGCGGTGAGGGCTGAACTCAAATTGTGAGCTATCCAGATCAATGTAACGCACCTGGGAGACAGGCCGGGCCGGGAACGGTATCACCAGCACCAGCAGCGCCAGCAGGGCAAACGGCAGGATTAAACGGATGGATAGTCGCTGCAGCATATCAGGGCAGTGGTGTATCGGTCGAAGGCCCGAAGGGACTGTACGTGGCATCAATATAAGCCCTGATCTCCTGATCGGACTTCCCTTCTTCCGACAGCCGGATGACATCTTGCGTGATGTCCACACATATCCCACAGCCAGCTGCGTGGTTATCGAAGATCGGCGTACCGTCTGCTGCATAATCAGAGATGTAGCAGTCGAGATTGCTCATGTGCCCCATCGTATTGCAGCCGCAGTAGCAGGGATACTTCTCAAGCTCGTGCGGATTGGCGATAGCATACAGGTAGGCTTCCTGCACAGTTGGTGCGGCGTCCTGCGCAAAAGCCGGTAGAGACGAATCGGGTGCCAGCGTAACCGGCTGCTTAGCGCTGCAAGCCGACAGCAGCGGGGAGACCAGTGCAACCAGTAGAACCAGGAAAAGATAGCGGTGCCATTGGTGAAAGCTATTCATAGTTCATCCTATTTTGCATAGAGCGTGCGGCGCATCTCGTCATATTCACTCTTGGAGATCTCGCCGCGAGCATAGCGTTGTTTCAGGATGTCAAGCGGGGAATCCTGGGCTATATGGCGGCCTGGGAATGTGTCGGAGATATCAGGAAATAGATAGGTGATCAACCAGATTGCCAGCCCGATAATGCTCGCCAGCAGCACCAGCGAAAAGATAAGGCCAAATCCCATCATCATTATGACGTTCCCCCTGTCATTCAAATCCCGCTTACGCTATAGCTCACAGGATAGCTCATGACTCTGACGGTAGTATGAAGGAAATATGACAATTCTGTGACGATTGAAGCCGTGCGGGTATGCAGCTCTCTCAAAGTCAAGACCACCCGCATAGCGGGTGGCTTGCTCTAGCCCTATAAGGGCTTGTTACTTGCTGCACCTCAAGGTGCTCTTTCACTTCGTTCAAGTTGACGCAGCTTGTTATTGTTCGTTGAGTCACGCTTATCTTCTGTCTAGGTTTACTTGTTTCCAGAAGTTTTCTATTCAGCTTACAGCGGGCCAGCGCAACCAACTGTGTCAAGATTTCAACCTTTTGTTTGCTCATCAGAGAGATATGCTACACTTCCCGGTGAGGATTTCACGCCTTGTGCTTGGCGGCTTGAACTCCGGCCATTCTACAAGAGTGATTTCCTCATTCTATAAGTTCTTGGCTTCCACCAGCATAGCTGGTGGTTTTTTTGTTTCGGCCCTTCGGCCCTCAACTCCCTAAAGGGATAATCAAAAAGGCCAGGGGTCTCCTGGCCTCGCTGATGTCTTTACTTTTTCAGTATACGGGTCAATCGTGAGCGTGCTCGGTCATATCCACAAACTCGCCATGCCAGTTATGGATCCATACCTGACCGGAATAGCCGTTCACACTCAACATGCCTATCGTGTCCCCGTCTCGAAGCACGTGGATGGTGTAATACCCATAGAATTCATCGGCTTCTTCGTCAACAGTTGTTCCTGGTAAGGATTCGTTAAGGGCAGCCTGTGCGAACTCAAGAGCTTCATCGGGAGATACAGACATCTCATCTGATGGATCAGCCGAGGTATAGCCTCCCATCATGTTACCTCGTCGCCCCATCATACCGCCTCGAAATCCACTTCCAGTGCTCATCATGCCGTATTTGGTGTTCCACATCATATTGGGGCCCGGTTCATCGAATATGGCTCCCGTATATGGGTCAATCAGCACTTCGAAGGCATTAATCCCCGTATCTACTTCGCGAGCCTGTGCATAGAAGTGATTGTCAAACTGCATGACTTCGGCCAGTTCAAGCTCCTCGCTGCCGTATTCCTTGATATAGGTTTGGGCTGCTTCAACGGCTTCATCAAGCGTCAACGGGTCTCCTGTTTGCGGGGCTTGACTGCTGCCTGGTACGGCACCTGACATAATGCCACCTGGGCCGATCCCGCCCATCATGCCGTTATAGCCATACATCATCCCGCCATAGCCGCCCATCATTCCACCTGGGCCATAGCAGCTTTGTGCGGCTGCCTGGGAATTATTGTTCCCAACCACAAAACCAACCGCAAATCCGCTCGCTACCAGCGCGATTGAAATGGCAATAATCCCACCAATCTTTAGCACATTATTCATGTGTGAGTTCTCCTTTAACCATGTTGTCTATCAAAGAATAGCCAATGAGTGTAAAGGATAGTTGGCGGGAGTATGAAGATTTGATGACAGTTTGGGCAGTGTAGTGTTAAATGGGAAGTCGCACGGTAAATGTGCTGCCCTGATCGGGCCCTGGGCTGGATACAGAAATGTGCCCGCCGTGAGCTTCAACCAGGTGTTTGGAGATGGTCAACCCGATTCCACTCCCACCGCCAGTGCGGGATCGAGATTTATCGACCCGATAGAAGCGTTCAAACAGGTGTGGCAGATGTTCGGCTGAGATGCCGATGCCCTCGTCCTGGATTTCGATCAGGATCGCTTGATCGGCCTGCCATGCATGCAGCGTGACCTTCCTGTCGCCGGGTGTATATTGAAGGGCATTGCCCAGCAGGTTAAGCAAAACCTGCGTGATACGTTCGGGGTCAGCCTGGATGGATGGCAGCTCAGGTTCAATATCCACCTGAAGGCCAACATTCTTCCCTTCATATTGAAGGGCCAGCCGGGACACAGCCTGCTGAATGAATTCGGCAGGCGAGACGGTTTGTTTTCGGATCGGTATCTGCCCGGCTTCAGCCCGCGAAAGTTCTTCCAGATCGTAGACAAGCCGCTGTAACCTGGAGACTTCCCGCTGGATCCCCTGGAAGGTCTCTGTATCAGCCGGAAGCACACCGTCGATCACGCCTTCCATCGTCACCCGGATACTGCTCAGTGGGGTGCGCAGCTCGTGAGCGACATTGCCGATCAGGTCAAGCCGCCGCTGCTCGGTCTGCTCCAATTCCTCCGCCATCCGGTTAAAGGATTGGGCGAGCGCCCCCAGTTCATCACTGCCGGGTACCGGGACACGCTCTCTGTATTCTCCGGCAGCGATCTTGTTGCTGGCACGCATCATGATCTGGATCGGGCCGACAATCCGCCGCGTCACGAAAATGCTCATAGCAATTGCGGCCACCAGCGAGAAGATCGAAGCAATCACCAGGATCTCCCTGATCGCCGCATCGAAGTTCTGCAATAAGTCCGCTGCCAGGTCCGGATTATTTCCCAGGACAGCCTGCATTCGCTCAATGTGGCGCTGCAAGACGGTGGGTGCATGAAACTCAGCCGTTCCGGCCAGAACAACACTACTGACAACAATGATCACGAGATAGGAGAGGAATATCTTTAGTCCCAGGTGTTCTCGCAGATTCGGGAGAGTCTTCATACCAATCTATCCTCGAAGCGATAACCCGCCGCCCGGACGGTCGCGATTAAGGTAGGGTTCGAGGGGTCATCTTCGATCTTCTTTCGTGCCCGCCCGATATGGACATCGACCACCCGGTCATCGCCGTAATAGTCGCGGCCCCATACCAGCTCAATCAGTTGCTCCCGGCTCAGCACGCGCCTGTGATGGCGGGCCAGCTCGTATAACAGGTCAAACTCTATCGGCGTCAGATCAATAAGCTGACCATCTTTCCAGACCTGCCGGGCATCGGGATCGATCCGCAGGCGCTGAAACACCAGGTTAGCGCTGCTCCCTCCATTACCCCGGCCTCGACGTAAGATCGCCTTGACACGGGCAACCAGTTCCCGCGGGCTGAACGGCTTGGTCATATAATCATCTGCGCCGACGGTCAGGCCAACGATTTTGTCCATCTCATCGGCTTTGGCGGTGAGCATCAGGACATACACTTCTGTGTTTTGCCTGAGACGCCGCAGAACTTCCAGACCATCCATACCGGGAAGCATGATATCGAGCACAACGAGATCGGGTTGAAAGACCCGGGCGATTTTCAAGGCAGTCAGGCCATCAACTGCCGTTTCAACCATAAAACCGTCCTGTTCCAGGTAAGCCTGAACAGTGTTCAGGATGCTCTCTTCATCATCAACAACAAGAATACGCATACCGATCATTGCTTTTTTCTTTACACACTTCCATTATCTTTACCATTCACTCTATCGTTCAGGGAAAATAATCTCAAGGTTGGGAAGGCGGATAATCACCTTCCCAATTCGAATAGACCGTCAGCCAGCCAGCTGAACCCGGCGCAGCAGTTGGGCGTTAGCTGCAACCACCACCGTGCTCACCGACATGAACAATGCGCCGACTGCTGGCGAGAGCAGGAATCCAGAGCCAAACGGAGCCAGAATGCCTGCCGCCAGCGGGATAGCGAAGACATTGTAGGCGGTCGCCCAGATCAGGTTCTGGATCATCTTGCGGTAGGTCGCCCGGCTCAATTCGATGATCTTGACCACGTCAAGCGGGTTGGACTGCACCAGGATGATCCCTGCCGATTCGATAGCAACATCGGTGCCGCTGCCGATGGCGATACCCACATCCGCGCGGGTAAGGGCGGGCGCGTCATTCACCCCATCGCCAACCATGGCTACACGCTTGCCCTGTTTTTGCAGCTCGCCTACCTTCTGATCCTTGTGTTCGGGCAGCACCTCTGCAAAGTATGTGGAGATACCCAGTTCTTCTGCAACCGCCCTGGCTACCGCCTCACTGTCGCCGGTCAGCATGGCAACTTCAACACCCAACTCACGCAGGCGGCCTACAGCCTGTTTACTTTCCTCGCGAACAACATCTGCCAGCGCGAAAGCGACCACAACCTGATCCTCTGCTACCAGGTAAACGACCGACTGCCCCTTTTGCCCGGCTGTTTCCGTAAAGCCTTTCAACCCATCATGCAGTTCCAGGCTCAACATCTCCAGCAGGCGCGGGCCACCAACGTAGACCTCTTCTCCTTGATGGGTGGCTTTAATGCCCCGCCCCTTGATGGCTTCAAAGTTGTTGACCTGGGGGATATCAACCTGTCTTTCTTCTGCCTTACGCCGAATACCCTGGGCAATCAGGTGCTCGGAATCACCCTCGATAGCCATAGCCAGCGACAGGGCGCGGTCTTCGCTCCAGCCATCAGCGGACAGCATATCGACGACACCGAACTGACCTTCCGTCAGGGTTCCGGTCTTGTCAAAGATGATGGTGTCTAACTGCCGCGCTTCTTCGAGCGCCAGCCGGTCCCGCACCAGGATTCCATTGCTGGCCCCCAGCGAGGTGCTGATGGCAACCACCAAGGGAATAGCCAATCCCAACGCATGCGGGCAAGCGATCACCAGCACGGTCACCACCCGTTTGAGGACTTCCAGGTCGAGGCCGAGGGCGATGATCCAGGCCACCGCGGTGATAGCTGCCGCCGTTACTGCGACATAGAACAGCCAGCCTGCCGCCTTATCGGCCAGTATCTGGGTATCCGATTTACTCTGCTGTGCCTCTTTGACCAGCCGCATAATACCGGCCAGGGTGGTCTCATCTCCGGTCGCAGTGACTTTCACCCGCAGGCTGCCATCGCCATTGATCGTCCCTCCAATCACCCGGTCACCGGGCTGTTTGGAAACCGGCCTGGACTCGCCGGTGATCATCGCTTCGTTGACTTTTGACTTTCCCTCGACCACTTCGGCATCGGCGGGTACGCTCGCGCCGGGCCGGATCAGGAGCAGATCACCGGACTTCAGCGCACTGATCTTGACTTCTTCAGTCTCTCCGTTCTGTTTGATGCGCTCCGCTGTGTCGGGCATCAGTTTAGCCAGTTCGTTCAACGCACCGGAAGCCTGGCGCACGCTGCGCATCTCCAACCAGTGTCCCAGCAGCATGACATCAATTAAGGTTGCCATCTCCCAGAAGAAGCCGCTGCCCGGCGAAGCGAACACGGCAAACAGGCTGTACAGAAAGGCCACCGTTATCGCCAGGGAGATGAGCAGCATCATGCCGGGTTTCCGGTTCCGTACTTCGGGGACTGCCATCTGGATGAAAGGCAGGCCGCCATACAGGAATATGGCAATGGCAAACAGCGGCCCGACAAACTGGCTGCCGGGGAAAGTCGGCATACTAAAGCCGAACCACTGCTGGATCATCGGGCTGAAGAGCAGCACCGGAACGGTTAATACCAGGGAGACCCAGAACCGGTTGCGAAACATGATTTCATGTCCGGTATGGTCAACGCCGTGCCCGCCATGACCCTCATGCTCTCCATGATCGGCCTGCGAGTGATCCATCTTGTTCATTTCATGTTGTTCCTGGTGATGAGCGTGCTGTTCATGCATGTGTTTATGTTGTTCCATCATTCCCTCCAAAATCACAATTCCGTGTAACTTACAACGTCAATATCCTGTTCCTTGCGTAATCGAGGCCGGATGTGGTGGCAGTACTGCACGTTGACCACCACCAGTACCCGGCAGCCGGGGTCGCGGTGGGCGGCCTTGATCACTTCGCGTGTCAGGTGCTCGATATGCTGGGTCTGCAATACGCGGCGGCTCTCCAGTAAGTGCAGCAAGTGATAGAGCCCGTTAGCGACCTCGTGCCGCCAGCCCTGGTTAATCGCATCCGGGCCAGGTGCGCAGCGCTGCAATTCTGCCAGCCAGGCAAGCAGCCGTTTACTCAACATGCCGCGCCATCCAGATGGTAACTGTCTACGATAGGCATCCTTGCGCCCGATAGGAACCACCACCATATCCGATGCCTGGGCCAGCGGAATCAGTGCATCACGGTATTCGGGTGGAAGGATGGTAAAATCGCCCTGCTGCCAGCTTTCCGGTGAGATGTCCAGACACAGGAGGTCCGGGTTGGTGTTTGACACCAGATCCAGGAGGGCTTGCAGGTTATAGGGAATGGGCTCAGCGTGGAACTCTGCCAGCGTACCCAGTACCGCGATATGTGTCGGTTCTTGTTTGTGCATTGCTATAACCCTTTCGACAAAATAAGGACCAGGACGAAACCAGCCAGTATCCAGTCGTATGCCACACACAGCGGCGGATACCAAACGGTGACCCGGGTTGGAATCCCATGCTCATGGTGCAGCAAATCCCACACCCCATGACCAACATAACCCGCCAACAGTGCCCATGGAGTCATCCACAGCCCCAGCAGCGCCAGAGCCACAAATCCGGCTGCTGCAGTGATCTCGGTTCGGACCTCTCTTGGACGCCCATCATTAAGTGCAAAGCCTACATAAATAGCTGCTATTATGGCGAGCAGAAAGGCGATGGCATCCAGCTTCATGCCTGGCGGTAGAAACAGCAGGCCTATCAGCGTAATGATCGCCAGTCCGGTTCTTACAGCGAGGTTATATCTTAACGTGCCAGTCATGGTTGCTCCGAAATTCAAATCATCTACTATTCGAGAAATTTGTCAGGTGCTGCCAGAAATTCGTCCCGGCAGCCGTTAGCGCAGAAGTAAAACGTCTGCCCTTCGAATGCAGCCTGCGCAGGCGCAGTGGAGATGTCCACCGACATGCCACACACCGGGTCAATAGCCAGCTCTCGTGATTCTTTGAACTCCCCATCTTCCAGCCAGAGCACCCGGTCGGCGATGTCGCGAATGCGCTGGTCATGGCTGACGATGATGACACTGCGCCCTTCGTCTTTAGCAATGGTTCGCAGCAGGCGCATCGTCTCCCGCCCGTGGTGGCTGTCAAGATTGGCCGTGGGTTCATCGGCCAGGATGATGTCCGGCTGGTTGACGAGCGCCCGTGCAATCGCCACCCGCTGCTTCTCACCCCCAGAGAGTTTCTCCGGCAGGAAGTTAAGCCGGTGCCCCAGGCCAAGCTGTTCCAGCAGGTCTCTCGCCCGTTGGCGGGCCTTTCGATGGGAAAGCCCGGCCAGTTGCGCGACCAGCGCGACATTATCGAGAGCAGGCAGCGCTGAAAGCAGGTTGAAATCCTGGAACACGAAGCCGATCCGCTTCAAGCGCACCAACGGCAGCCGCCGTTCAGTCAGGCGGGTCAGGTCATCCTCTCCGATGACGATGCGCCCACCGGAAGGCTTAAGCAACCCGCCCAACATTGAGAGCAGCGTAGTCTTGCCGCTGCCTGAGGGGCCCATAATGAGCACCACCTCGCCGGGCTGCACACTCATGGTAATGTCGTTCACGGCTAACACTTCAGTCCTGCCGCTGCCAAATCGGCGGGTCACGTTTTCGACGATCATTGCTGCATGCTGCATGTTATCTTGTACCTTTCTTATGCTCTGAATACCTGAGCTGGGTCCAGCCTGGCTACCTGAATGGCTGGAGTTAATGCAGAAATGATGCCGATAATGAGGGAGGATACCAGGACGCGCGACATCCCTTTCCCGGTAAGCACCACGCCAACGCCTGGCACCAGACCCGGCAGAATAAGGCTTAGCACCAGTACCAACCCAACGGCAATCACAAAACCAATCCCCAGCGACAGAAATGCCTGCGCGATTACCACCCCATAAAGCTGCCGGTTCTTCGCGCCGATCGCCTTCAACACACCGTATTCGCGCTGCTTGTTGAGCGTGGCGGTATACAGCGTGAGGGCAGTTACGGCCAGGCCGATCAGGAAGCCGGACACGTTCATAATATTCAGCACCTCGACACTCATATCCTTGATGATCTGTTTTTCCTCGCGGGAAAAGTCGGCACGGGTCAGAGCGTTCACGTCGTCATCGGCGGCAGTAATCACCTGGCTGATGGTTTCAGGATCATAGCCCGGAGCAACCTCCAGCAGCCCATAGCTCAGGGCATCGCCGGGACGCAGGGTCTCAAAATCACGGTAATGGATGAAAGCAATACTGTTGACAATGTTAGTCAACCCTTTGGTGATACCTGTTACGGTGAAGGTCTCGCCGAAGATATCCACCTCATCACCTAGCCATACCCCTTGCGCACGAGCGACCGCCTGATCGATGATCACTTGATCACGGCCAATGTCCGTTGTACCGGCGATAACCGAGCGTGGACCGCCCAGCGGCTCACGCGGTTGGTAGCCGATAATGTAGGACAGCACATCGCTCTCACCGATTTCGATCACACTGGTCGTGTACAGGATGGAACTGGCCGACACGACGCCTTCCGTCCGGGCTGCGAGGCTCAGGTCGCTCTGCGTGATAGCCGACGAGGCCATGTGCATGTTCTTGACCCCCTCTTGTGCCACGAAGATATCTGCGCCCGACTGCTCGATGTAAGCCACCAGGTCTTCTTCCGACCCGGCCAGCAGTGCATCAAGCGCCAGCATCAGCAGTAGGGCGAGAGTCACGCCCCCGACCCCCAGCCAAAACTGTGTCATGTTCTGAAAAAGATTGCGCCATGCCAGTCTAAACATGTGAATACACCTTCTATTTGCGGAAGATCTGAGCCGGATCAAGCTGACCCAGGTAGCGGGCAGGTAGGAAAGCGGCCAGCAGGCCCATACCCAGCCCGGCCCCAATGATGGGTAAGACGTCTCCGGGGTCAAAGACGATCAGGAATTTGGGGTAGATGGCCATCACCTGATCAGCGGCTATCCGGGCCAAGCCCAGCCCCAGTCCCACGCCAATCACGGAGATAAACAGTGCCTGTCCAACCACCAACCCGTAGAGCTGGTGATTTTTCGCTCCAACGGCCTTGAGTACGCCATACTCTCGCGCCCGGCTGATGGTCGCCGTATAGATGATCATGCCCAGAATGGCGGTGCCAACGGCAAAAGCAATACTGACCATCATCTGCAGGGGCACGGCAAAGATTTTGACCAGCAGGTCGAGGTCGTTTTGTTTGACCTGTTCACTTCCCACTACCTCCACATCATCGCCTAACCGGCGACGCAGCCGCTGTTCAACGGCGGTTGGATCTCTATCATCGCGCGACGTAATCAGCAGGAAGCTGGTGGCATCCGGAGCCAACAACAGATCTTCGGCAGCCTCTTTTGTAATGAAGAAGAAGTTCGCCATCCATGAACTGGTATCGTTGCTCAGCCCAACTATGGTGAACTCCTCGTCAAGGATTTCGATGGTGTCGCCGATTGACAGATCGTGATCGTCCGCCATCACCCAATCCAGCACGATCTCGTCGTCATCTTCAGGAATATGGCCCGCTGCCATCGACCACGGCCCCCCGCCGCGGTCGGGATCGTAACCAACCATATAACCCACGACCTTCTTATCGTGAATGTCGAGGATAGTATACTGGGCGATGATGGGTGTCACATGCGCAACGCCGGGCAAGCCCTCGGCC
>JBNKDD010000138.1:0-297 GCA_050288085.1 Anaerolineae bacterium
ACAGCCTGCGCCGTGACCTATGTACAATTTTCTGCTACCAGCGATAGAACGGGGTTCACCCAACTCAATGCTGCTATGGCAAATAGTCTGCACCTGGCGCTCCAACCCTGGCTGTGGTACGCAGGATTAAAATGGCTCTACTTCGGTCCAAAGGACCAGAAGCCTGCTGCCGTATGGCGCTTTGGTCTATTCGGGCTGCTGATCGGCTTATCAACGACTGTGCATATTGGGCCGGGCTTTAGAATGGCTCAACTGGTTGGGGCCATCCTGCTGTTGTATGTGGCCAGCAAAGATGTG
>JBNKDD010000138.1:307-14492 GCA_050288085.1 Anaerolineae bacterium
TTGGATGGTTCGTATTAGGGGCCGCCGTTGGAGCCTCGCCTGCCGCCTGGGTTTACTTAAGCAACACGCTGGGTGGGAGTGCCGCCGAAGTAGATTTCGCCACCCATGCTAATGTTGTCCGGGAACGCGCCAGAATAATCTTTCCTTATCCCGAAGCCCGGCTGTTTGGCATGGCAATAGGTCCGGCTGGGCAGATTGGCGGTGTTATTGCCTACATCGCAACCACCATCCTGACGGCCATCGCTACCCTGATCTGGAAAGATACAAAACCAGCCATATCCCGCTGGATGTATCTGGGCTGCGGTCTGGTACAGATCGTGATGGCGGCGTTGATGGCCTGGGACACCCCCATGATGTTGATCGCGATAGTCTGGTGGGTGTTTGCTGCCGACCGGCGATGGCGTTCAATTGATGGCCTTTTGATGAATGCCACCGCCGTCGTTAACCTGATGGTCTGGGTGATCACCCCGCTGCTCGTCATGATCTGGACGCGGGCCGAGATTTCGTCTATCTCAACCCTGACCTGGGAAGAGGGCCGGGGGTCGATGCTTATGTTCTGGCCGCTCCGGTTTATTCTGGGCAAAACCCTTGAGTGGGCCGTCAAGGAGATAAAAGCATCGCTATATGGGGGCATCCTGGTTGTGGCCTTGCTGGCTGCGGGCAGCCCGGTGGAGAGCTACCGGTGGCAGTACATCCTGCTGGTTTTTCTTGCCATCCTGATCTGGCTGCCGCGTCTCCAGCTTATCCCCGAATCAATTGTTAATTGGGTGAGCGTGACCGGTGCTGCGATTGGACTGAGTTATATCGTGATGCGCGGCCTGGGATTCACAGAGTTCAGCCTGACGGTGTTGGTTGTGGGAGCTGTCGCCGGTTTGACCATCACGCTGATTCAGGCCCTACCAGCCGTGAATCTGCGGGTGGCAGCGGGCATATTTGGTGTGGTGCTGTCTCTGGGCGCTGTCTGGATCGTACCGGGCAATACGCCGCTCGAACCGCCCACCATGAAAAATGCATTACTTCATGCCCCGCAAGTCTGGCGAACCCACTGGTCGTTTGACCGGACTCCTGAAGTCGGGGCAGAGCGGATCGCCCTGATTGACGCAGCTGACTGGACAAGATCGCATATCCCTGAAGGGGCAGTTGTCTATACCAACCTTTTTGAATTCCGATATCGCTCCGAGCGACCGATCACGCACACCTGGAAAGATATTGGCAGCGCCTATTATTCTCCAGGAGGCAAGGCCATTGAGTTCTATGACCGGTATCATTTGTTTGAGGCGGGGTATGCCGATCCAGACCTCTTTTGGAAACTGGTAGATGAGTATGCAGTGGATTATGTTCTGGTCGGCCCTGAGCGGTCTTTTGCCGTTGACGGGCTGGAAGCCTGCTATGCCAATCATACCTATCAACTGCTGGGCATCAAGGGCTGCCCCTGAGCCAGATTGGTGCAAAGGCCGGTTGCAAACTGGCGCAGGCTGTACCGGTGGGGTATCTTATCCAACCTGAACATCTTGACAATTAGTTCTGCTCTTTACATCAAGAACACGATAGGAATGGATTTATGCTAATACCACTCAAAAGCGCAATTGTTCGAATGTATCGCCGCATCCGATATCCAAAACCGAAGGTAGCCGCACAGGGTTATGAAGCCCCAGGTGAAGAACGCGAGATTGATTATTGGGGGGCGCGTCGGCCATCGACGGATGATACATTCTGGGATTATTATGCGCATGGTGAAGATGGCATGAACAACACGCACGATCTGATCGCTACCCTGGAGAAATTGGACTTGCCGCCTGATTTCTCCCTTCATGAAATGGGGTGCAACCTGGGGCGTAATGAATACCATATTCATCAACGATTTCCACAAGCAAAACTCTCCGGGAATGATGTAAATCCCGAGATTGCTGCCCGCTGCCGGGAATACTTCGGTGACTTTGCTGACACGATGCAGTTTGAAGTCATACCCACTCAAGACTGGTTGGAACATCAGGCCAATGCCGGGCATCAGGTAGATGTGCTGGTTTCAGTCGCTCATCTGATCCATGTGCCAGAAGAATCGATGGAGGTTCTGGCGAAGTATGCGCCGCAAGTGGCTCGTCGCTACATTGTGTTCATCGAGTCGGCAGGGACGCATAGTCCTGACAGCGAATGGTACAAGAAATGGACTACTGGCGATAGTGTCCATTGGTTTGACCGGGATTACACCCAGATTATCACCGGCATGGAGCTTGTCTCTAAAGATGAGCAGGTAAAAACAGATTCCGGCAAGGAATATGCCATCTATATTTTCAAACACCCCGAAGCCTGATCCAACAATTTTGGCGTGGTTATACATCCTGGTATCCTGGAGTCACCTGGTAAACCGATGAACGAATCGAATTTGGCTGCTGCCTCACTTGGGCCGCGACAGATATTTAGTTTGCTGCGTCCCTATGTCGGACGGTTAACGCTGCTGGCTTTGGCGGCAGTTGGGTTGAGCTTCCTGACCGGGATCACGCAGGTTGCTCTTACTCCCCTGTTGGAGATCGTGCTGGATAACACTCCAACCACCGAGATAACGAGCTTCACCTTTGACCTGAACCAACTGGGCCTGTCAATATTGGGGATGGTCGGGCAGCTTACCGGCCTGACCGAGCGTTGGCCACTGCTGCTGGCTACGACCGGTTTTTACTTCGTACTGGCCGTGATCGGACAGGTTGCGGGTTTTGGGACTCGCTACTGGGCAATGACGGTCCGGCTGAAGATCTCGCGTGACCTGGAGTATAAATTGTTTGGGCATATCCTGCGGCTACCCCTGTCCTTCCTGAAGAATCACCAGGCTGGATGGCTGCAATCACGCATGACAGCCGATGTTCATGCTGCGATGGAGTTGATCAACCAGCTTATCATTGATGGCTTGAGCAGTGTCTTGCTGGTCGTTTTTTACATCGTCGTGCTGCTGGCAACCGACGTACGTTTAACCCTGGTGGCCGCAGCTGCAGGCGCGATCCACCTGGGTGTTTCCCGCGGGCTGACCAATATGGCGAAGTCCCGCACCCGTGCTAATTTCGAGGTTGGGGCGCAGTTGTTAGGCTTCATCCAGGAGCGGATTGGGGCCGCCCGCGAGATCAAGGCTCTGGCCGGTGAAGCCCATGAGCAGGAAAACTTTTGGGAGCGCGTCTCCGATCAAATCCAGGTGGCCTTCCGCTATTTCATCTTCAAGCACATCGAAAAGCCGATCCGCTGGACGATTAACCGGACGGTGGTCTTAGCCGTGATGTTGTTTGGCGCGTGGCAGCTGCTTCACGGCCAGTTATCGACCTCGGCTTTTATGATGTTCATGTTCTTTGCCCAGGCTTTGATCGGCCCACTCAGTTCGCTGATGAGTATTTTGCTCCAGGCTCAGGTGATCGGCGCTTCGTTGGAAGGGGTATCTTACATCCTCAGCCATGAGCAAGAGAGTGGTGGGGATCACCCGCTGCCGGAGGGTGGATTCCAGACAGCGCTGGTGCTGGATCACGTCTCCTTTTCCTATGAGGATCTACCGGTCTTGCAGGACGTTAACCTGACAATCAACCGGGGTGAGATGGTCGCTTTGGTCGGGCGCAGTGGGGCCGGTAAAAGCACGCTGGTTGATCTGATACTGCGCTTCTATGCACTTAAAGATGGGCAGATTGCTCTCGACGGGGTGCCGGTTGAGGACTTTGACCTGGGGCAGTACCGCCGGTTGTTTGGCGTGGTGTCACAGGACAGCATTCTCTTCAATGATACGGTCTACAATAACATCGCCTATGCCCGACCCGACCTCAGCCGTGAGGATGTCGAAGCCGCCGCCCGAATCGCCAACGCCGAAGACTTCATACTGAACGACCTGTCTGACGGTTACGAGACAGCGCTGGGCGAACGGGGAACTCGATTGTCTGGTGGGCAGCGCCAGCGGATTGCGATTGCGCGGTCGGTCGCCCATCGGCCTGCCATCCTGGTATTGGACGAAGCAACCAGCGCGCTCGACTCGGAGTCAGAGCGGCTGGTTCAGGATGCGATTGCACGAGTGGTCAAAAATAGCACCGCTATCGTGATCGCCCACCGCTTATCTACCATCCGCATGGCCGATAAAATTGTGGTGCTCAAAGAAGGCCGGGTGGTTGAAATGGGCACACATGAACAATTATATGAGCAGGGCGGCGAATATCGCTACCTGCATGACTTGCAGTTCCAACCGGATGAGGTAGGTTAGTCCTCAGGACGCCTCTGACCCCGCCGGATTATTCTTTCGGCTTCAACCCGACCGTCTGTATCGAAAGTTGATTCATCAAGTCGAGGTACAGGGCGTTGAGATACTGCCCGGCAGCCTCGATCCGCTCGATGGTGTGGCGCTGCGACTCGTTGACCGGGTTTTTCTCCTCGTGCAGCAGCAGATAGCTAAACCCGATGATCCCCCCAATCGGCCCACCGAGTTTGTGGGCAAAGGAGGTCGTCTCCATCCCCTCTTTGACATTGAGCGTAAAGCGCGGAATTACGTCGAGCATCTTGACACAGTAGTTATGAATGTAGTCGAGCAACTCGCGTTGTTCGGTTGTTAAATCCTGCTCCCTCATGCGTTCCGACCACCGCCGCGCGGCAGTTAATGGGCTGATAAATTCTTCAAGCAGTGTGCAAAATAGTTTTTCATCCATGTGCTTTAGTGTTACCAACGTCCGCCCCCAAAATCGTATCGTGATAGAGTCGGCAAGCCGCGCATCTTGGCGTAGGCAAACATCAGGCCGAACCCGGCTACAAAACCGCCGATATGCGCCCAGAAGGCCACGCCGCCGCCCGTGCTCCCCAGTGAAAAGAGACCCAGAATCAACTGGTAGACAAACCAGAAACCCAATACCCACAGCGCCCGCAGCGTTGTAACCCGGATGAAGCGGAACATAAACACCAGGGTACGGACGTAGGCGTGCGGATACAGTACCAGGTACGCTCCCAGCACCCCGGAGATCGCCCCACTCGCTCCGAGGGTTGGGATATTGCTAAATGGACTGGTGGCGATATGGGCCATCGTTGCGAGCAGCCCACACACCAGATAAAACCCCAGATAGGGGATATGCCCCAGGGTATCTTCGATGTTATCGCCGAACACCCACAGGTACAGCATATTGCCGATCAGGTGCATCCAATCGCCATGTAGGAACATCGATGTGAAGAAATCCCCAACCACCGCCAGGCTGAAGCTGCGGGTCACCTCGACCGGGGTCAGCGCTGCCTCGTAAATAAACGGCTGCAACTGCCCGTTGGCCTGCAATAACTGCTCATAAAGAAACACAACGACGTTAATGGCGATCAGCACAATCGTTACAATCGGGGTGCTTTTGCCGGGATTTTCGTCTCGGAATGGGATCATGTTGACTCGTACTCTTCAAAAAATCGCTTGATCTGCGTCTCAAAGCCAAAGGCCACCGGGATATGGTCGATCTCTTCCCGGCTAAAATAGCGGAGCCGCTGTCCCTCATATAAGGGGATATCCTCCGCCGGTCGATCCAGTTTACCCCGGTACAGGTAATTTGTGAAGGCCACCGTCCCATTTTCCCTCAGGCTATCATACACCGTCCACAGCCAGAGGGGAAGTGACAGATTCATTTCTTCCAGTAGTTCGCGCCGAATGGCTTCTTCTGGCGTTTCCCCTGGCTCGACGTGCCCGCCGGGCAGCGTCCAATGATTGGGATATTCCAGGTGAGAATAGTCACTCCGAAGCTGAAGCAGCAGCTTCCCCTGTGAATTGGTCAGCAGCACCGAAACCCCGGCAGCTTTTTTCATGCACGATCCTGGCTCATTGCTCGACAACGACGAATTCCCCGTCAACCACCTGGACAATCTCAGTCGTGTGCGCACCACAGTCGCCGAATTCGCTGCAAACAATCGTGCCGGTTATGCCTTCAAAGTTCGTATCATACATGGCGTCGCGCAGGGCCTTGAGCCCGATCACGAGGTTACCCTGCTCATCTTCCAGCGCCACCGCTTCAATCGCCTTGAGGATCAGCGTCATGGCGTCGTAACTTTCTGGTGCGAAGACAGTCTGGGGTTCTTCGCCGTAGGCTTCCTCATAGGCTTGCAATAAATCCTCATAGCGCGATCCGCTGCTGGCGGCTGGGCCGCTGGCATAAACGCCTTCTGCTGCATCACCGGCAGTGTCGAGGAAATTATCCAGCTTGATGACATCCGAGCCCATCAAGACCACGTCTTCCAGCCCTTGAATCTCCTTAGACTGGAACGCGATCAAGCTCGCTTCAGCCGGGAAGAGGGGGAAGTAAATCATGTCAGGGCCGGAGGCGGCTATGGCCTTTAAAATCGGGCGCATATCGGTCTCGCCAATATCAACCGACTCGGCATACACGATAGTTCCGCCCAGCGAATCAAAGTGCTCGGAAAAAGCTTCAACCACTCCCTCAGCGTATGGACTGCCATCATGAATAGTCGCGACGGTAGTCAGACCTAACTCATAATAGGCAAATTCAGCCGCTGCTAGACCCTGTTTGTTATCGTTGTAGCCGGTGCGCATGAAAGAGGGTGGTACGAGTCCCTCTTTCAATGCCCCGGCGACGCAGGATGGAGAAACCATCGTCAGGTGGTCGTCCTCGTAGATAGGCGCTCCCGCCTCACAGGAGGCTGCGCAGGTGTGCCCGACTACGGCAAGGATGGTTTCGTCAGAAACGGTTTCTATGGCAGCGTTCCGTCCACCTTCGGCACTGCACTCGGTATCGTGGGGGACGATCTCAATATCATGCCCGGCAATCTGCCCGAAATCGACAGTGGCCAGTTCGGCCCCGCGCTGCTCGGTCAGACCAAACGCTTTAATGCCCGTCCCGGAGGTCACCGTATTGACCGCGATCCGGATCGGTTCACCTGGGCCAATGACGACATTTTCCCACTCATCGATAGGGATGACGATCGGCTCTTTCGTGGCGGTCGGTTCGACGGTCGGTGTACTGACCACTTCGGTGGCGGCTGCTTCTGTGACTACCTCTGGTTCGGTGTTGACTTCTATCTCCGGCGCGTCGAGCCCGGCATATTCCGACAGGTCAATCAGCCCGAAAGCACCGACAACACCGACAATAGCCATGATGCACAGGCAGATGACTACCAGGCCGATACAGCCAATCCAGGCCCAGCTAGGTAAACCCAGGAAGTTCTTTTTCTCACCGGATGGTAACGGTTCATTGCTGGTTTCCTGTTCGTATTCTTGCAACATATTCTCTTTCCCTTTTGCCTCATGTTAAAGTGAATCAATTAGTTTGCGCGCTTCTTCGATCAGCGCCGGATGCCAGTTGAGTTCTTTCCCGACCCAATCCGCATCACGGTAGCGCGTGTCCTGAACAATCAGCTCCTGCCACTGTGCTCTGGCTTGATCAACCTGGTCTAGTGCATGCAGTACGATCGCCAGTCCTGCTACGTTCATTGCGCTGTCGGACTTCATTTCCACTGATCTTTCAAAATCAGCAAGTGCTAGTTTATATTGCTTCTGTGCAAAATATACTTCTCCCCGGTTGTTGTAGAATGCTGCCTTCTGGGGTTCGAGCCGGATTGCTTCATTGTAGTCAGCAATTGCTCCTTCCAGATCGTTCTGATGATAACGGGTAATACCTCGGTTATTGTGGCCCATTGCAGATTCCGGGTTAAGTCGGAGCGCTTCATCATAGTCAGCGATGGCTCCATCCAAATCTCCCTGATCAACACGAGCGGTACCCCGGTTATTGTAGGCCATTACAAACTGCGGGTTGAGTCGGATCGCCTCGTCGAGGTCGGCTAAAGCTCTATCCAGGTTGCCTTGCTCCTTGTGTGCCAACCCCCGATTATAGTAAGCCATTGCAAACTGCGGGTCGAGCAGAATCGTCTCATCGAAATCGGCGATAGCCCTTGCCCGGTCGCCCTGGTCAGCGCGAGCCGTGCCTCGATTGTTATAGGCGGCAGCATACTGCGGGTTGAGCCGGATTGCCTCAGTATAATCGGCAATTGCTCCATCCAGGTCACTTGCTTCTTGTTTTTCTAACCCATTCCAGAAATGCTCCTCGGCTACCAATTCCTTCTTGGTGGGGGCAGGTTGCTCGGCGGTTTTCTTCAGCTTGCGCTGTACCTCTGGTTCGTCATCAATAGGTATAGAATGTATTGAGATGTGCAGTGGCTTATCAAGGAAGCGTGTTCGAAGTTGTTTTACTATCGCGCTGAAATGTTCGTGATACAGGGTCAAGCCATTGTAATCGGATAATTTGCTGAGTTTTCCTGCAAGATAATCCCGGTTGTCCTCGAATTTGAAACCCTCAGTCATTACAGGAACAATATTGCGCTCCTGTTCAATTGCAAATTCAATCTCACGCCGCATCCAGTCACCCGGATTCACGCAGTTTTCTAATGAGCCAGGCGACAAGATTACCAGGAAGTGTGCTCGTGCTTTGATCTGATTTAGGATGATGTCACCAAAGAGGCCAGGCCCCATGCTCTCCACGTCCATGAACACGTTGTAATTGTGAGCGTTCAGATGTTCAAAGATCGCCCGCGCGATGTAGGGGCTGATTTTTCTCCGGTAACTGATAAACACAGTTTTGTGTTCTTCTGGCGGCATGTGGCCCTTTCCCCCTGATGGTAATGCTTCGCTGCCTTGTATTATCAGGGGTTGCAGGCGGGGTGTCAATTAGGATCAGTCAGATCAAAAACCTCACCCCTTCCGAACCGCCGCTGGCGGCTCTTCCTCCCCTCTCCATTTTGGAGAGGGGAAAGACCGGAGGTCGGCAAAGGCCGACCAAAGGTCAGGGGTGAGGTCTACTTAATCGTCACCTCATAGACCATCACCGAATCGCCAACCGGCACCCCCTCCTCATCGAACACCGGCAGCCGCTGGCCGTTGATCGGCAGGTAAATGCCCACCTGGATCAGGTAATCACCCGGCGGGGCATCCTCCCAGACCGGGATCAGGTAATCGTCGGTGATGATCGCCCCGGTGCGCCAACTGGTGGTCGGATCGGCCCCATTGCGCGGTTCCTGATCCTGCTGGCCCCAGACCGTGTTGTTCGTCTCCGGGTTATATTCCGTCCCCACTAAGTGAACGAACACCTTGTACCGCTCCGGGATCGGTTGTTGGGCCTGCCAGTACAGCGTCAGCGGGATACCGTCCCCCGGCTCCCAGGTGGTCTGATCCGGTAAATCGACCCCCAGCAGTTTGATCCCCGCCCCATACTGCATGTCGAAGGGCTGCGCCGACTCAGGCAGCTCGACCGACTCCACCGGCTCCACATCCCGCCCCCGGATCGTGATCGTATCGAGCGGCAGCCAGGTCTCATTGGCAATGAAGATAATCTGCGCTTTGCCTTCCGGCGTTTCCGGCGGGATAAACAGCTCCACGTTGACGAAGCGTTTTTCCACGAGGATGCTGGTGGAATTCAACCCGACCAGCGTGGAGGTGATCACCTCGCCATCCGCACCGAGTATCTGAACGCCTATCGTCCAATCCTCATACAGATCGGCTTCTTTTTCCCAGCCCAGCCCGACAATCATCAGGCTGCCTGCATCCACTTCAGGGATTGGTTTGGTGTACCCGGTCAGCCGCACCCCGTCGGTTATCGGCGCATCGACCGGGTGCATAATCTCCGGCCACTCGCCGACAATATCCACCACCTTCGGATCGCCGCGCTCCGCGTTCATCGCAAAAAACCAGACCTGCGCCTCCGGGAAGGTATAGGTACGCCAGTTCCACGACCGCTGGCGGAGCCAATCGCTGAGGTAATGATCTGGATCGGTCACTTCGGCGTAGCGCGTTTGTACCAGCCACACCGCTCCTTTACCCCGATAGTCACTCAACAGCCCGGCTGCATATGGTTCATCCCAGATGCGCTGAGTCTTGCTGATATGCCGCTTAAACTCGCCGGGATAGTGATAGGCAAAGATCGGCCAGTCGGTATCATTGTTGAGAATCACCGTATCGTCCGGCTGCCGGAACGCTTCGAGCGTGGCAGCAATCGAGATGTAATCGTCGGACAGCCGCAGCCCGGCATAATATTGGTGCAGACTCCAGGCCGACATCCCGACAAACCCGGCCAGCACCACCGCTCCGATCACCTGCCCGGCCCTACGCCAGCGTTGGATCATCGCCACCGCGCCCCATCCAACCAGCACATAGACCGGCGTAGACAGCAGCAGGAAATAGCGCGGCGAGGGTGTCGGATAGTTGAACTGACCGCGTGGCAGCGACAGCACATAGACCAGCACCGGCGGCAGCAGCACTCCGATCACCAGCATCACCCAGGCTGCAATCATGTGATGCTTTGTTATTACCCCCCAATCCTCGCCCGCCTTAGCAGGCGTCCTGCTCGGATTCTGCCCCCCTTGCAAGGGGGGCGAATAAGCCTGTTGGCTTATGGGGGGTCGGAATGGAATCACAACCGCCACCGCCATCCCCACCAACACCACAATCGCCCCGATCAGGATTGGCGTGTAGCGTTCAATATCGGTCGCAATCCCCAGGAAGACCGTGCTCAGATACAACTTGATCACAAACCACAGATCGACCGGAGCCTGTGGAGTCTCCCAACTGGGCAAGTAGCGTGTTGCCCAGAACCACCAGGGCAGGAACAAGGCCAGCGCACCCACCTGCGCCGACGCCCAGGCCGCCGTCAATCGCCACCGTTTTTTAGCGGTAAAGAACGCATAAGGGAAGGCCAGATTCAACGCAATCGCCACCCCGCCAAACAGGTACAGATTCATCAGGCCCGCACCCAGACTCACAGCCAGGATTGCCGCCCACAACCATATCCGGCGCTTTTCCATCACCAGCCTGATCGCTGCCCAAAGTGCCAATGCGGCAAACAGCGTCGCCGGGGCATACATCCGCACCTCTTGCGACCACCAGACCGGCAGCCTTGCGACCGCCGTCAGCAGCGACCCGGCCAACCCGACCTTCCAGCCGCCGACCTCTCGCCCGATCTGGTAGCTTGCGGCGACGGTCAGCAAGCCGCAAAACACCGACAGCACCCGCAGCGCGAATTCCTCATCCCCGACCAGCGCCCGCCAGCCATGCAGCATCAGGTATGACAGCGGCGGATGAGCGTCGTTTGCCGTCTGGAACAGCATCTCACCGATCGGCATCCGGGCCATCCAGATCGAGTAGCCTTCGTCCCACCAGACCGAATCGTACGCCAGCCGGTGCAGCCTCAACCCAAACGCGATCAGCAGCACCAGGGCCAGAATCCAGATGTGAGGCGATAGGTTTTTTCGTGTAGTGATGGGATGCATAGTGGATGTAAATGGCCTCCTGTTTTTGTCGATAGCCACGATAGCTTATCGCAGGGGGCGCACCTTGTCGAACCGACAATGGACCTTCACCCGTTGCATCGTCAAGGGGGGCGAATCCGAGCGTGACGACCGTAGGTCGGGCGAGGATAGGGGGTATTGTAAGCAACTATCCAAGTTAGAGAGCAAATCCACCTCGAACATTTGTTGCAAAAATCATGAACATAAGTTCTAATATAGAGCAATTCTTCCCGACAAGGAGCAAAACGATGACCGAGAACGAGCCTCTCAAAAATATGTACAATCAGCAATATGTGGATGGGGTAGCGGCTGCGATCCAATCGGTTTATGCCGCTTTTCATACGGCAGCATTCAAGGCTTTTGTATTTGATGATCAGTGGGAAGCCCTATCCCTCAAGGAGCGCACACGGCATATCACGCTTGCCATGCATGAGTATCTGCCGGAGGACTATCAGAAGGCGCTGGGCATCTTGCGGCAGGTATCGCCAAAGCTGGGTGAATATGGCTACCAAAACCTGATCCTTTCTGACTATGTCGAACTCTACGGTTTAGATGATTGGGATGCATCGATCCCGGCATTGGAGCAGTTCACCCGGCAGATCAGCGCCGAGTTTGCCGTGCGCCCATTTATTATCAAATATGGCGACCGGATGATGGCCCAGATGCTCGAATGGGCCGGGCACGAAGACGAAGCCGTCCGCCGCTTGGCAACCGAGGGCTGCCGTCCGCGTCTGCCCTGGGCGATGGCCCTGCCTGCACTCAAAAAAGACCCCGCCCCGATCCTGCCGATTCTGAACCGGCTCAAAGACGATCCAGATGACACCGTGCGGCGGAGTGTGGCAAACAACCTGAACGATATCGCCAAGGATAACCCCGACGTGGTGATCGATTTGCTCCGCCGCTGGCAGCAACACGACACCGACAAGATGCGCTGGATCATTAACCACGCGCTGCGCACCCTGATCAAACAGGGCAATGTCGAAGCGCTAGAGTTGATCGGCTATCCGTCTGATCCCCAGGTCGAGGTCAGAAACCTGGCTGTTGACCCGCTGGTCGTATCGATGGGAGAGGAAGTGACTTTCTCCTTTGAGGTGGTCTCAACCGCCGACACCGATCAAAACCTGATGATCGATTACGTCCTCCACCTGATGCGGTCAAATGGCAAACACACTCAGAAAGTCTTCAAGTTGACCCAGAAGACCTTAGCCCCCGGCGAGGCGGTGCAGCTTACCCGACGTTATAGTTTTAAGCCGATCACGACGCGGAAATACTACCCCGGTCAGCACATGATCCAGGTGCAGGTCAACGGCCAGTTATCGGAAGAGGTATCTTTTGAATTGGAGGAATAAGGGCGATGCGCATCAACCCGGTTATCGTTTCCTGGGAAAATGACCCTGTGGTATCATCAGTATTATCTTGCATCCATCTCCACCACTTGGGGTGATTATGTTGTCCTCCTGGAAGCTCAAGGCCCTGATACAAGGTCTGATCTCTCTGCTGCCCGGTTATGCTCGCCTTAACCTCCTGGTGCGGAGTGTTTATCTCTTTCTGGTTGGCAAGACTCCCCGCATCGACCCTGGTGATTTTGAAGACTTGCTGAAAATATCAGCCCGCCATCTGGACAATTACTATGATCATTCCCCTGCGCCTCACGATGATCTGGCGGTAGTCGAGTTGGGTACCGGCAAATACCCGGTGGTGCCGGTGGCCTTGTTTTTGTGCGGGGTCAGGCGGATATGGACATTTGATATTGTTCCGCTGCTCCAGGATACAGTAACCAGGCAAATTCTCCAGGCCCTTCTCGATCAGGCCGATACGCTCTCCGATTACCTGCCCCGGATTCAGGCGGATCGACTGGCCCGGCTTGAGTCGGTGTTAAAGGATGACCGGTTGAAAAAGAGCGCCGACCTGCTGCGGGCACTTGATATCGAAGTGCTAATACGGGATGCATGCGAGCCTGGGCTAGAGGCCGGGGCCTTTGACCTGATTATCTCGAATATGACCCTTGAGCACATCGCGCCGGACATCATCCTGGGCTTGTTTAAAGCATTCAAAAAGCTGGCAGCCCCCGGCGCGGTGATGAGTCACTTTATTGATATGAACGACCACTATACCTACTTTGATCCGTCGGTGACCGCCTTTAACTACATGCGATACACCGACGCGCAGTGGTGGTGGTTCAATAATGCCTTGCAATATCAAAACCGCCTCCGCATGATAGATTACCGGTCGCTGCACACCCAGGCCGGATTCGAGGTCGTGGCAAGTGAACATAGGCTGGGGAATCCCGATCACCTGGATGCTGTGCCCCTGGCCGAACAGTTCAAGCACTATGATCGTGAGAATCTGCTGATCTGTGATAGCTGGATGGTGTCAGTCTGTACCTGACTCCAGATGGGTTATGGTCGACCGCTGCCCTTATTTGGTTGTTGAGGCCAGCGTATTGGCGATATCGTCAAAGCGGGTGGTATCGCCCGATCCGACCAGCAAAACTCCGCGCCCGTTGATCACCGTATACAGGTAAGCCCATTCCATTTGCTCGGCATCTGTTCGGCGCTGTACCCGGTAGGCTCGAAGCCCGCCCGGTAGATCGCGCCACTCCTCAAAGACCGGCACGGCAGGCGCTAAGGCCAGCGCCGCCTCTTCTTCATCCACCCACGTTTCGATCTCCGCCTCGCCGATCTCTACCACCTCGATCCGGATCATGAGCTGATTTTCCGGAGTCGGTCCCAACCCCGCCGGGAAGAAAGATGAAACGGTGCGTGTGAGCCGGTCGGGCGGTGGATTGCTGATCCGGTCGGAGACGTACCAGTTGGCCGGAATCTCCAGGGAATACCCGAAATCCTCATCGATGTAGGTGTCTGCCAGGGGGGCATCCATCGGCGCGGCATCGACCACCACCCTGTCGGCTACAACCTGTGTC
>JBNKDD010000139.1:0-14477 GCA_050288085.1 Anaerolineae bacterium
AATAAATGGCCCAACTGTTACAGGAACAAGTAAGGTTTTGAGGTTTTTATTCAAAACCATTATCTTGTTCCACTTAGCCGTCTTCCGGCTCCAGCCCTTCGACATGGGGGACGACACAGATAAACCGCAGAGTTTCATCCCCTTTATTGTAAAAACCGTGAACTTCGTTCGGGCCGATGTAGACGATTGATCCGGTCTTGATGGGGTATTCGTCGCCGCCTTCGTCCCGAACCACCCCACCCCCAGCCAGGATATAAACCTCGTGCTCAAAGTCGTGAGAATGGTAGGCGGTGTTGAAACCCGGCTCCACCTCGATCACCCGCATGGCGAAATTCGGTGCGCCGTCCTTTTTGCCGACCACCCACCGGATCGTCACTCCGTCGGCGTACTGGTGCAGTTTGGTATCGGTATAGGGTTGAATCTTCATCAGAAAAACTCCTGTTCATATGCAAAGGGACACGTACTTGCCGTGTCCCTACTAAACACATCGAATGCTGATATTATGTCCCCAGCCGGGCGATCTCCTCTTCGGCGATACTCTCATCCAGCTTTTTATATAGAGGCTTTGGTGGTTGAAGCTTCTGCCCCGGCTCCAACTTGACCGGCTCCCAGCGCCCAATTGCGGTGGAGCCATCATAGATCAGCGCCTCGTGAGAGCGGGTTTCCTCGTCATAGCTGGCGATCTGCTGCTCCCCGAACAACTGACCCTCATAGCCGAGCATCTCGTGAAGCTGCTGCGTCGTGAACGGCAGGAAGGGAGCCAGCAGCGTTTTCAAGTTAGCTAACGCCTGAAGCGCCGTGTAGACTGTCTTGGCCGCTGTCGCCTTATCCTCTTTGATCACCCCAAACCAGGGGGCCTGATCCAGGTAGACATTCACCTCGCGGGCCAACCGCATCGCCTCGCTGAGTGCCCCTCGCAGCTTGACGGCGTCCAACAGGTCACCGACCGATTCGAAGCCGCCTTCAACCGTTTCCAGTAGCTTTTTATCATCGGGGCCGAGTTCACCCGGATCGGGCACAACGCCGTCCCAGTGCTTATAGGCGAACTTCAATACCCGGTTGGCGAGATTTCCCCACCACGCGACCAGCTCGGTGTTGTTCCGCGTGACGAAATCCTCCCAGGTGAAATCCGAGTCGCGGGTTTCCGGCATGACGCTGGTCACGTAATAACGCACCGCATCCGGATCGTAGCGGGACAGCATATCAGGCAGCCAGATCGCCCAGTTGCGGCTCTTTGAGAACTGCGCTCCCTGTACGTTCATGAACTCGTTGGCGGGCACATCATAGGGCAGGTTCAACTCTCGTGAACCGTCATCATAGATTCCCGTTACACCCAGCAGCTCGGCCTGCCAGATCACGGTATGGAAGGGGATGTTATCCTTGCCAATAAAGTTGTAAATCTTCGCATCGGGGTTATACCACCAATCCTTCCAGGCATCGGGCTGACCGGTGTTTTTAGCCCACTCGACCGAAGCCGTGAAGTAGCCCATCACCGCCTCGAACCAGACATACAGGCACTTCTCTTCCCAACCTTCAAGTGGCACAGCGATGCCCCAATCGATATCGCGGGTGATCGGGCGGCTTTCCAACTCTTCGACCATCTTACGGGCAAAGTTGATCACGTTGGGTCGCCAGTGATCCTTGTTGTCGTTCAGGTAGTCGCGCAGTTGATCCTTGAATCCCGCCAGGTCAAGGAAGTAGTGGGTGGTCTCCCGCACGACTGGCGTACTGCCGGTCAGTTTGCTGCGCGGATCGATCAGGTCTACCGCATTGAGCAGGCTCCCGCAGTTATCACACTGATCGCCGCGTGCATCCCCATAACCGCACTTAGGGCAGGTTCCCTCGACAAAGCGATCCGGCAGGAATTGATCGGCTTCTTCATCGAACAAGAGCCGCTGCTCCTGCTGATAAAGCGCCTCTCTTTCCAGCAGCTTCAAGAAAAAATCCTGCGCGATTTTGTGATGATTCTCGGTGTCGGTGTGGGTGAACAGGTCGTAGCTGATCCCGATCTGCTTCTGCGTTTCCAGGAAACGGTGATGATACTTCTCGAACACTTCACGCGGGGTAATGCCGTCTTTGTTGGCCGTCACGATGATCGGCGTACCGTGCGAATCCGAGCCAGATACCATCAGGACTCGGTTACCTTTCAGACGGTTGTAGCGGGCAAAAATGTCGGCGGGCAGGTACGCTCCGGCCAGGTGCCCGATGTGCAAATCGCCGTTGGCGTAGGGCCATGCGACGGAAACATGGATGATCTCTTCGGTCATGGGATGCTCTCTCCTCTTTCAATCCTCGTCATAATTGTACAGGATGCCTATCCAAACAAAAACCGCCAGTGCGGAACTGGCGGCCCGATTGTCGAACCCTTCTGCCGTGGGTCGCGCTATGACAGGCACAGGCGACCATCGCCACGAGGATTTCCGCGTCCCCGCAGCCACGGCCTGCTGCGCATGTCCATTTTGCCACAGGCAGATATTAAGTATTGAATGCTTCTTGTGTACATCTTAAAAAGCCTCGCTGATCGCCATTATAGCGTGCTTTGGCAGTTTGCATCAAACCATTTTGGTTTCAGAGGGGGCTAACCACCATCCGAAACCCAAAGGAGTTCTAGAAATTTAGATAGGGAACCGCACACCACCTAGAAGCTGCTTTGGAGGTTTAGGATAGGAGCCGCATGCCACCCGAAAACCAATGTCGATGCATCGGTTATGTGGAGACCTGATGTTACGAAACGTAGCACGGGCAAAACTGAAGTCGAGGTTCCATGAGCCGCCACGCACCGCACGGTCTATATTGCTAACAGTATTAGTATTTTTTGGGGTTTGATACTCATTAAGGCACCATTCCCACACATTGCCGGACATATCCAGTACACCGTAGGAAGAAGCGCCGTCAGGGTAGCCGCATACAGGGGTTGTTTGCTTTAAATTACTTTTACCTGTGTTGCATCGACTCTGATCAAAGTTATTTCCCCAGGGATAGGCTCTCCCATCGGAACCCTGTGCTGCCCATTGCCATTCCCATTCGGTCGGCAGACGAATTTCACAGCCAACGCGGCGACTCAACCACCGACAGAAGGCCATTGCATCATACCAACTCACATTTTCACGCGGGAGATTCTGTGCGTGGGTAAAACTTTGATGGCTAGGCGCTTTTCCGTGATCTCCGCCCGCTACTAAACCTGCCCACCATTCTAGATTGGTAAAGCCCTGTGGGTCATCAATGAAAACCTGGAACTGTTCATAGGTGATCGGGTACTTTGCCATCAAGAAGGGCTGTACATTAAAAGCCCCGGCATTGCTTTCCAATGTCACCCGCCCTGCCGGAATTTCGCACCATTCAAATGGCGCAGGCAAAATACCCAGAATTAGTTCGCTGGCTAGCTTGTGGGGCGGATTCGACAGCGCTTCTCCTGCCGCGTCAGAGACACTCTGACTGTCATCATCTGCTAAATTCCCCAATGCTACCCATGCTAATTGGGCCAATGCCGGGTTGTCATCTTGTTGTACCAACTGTACCAGTTCGATCACTGCGCCCTGTCGCACCCCGGCATATGGGCTATTGACGGCGGCCTCCAAGTCGGCTGGCAAGATAGCTGTCTTATCGCGGGGCAATAGGTTTAGCAACTCAGCAAATGGCTGATCATAGGAATGCTGAAAATCCCATCTTTGCAACGGGTTGATTCTATAGGGAATTTTGCACTCATTAAGTAGCACCAAATAGAGCGGCTGTTCCTTTTCCAGGAAAGTGTGCCATTCTGCTTCAACTTCAGCGCTTTCAACCGCATCAGGTGAGAGAACCAGTAGCATATAGGTGCATTGTTCCAATGCTCTCTCAATGGCTCGCCGCCATCCCCTGGTGCTGGACGCAATGTTGCTGGGAATATCCTCCTTGTCACGCCAGATTGGAACACCGGCGGCTTTCAGATCAGCAGCCAACTGGTCAACAAAGGTTTCATCTTTGCGACTGTAACAGATAAAGACACGTTCCATATGTACCATGCTCCGTTATGAGGTAAGTCTGTTCTCATTGTACATCATGCAGAGATACCCCAAAAGGAGACAGTCGAAATGATGCTAGATAAGCCCCTACCCGATCAGATCCTTCAGTCCATCCTCATCCAGCACTGGAATATCTAGGCTGTGCGCCTTGTCGAGCTTACTCCCGGCGGCTTCCCCTGCCACAACATAGCTGGTCTTTTTGCTGACGCTGCCGGTTACCTTGCCACCATGTGATTCGATCAGCGCTTTGGCCTCATCACGGGTCATTGTAGGGAGTGTGCCGGTCAGCACAAAGGTCAACCCGTCCAGCTTATTTGATGCCGTTGTTTTCGCTTCCGCTTCGAGATTCACTCCGCCATCGCGCAGCTTATCGATCAGGTGTTGGTTGCGCTCATCGCCGAAGAACTCGACTATCGCCCCGGCTGTGTGCGGGCCTAATCCTTCGATAGCTTCTAAGTCCTCCTGCCCGGTCCGGGCCAATGCCGCCATCGACGGGTAATAATCGGTCAGCAGGGTGGCGACCGTCCCGCCTACCCCCCGAATACCCAATGCCGCCAGCACCCGATCTAATGACCGGGAACGGCTGACATCAATCGCCGCCAGGAGATTATCAACCTTCTTCTCGGCGAAGCCCTCCAGGTTGATCAACTGGTCAGCTTGCAGGAAGTAAAGATCGGCTACATCTTTGATCAACCCCTGATCGACCAACAGCCGGACAATCCGCTCACCCAGCCCGTCAATATCCATCGCTGAGCGCGAGACAAAATACTCGATGGCCCGTACTAACCGCTCCGGGCAGTCAGGATTCGAGCAGTAGACGGCGACCTCTTCTTCTTTGCTGATCACCGGGGAATCGCAGACCGGGCAGCGTTCAGGCGGGCGAATGGGTATTTCGCCGCCCTCTCGCAGATCGGGGATCGGGCCAACCACATAGGGGATCACCTCGCCGGAGCGCTTGACGATCACTGTATCGCCGACACGGATATCTTTGGCGAGGATGTCCTCAAAGTTGTGAAGGGTTGCCTGCCGGACGGTTACGCCGCCAACCTCAACCGGATCGAGGATGGCATACGGAGTCAACACGCCGGTCCGGCCCACGTTGATACCCAGTTCCAACAACTTGGTGGTGCGCTCTTCCGCCGGGAATTTGAAGGCGATAGCGCCGCGCGGGTCTTTGCCGACCACCCCCAACTCATCAACCAGCCGGTGGTCATTGACCTTGATCACCAGCCCATCGATCTCGAAGTCAAGCGTCTTACGGCGATCTTCCCAGGTCATCAGGTAGGCGATCAGCACCTCCAGATCATCGAAGGGGGCCGAGTGATCCAGCATCACGGGGAAGCCCAGCGCATGCAGATAATGCAGGGTATCCCATTGGGTGGTAGGTAAATCACCATCCCCATCGAGGATAGCGTAACAGGCCAGATCAAGCGGGCGCTCGGCAGTGATCCGCGAATCAAGCTGGCGCAGTGCTCCCGATGCCGCATTGCGCGGGTTGACAAATGGCGCTTCACCGGCTTCAATGCGCTGTTTGTTCAGGGCATCAAAGGCACTGAGCAGGAAAAAAGCTTCGCCCCGTACCACCAATCGTGGTGGGGCGGGCGGCCCATCTGGATCAGCAGGGATGCGCAGCGGCAGCGGATTGATGGTCTTGAGATTGGGTGTGACATCCTCGCCGATCTCACCGTTGCCACGCGTCGCTCCCTGGACAAACACTCCATTCTCGTAAGTCAGGACGACCGTCAGGCCGTCGAACTTTGGCTCTACCACGTAGTCAAGCGGGGTATCCTCCGGCAGCAGTTTGCCGATCCGATCCCGCCAGGCCCGGACCTCTTCATCACTGAAAGCGTTGGATAAACTCAACACCGGCCTGACATGCTGGACTTTAGGTAGATCACTGCGCGGTTCGATCCCGGCCCGTTGGGTGGGGGAATCGGGCGTGATCAGCTCCGGGTGATCCTCCTCCAACCTTCTCAACTCATGGTAGAGGGCATCATATTCCGAGTCGGTGATGACCGGTGCATTCAAAACGTGATAGCGATACAGGTGATAATGCAGTTGTTCGCGCAGTTCGGCGGCGCGTTGCTCAGGCGGCTTGCTCATTTATGTCCTCCGCGATCAGGGTTCGACCGGCCATTCACCTTGATTCTGATCGGGGCCGGGTGTGCCTTTGATAAAGGTCACCTCGCTGAAACCCAATGCTTTCAACAGCCCGACCATATATTGTTCACCGTTGTCCTGGGCCATACTCAGAATGCCGTCTTCGATAGCGGCTTGCAGGATGGCGGATTCCGCTTCCTGGCGGGCCAGTGTTTCCAGATCGACCTGCTGGCCGAGGACAGCCGTCTGCCGGTCGTACACGTAGGTGTTTTCATTGTTGAGCGTGGCGACGAAAATTTCGGCGGCGGGCATTGTAACGAACACCGCATCACCGGCCACCTTGATATCATTTTCGGTCATCCGGGAGAGATCGATCCCGGCGATCACCTGCCCCTGTGCAACCAGCAGCATCCGGTCTCTGAAGAGAAAACCTAATGCCCCTTCGCCACTTTCAGCGGTGATCACCTTCTCAATCGTAAAGGCGGCTGTTTCCAACCGGCTCAAGTCTCGCACCTCGCGGACAATCGTCACCGGGTCAGCAATAATGGTTGGTGTCGGGTTGATGATTTGCTGCACTTCGGTCGCGACGGCCTGTGGGATGCGCCCCGCCTGGTCAATTGGCTGGCGGATTGCCATCAGCGTATCAATAATCAGATAGCCGACTACCCCCACGACAACGATCAATACAATCAGAACGAGGGTCGAAAGGATACGGCTTCTGCTTTTTTCAGATGGGCTGGGTGTTTCATTTTGCTCCATGAGATCTACTCCTATCAATGGTATAAAACACTGTTGAAATCATAGCACATGTGGTCGAAACAGGGAAAATGTTTTCCGCTGACCATTCTAAAATACCATACGCATTCGTTGACAATATCTCTCTTTTGATATAATATAATGTCACATTTGTGAAATAATTTCTCACATTTGTGAGATTACTAAATCCTCGTTAGGGGAAACATGGAGAACCCCACCACAAACCTCGATCAAATACCGGTCGGAATCTACGAAAAGGCTTTGCCGATCACTATGTCCTGGGAGGAACGCTTAACCACTTCGGCCCAGGCCGGTTATGACTTTGTCGAGATTGCGATTGACGACACCGACATGCGGATCGAACGGTTGGATTGGGGGGCAGGCCAGCGTACCGCACTGCGTCAGGTCATCAACTCGACCGGTGTCCCGGTCAGATCGATGAGCCTGAGCGCTCACCGCCGTTTCCCGTTAGGGAGTCCCTCAGCCCAGATCCGCCAGCGTGCACTGGATATTTTTAAAAAGGCGATTGACTTTGCCGTTGATATCGGCCTGGAATTGATTTTGGTGGCCGGGTCGGACATTTATCACGAGGAAAGCACCGAACAATCGAGGGCCTATTTCCTTGATGGGCTGGCAAAAGGATTGGAGTGGGCAAGCGCTGCGGGGATCAATCTGGCGCTCGAAAACTGGGATATCCGCGTTGACTCACTCCGCAAGGCGATGGCATATGTCAACCATTTTGACTCCCCCCGGCTTCAAATCTACGCCGATATCGGCAACCTGACCTTTGCCGGTTATGATGTGCTGGACGAGCTGGAAGCCGCCAAAGGACATATCGCAGCTCTGCATGTCAAGGATACGATCCCCGGCCAGTTACGTTATGTTCCGCTCGGTGAAGGGAAGGTTCCTTTTGTGGCGGCGTTCAGCAAGCTGGCCGCGCTCGGTTTTCAGGAGCCGGTAGTGATCGAGTTGTGGACGGAAAAATATCCCGATGCGGTGGGGATTGTCATCGCTGCTCGCCAGTGGTTACAGGCTCACATGGAACAAGGCTGGCAGATTGAAGTGAAATAGATCTCACCCCCAGATTCCTGGCCGTGAGGTACACAAAATCAATGGAGAGAAAATACAGGTATGAGTTCACGACCACAATTACAGTTGGCTTTAGACTATGCAGCGCTTCCGCCTGCAATGGCAATGGCCTATCTGGTGCACAAAGAAGTTGAAATCATCGAAATCGGTACACCTCTCAACAAGGCGGAAGGGATGCGGGCAGTAAGCGTTATCCGTGAGCTTTGCCCTAACAACCTGATCCTGGCCGATATCAAGACCCCCGACGTTGGCGGATTGGAAGCTAAAATGGCGTTCGATGCGGGTGCGGATTGGATGACCGTCCTCGGTGCGGCCCCGCTCGATACCGTCAAATTGGCCTGGGAAGAGGCCAACTCAAGACCCGGCAAGGAGATGTTTATCGAACTAACCGGTATTCGGGATATTCTGGCCCGCGCTAAAGAGTGGCGCAGCATTGGCGTTGAGCACATGGTTTATCACCGGGGGTGGGATGAGGGGAATCTCTCCCGCTCATGGGGGCAGCAAGACCTGGATACCATCCATAAACTGACCGAAATGGGCTTTAAGATATCTGTTGCGGGCGGCCTCGGTTTGGACAGCATAGCCTTCTTTAAGGATGTTGACATAGCTGTCTTTAACATTGGCCGGGCCATCCGCGAGACTCCAGATCCGGCGGCAACCGCCCGCCGCTTCCGGGAAGAAATTGATAAGTACTGGGCAGATTGATGCTGCCCGGTGTGGAAAACGTAAAAACATGCTTATTCATATTGTATGTATCGTAAGCGATATGACTGAGTCAGGAGGCTTTTTGACACCATGACAATAGATGCAGCACTGGCTCGCCACCTGCTCATACAGATGTATGAGACGCGGGCCTTTGAAGAACAGGCAGAGAAGAGTTACATGCTGGGCAAGGTTCACGGCACGATGCACCTGTCTATCGGGCAGGAAGCGTCAGCCGTTGGATCGATCAGCACCCTCAACCCGGATGATTACATTCTGGGGCATCACCGGGGGCATGGCCTATGCATTGCTAAAGGGGCCGATCTCAATCTGATGATGGCCGAATTCTACGGGAAGGAAGTCGGTTACTGCCGGGGACGCGGTGGGTCAATGCACATCGCCGATGTTGATGGCGGCAACCTGGGAGCCAACGGTGTAGTTGGCGGCGGCATCCCGATGGCGGTCGGAGTCGGGATTGGCCTCAAGATGCAGCCCGGCAACCGGATTTTGCTATCCTTCTTCGGGGATGGAGCCGCCTCGACCGGGGCTTTCCACGAGTCGATGATCCTGGCTGTGTTGAACCAGGTCCCGGTGGTTTTCATCTGCGAGAACAACCAGTATGCGATGTCTTTCCCGGTTGAGCGCTGGACGAACAGCGAGCGGCTGGCAGGTTTCGCCGAGTGCTATGGTTTGCCCGGTGAGGCCGTCGATGGGAATGATATCCTGGCGGTACGTGATGCCGTGCAGGTCGCCGTTGACCGGGCACGGAGTGGCGGCGGGCCATCGCTGATCGTGAATAACACCTATCGTTGGCGCGGGCACTCCAAGAGCGACCGCAACCGCTATCGCACCCAGGACGAAATTGATGAATGGCAGGAAAACGACCCCATTCTGCGCTTCCGTAAAGTGCTGATCAATGAGGGCATCCTGACCGACGAAGACATGGATCAGATCAAAGACCAGGCCTATGAAGCCATCGAGGCGTCGCGAGTATTTGCCGAAAATGCCGCCGAACCGTCCGTCGATACCATCTTAGAGGGGGTGTACGCACCATGAGAGAAATAACCTACCTTGAAGCTGTCCGCGAGGCAATGACCCAGGAGATGGAGCGCGACGAAAGCGTGTTCCTGATCGGCGAGGATGTTGGTGTTTATGGCGGGGCCTTCCAGGTGTCTTATGGGATGCTAGACCAGTTTGGCCCGGAACGGATTATCGACACCCCGATCACCGAACTGGGAATCGCAGGTGCAGCAACCGGTGCCGCCTTGATCGGGATGCGTCCGATTGCGGAAATTATGTTCATGGACTTCACCACCCTGGCCTCTGAGCAGTTGGTTAACCAGGCCGCCAAGCTGCGGTTTATGTTCGGAGGGAAGGCCACCGTTCCGATGGTGCTGCGGACGCCCGCCGGATCGGGAACCGGTGCGGCTGAACATCACTCGCAAAGCCTGGAAAACTGGTTTGTCCATGTTCCCGGCCTGAAGGTCGTTATGCCCAGCACGCCCTACGATGTAAAGGGCCTGTTGATAGCCTCCATCCGGGACAACAACCCGGTGGTATTTGTCGAACATAAACTGCTCTATAAGACTAAAGGCGAGGTTCCCGAAGAGCCATACACCATCCCGCTTGGCAGTGCCGAGGTGAAGCGCGAGGGCCGCGACCTGACGATTATCGCTACCTCGATTATGGTTAAGAAGTCACTTGAAGCTGCGGAACAGTTAGCCGAAGAAGGGATCGAGGTTGAAGTAGTAGACCCACGCACCTTACGCCCGCTTGACACGGATACGATTGTCAAGTCAGTAGTCAAGACCGGCAAGGTATTGATCGTTCACGAAGCGGTCAAGACCGGCGGTTATGGTGGGGAGTTGGCGGCTGTGATTGCCGAAAGCGAAGCTTTTGGTTACCTTGAAGCGCCTATCGTCCGGCTGGCAGGACTCGATCTCCCGATCCCCTACAACCGGAACTTAGAGTACAATGCCGTACCGCAGGTTGAGAATATCGTTGAAAAAGCCCGCGAGCTGGTTCAGTTGAGGGTGTGACATGGCAACCGAAGTCATAATGCCCAAAGTGGATATGGATCAGGAGACCGGCACCGTCGTCGAATGGGTGAAACAGGACGGCGACGAGGTTAAGCAAGGTGAAATCATCCTGATCATTGAGACGGACAAAGTCGCCATTGAAGTCGAGTCGCCGGGGACGGGGATCCTGCAAGGGATCAACGTCGAACCCGGCGACGTGGTGCCGATTGCAACAGTGATTGCCTACATCCTTGAGCCGGGGGAAGAACTCCCGGCTGCCCAACCCGCAGCCCCGCCTGAAGCGGCTGCTGCCCCTGAACCCGCATCTTCGTCAGCACCTGCCCCGGCCTGGCCGGATGCAACCCCGGTTGCGCGGCGCATGGCCGCTGCCGAAGGGATCGACCTGGCTGCGGTCAACGGGAGCGGCGCAGATGGAAAGATCACCCGTGAGGATGTCGAACGGCATCTGAGCGGTCAGGTAGTCAGAGAGGATGGCAAGGTATACGCCAGCCCGGCTGCCCGGCGTGTAGCCCGTGAACATGGCCTTGATCTGGCATCAGTCTCCGGTAGTGGCCCGGATGGCCGTATCCAATCTGCTGATGTGCTGGCCGCTGCTGCGGCAGTTACACCGGTCGTGCCGGTCGTTTCCGGAGTCTCCACCCCTGATGCGGAGATCATCCCATTGCAGGGAATGCGGCGTACCATTGCCGAGCGGATGACGGCCAGCTACCAGAACGCCCCCCATATCACCTTTACTTCGCGGGTTGATATGACCCAATTCAACGAAACAAGGGTACAATTAAACGAACGCGCTGAGAAGGTTGGCGGGGTACGCATCTCGGCGACAGCGATGATTGTCAAGGCGGTGGCTGCAATCCTTACCCACCACCCGTTGATGAACAGTGCGCTGCGCGGGGATGAAATCCATTTGCGCAGAGATGTTAATATAGGGGTAGCAGTAGCCCTGGAAGATGGGTTGATTGTGCCGGTTGTGAAGAATGCCGATGCTAAAGGGCTTTCACAGATCGCCGCGGAAATCAACGATCTGGCCACCCGCGCCCGTGATGGTCAACTGGCCCCAACCGATGTGAGCGATGGGACCTTTACCATTTCAAACCTGGGGCCGTTCGGCGTTGAGCAGTTTACGGCGATTATCAATCCGCCGCAGGCTGCGATCCTGGCGGTTGGGGCGACCCAACTGGAAGCTATCCCGGATGAAGACGGACAGATCTCTGCGCGCCCGATCATGCGTATGACCCTGTCAGCTGACCATCGTATAATTGATGGCGCGGTCGCTGCCCGTTATATTTCCGATCTGAAAGCAGTACTTGAACAGCCTATGCTGCTTTTGTGGTAAGAGAGTGAATATGCCAGAAATTACTGTAGTCGTAGAACATGAGGTGGGATTGCATCTCCGGCCCATGAGCAAGTTCATCCAATTGGCGCAAACATTTAGCAGTGACATACAGGTCACTCATGGTGACAAAACGGCCAATGGGAAGAGCCCGCTCAGCCTCATGACTTTAGGTGCAAATCAGGGGGCGAAGATTACAATCAGGGCTGAGGGCGAAGATGCCGAAAACGCTTTGGCTGCGCTTGAAGAACTGGTCAAAAGTAACTTTGGAGAGTAGTCATGAAAACACTTCATGGTATCGCCGCTTCTCGTGGAATTGCCATCGGTACAGTTTTTCATTACCGGCGGGCAGAAATCCGCATAGAGCGTCATACTGTCAAAGATGCGGCTGCTGAGTGGGCTCGTTTTCAGGAAGCCCTGGGGACGGCCCGCCAGCAGCTTGATCAGATCTATGCAAAGGCGGAAGCCGAAAGTGGCGCTGAAGAGGCCGCTATTTTTGAAGCCCATGCCATGATGTTAAATGACCCGGAGCTGATGAACACCGTTAAGACGGCGATTGAACAGCAAGAACTCAATGCCGAAGCAGCCTTGAATGACGCCACCGAAACCTATGCACAGGCACTTGAGGCGCTGGATGACGAATATCTGAGCGCACGGGCACTTGACATCCGGGATGTTTCAGCCCGTGTTTTGCGGATATTGTTAGGACTTGCCGAGTCACCCACCGAAGGGTTGGCTCAGCCGTCGATCATCCTGGCTCATGACCTGACCCCTTCGGATACGGTGCTGCTGGATAAATCTCTGGTGCTTGGCTTCTGCACTGCGTTGGGCGGTGCGACTTCGCATACGGCGATTCTTGCCCGCAGCCTGGGGATTCCGGCGGTGGTTGGAGCGGGATCAGAATTGCTCGACATCCCCGCTAAAACCGAATTGGTGCTGGATGGCTACCAGGGAACCCTGGTGATCCAGCCTGACAAGAACGCATTGAAGGCTTATCAACAGCGGCAGGCGGAGATGGCTTTCATCCTGGAGCATGCCCGTCAAAGTACCTATGCGCCCGCCATCACATCCGATGGGCATCAGGTTGAGATTGTTGCCAATATCGGCAATGTCGATGGGGCGCAGGCCGCGCTCGATGATGGTGCTGAAGGAGTCGGCTTGCTGCGCTCGGAGTTTCTCTATCTGGAGCGTTCCAACCTGCCGACCGAAGAAGAACAATACGAGGCTTACAAGACGATTGCCGATACCTTTGGCGAACTACCCGTCGTCCTCCGTTCTTTAGACGTTGGTGGAGATAAGGAACTCCCCTATCTGGAGATGCCTCCGGAGGATAATCCTTTCCTCGGTGTGCGGGCTATCCGTTTGTGCTTTGCCCAACCTGACCTGTTTAAGCCGCAGCTTCGAGCCGCGCTGCGGGCCGGAGTCGGCAATAATCTTAAGTTGATGTTCCCGATGGTGGCAACGGTCGGCGAGGTGCGAGAAGCCCGGTCAATGCTGGAGCAATGCCGCGAGGAACTGCGGGCAGAAGGTCACGCCACCGCCGATGATATGGAAATCGGGATCATGGTGGAGATTCCTTCGGCGGCGATGGTTGCCGATCAACTGGCCGAGGAAGTTGATTTCTTCTCTATTGGCACGAACGACCTGAGCCAATACACAATGGCCGCCGATCGAACCAATGCTCAGGTTGCCCCCCTCGCATCGGGATTCCAACCTGCGGTTTTGCGCCTGATCAAGCAAGTGATCGATGCCGCCCACGCCAAAGGGAAATGGGTGGGCCTATGCGGCGAACTGGCCGGTGAGCCTCTGGCGATCCCTCTGCTGTTGGGATTGGGCCTGGATGAGTTCAGCATGAATTCCCCGGCTATCCCGGTTGCCAAGCAGATCATCCGGGCAGTGTCACTTGAGGACGCTCAACAGCTTGCAGTTGAGGCCCTGAACCTTAGCAGCGCGGAATCAATCCAGAACCTGGTAAAAGAACGCGTAACCGCGATAAACACTTTTGTGAGTTGATAGTTAGATCCTGATTCAAAATAAAAGGAGGCTCTCTTCAATCAAGTAAAAGAGCCTCCTTTTTGATGTTTGATAAATGTGGTTTACCAGCCGCCGCCGCCGTAATTATCCTGGCGACGTGGCCGCCGGTCGCGCCGGTCACGGTCAGCAGGGGGGCGAGCCTTATCAACCCGGATGGTACGTCCACCAACTGCTGTACCATTCAAGGCATCCAGAGCTGCCTGTGCTTCTTCTTCCGTTTCCATCTCGACAAAGCCAAAGCCCTTAGAGCGGCCCGTTTCACGGTCGGTAATGATCTTGGTGCTTTCAACCGTTCCATATTGCCCAAATGTTTCGCGCAACTGATTTTCGGTTGTGGAGTAAGGTAGGTTCCCAACGTACAGCTTCTTCATAATCAGAAGGTCTTTCTTTCACTTTCACTGATGCCCATCGTGAGGGCGGCGA
>JBNKDD010000140.1:0-14421 GCA_050288085.1 Anaerolineae bacterium
GTCGTTCAAAAAGTCGGGCAGGCGCCAGACGCCGTAGTTCACGTCGCTGGGTCAGTCGGTTACTGGCTCTTGGTTTCCTCTTCTCCCTGGTTCTGGGGGTCTATCTGCTGTTGACAAAACCGCTGCCCTTCATACTCAAGGCGGGCCTGGGGACCTTGGTTCTGGCGCTCCCCCCTACCCTATGGGCCTGGAGTCACTGGGTATCCCTGCTGCAAACACGCACCCTCCCGCCGGGTATCTCATTGTCCGGCACACTGTCTTCTTTGGGACTCCCTGGCGCGGTAGTCATTGCCATACAGATTGTGGTCGGGTTGGCGACAGTCGTTATTGCGCTGGCAGGTAATCGCGAATTGTCGCGCTACAAGGTTGGGATGCTGGCCGCCGGATCGATACTGGTCACGCCTTATGTAAACGGCCTGACTATGATTGTCGTGCTGGCAATCGGGGTGGCTCCTCTCTTTCTGAAAAAACCAGCACTGGGTGCAGCCTTGTTTATCCTGTATGATCTTTTCTATCTCGATCTGCTTATGGGAGGCCGTTTCGAGATGTGGATTAGCCCTTATTCGACGCTCATCGTATTGATTACCTGGATTGTCCTGGGCCTGGAGACTTATCAACGGGAGATCAAGCCGCGGGATTCCGAAGCGCAGGAACCAAATCCGGTTCGCGAAGGGCCTTCACTCGTAATATAATCAGTCAATGAGCGTTGGTGGTGTGGTAGAGATAAAAAATGAGTACGATACCGTTAAACAGAAAACCCCTTGAAGCCATCCTTGATTACTGGGATACGCGTCTCAGAATGCAGCAAAGCCTGATCTGGCTGCCACGCGGTGTGGTGGGCGGACTGGTGATAGCCTTGCTGATCGCGATAGCCGCCCGTATATGGCCGCTGATCCCGACTCAAACCGTCTTAATGCTGGGTGGTGCATTGGCCCTGATCGGCGCGGTGGTGACAACCATCGCCGTATGGGTCTGGCCGCGCCAGTCGATTAAGCTGGCCCGCCGTTTTGACCTGATGTTCGGTCTGAAGGAACGCATGTCCACCGCATTGGAGCTGTCGCTGGGTGTGCTGCCGGTCGAATCGGGCACGATTGTCAATCAGCAGTACCATGAGACTCTCGCCTACGCCGAAGGTATCAACCCTAGAAATTACATCCAACTCCATACCGATTGGCGCGAGTGGGTAGCCGCCCTGATCGTGTTTGGCGTGCTGGTGATCGCCCTGTTTATTCCCAACCCGATGGACGCCGTTCTCGCCGAACAAGCGGAGATCGAGCAGGCCATCACCGAGGAGCTTGAAGCGCTCGAAGATATCAAACGGGAGATCAGTGAGGCTCCCGAATTAACCGCCGACGAGCAAACCGCCATCCTGGAAGAAATTGATGAGGCCATCGAAACGCTTGAACAGTCGGATATCTCGCAGGCGGAAGCCCTGGCGACTATGGATGCCCTCGAACAAGACCTCCGTGATCTGAGTGAGCAGTTTGCAGAAGAACGCCAGCAGGCACTTCAGGACAGCAGCGGGCTATTCGATGACACGGCAGCCCAGGAAGCGGGTGAAGCATTGGCCCAGGGAGATATTCCCGGCGCGGCAGAGGCACTCGATAACCTTGACCTGGACAACCTCAGCGCGGAGCAAGCCCAGCAGCTTGCCGATGCCCTCCAGCAGATGGCCGGTGAATTGGGTGATAGCAACCCCGAATTATCACAGGCGCTGCAAGATGCCGCCGAGGCACTGCAATCAGGTGATATGCAAGCCGCCGAGGGAGCACTTAGTGAAGCAGCCGGGGAAATGGCTCAATCAGCAAGCGGCTCAACCCAACAGGTGGATGAACTTGCCGACCAGGTCGGTGAAGGCCAGCAAGGGCTGGCGGGGGCCGGTCAGGGTGAAAACCCGGGAGAAGCCAGCCAACCCGGTCAGGGTGGAATGGGCCAGGCCCAACCAATGCAGCCTGGACAGAGTCAAGGCCAGGGAGCCGGGGCACACGGAGCCGGTCGAGGTGAATCCGAGGGTGAGGAACAGGGCGGCGTGATCGGAGAAGGTTCCGAGATGCCAACCGACAACGACGCCGGGGACGGCGGAATCCGCCCCTTTGATGATATCTATTCACCGCAGCGTGTCGGCGGTGAGGGCGGCGAAGAGGTTGACATTCCCGGCGATCCGGGTGCAGGCATCCCAACCGGGGCAGAAGGCGACTTCGCCGAAAACCCAGACGGCGAAAGCGCCGTGCCTTATAACGAAGTCTACGCCGATTACGAGGGGGCGGTCAATGAGGCCCTGGAAAGCGGCTACGTTCCGCTTGGCCTGCGTGACCTGATCCGCGATTATTTCTCCAGCCTCGATCCAGAATAGGGGCATCGTCTATCAACCCGAAATAATTTACGGCATAATAAACACCAGTCGGGCGAAACAACGCCCCAAATCACACAAAAAAGACAGAGGGAAAATTGAAAACACATCTGTATCTCATATTAGGTTTGAGTATTGCACTAACGTTGAGCGCCTGCGGCGGTGGTGATACTACACCCACCGAGGAAGCGGCTCCTCCGACAGTAGAAGAACAGGTCGTCGAGCCAGAAGTACCGACTGAAGCGCCGCCCACAACAGTGGCAGCGACACCTCTCCCCCCGATTGAAGTGCTACGGGAGGCCCTGGCCGCAAACGTCGCTAACCCCGACCTGATAAATGCGACACTTTTCCAGTTGATGAGCATCCCTGCTGCCAACGGTGAATCGATGGTCTTTCACTTCGAGAATCAGGTCGGAGAGACTAACATCGGCTGTACCGGTTATGCCCTGGCCAAGTTACAGGATGATGGCAGCTATGCCCTGGCTGATGAAACGGTCAGTATTTCATGCAGGCCGGTAACTTCAATCGAGCCGATCACCCATTTTGCATGGACCAGCATTGACGAGACCGGTCAGCCGGTACTGGTAATCTTCGGGGAAGTTTACTCCGCCGATGTGGTCGCCATCCGAATTTCTGCCGGTGATACCCAGGTCAATTCGCTAATCAGCGGCGGCGGGCATTTCGCCACCTTGCCTATCGATTCAACCGGTGTCGTGGCCCAAGCCTATAATGCTGCCGGTGAACAGATTTACGAGAGCGAAGTTCGCCTGCCGGGTGAGGAATAGACCTTTTATATTTCGTAGGGGCACGGCACGCCGTGTCCCTACTGTTTGTTGTTCGTCCATAGGTAACCAGCACAAAGAAACGTTCGATGGAATGAGGAGTCCTGATGTCTGATACAACCATCTCAGCCGAGTTAGCACCCGAAGATTTCCGGGCAACAGCCACCGCGATTGAGGATCAAATCGGGCAGGTGATCGTCGGCCAACATGAAGTCGTGCGCCACGTCCTGATCTGTGTGATCGCCGGAGGGCATGCCCTGCTTGAAGGGGTGCCCGGCCTGGGTAAAACCATGCTGATCCGCACCCTATCCGACGTACTCGACCTGAAGTTCTCCCGCATCCAGTTTACACCCGACCTGATGCCCGCTGACATCACCGGTACCGATGTGATGGAAGAGACGGCAGAGGGTCACCGCGAGTTCCGGTTCCAGCCGGGGCCGGTATTCGCCAATCTGATCCTGGCGGACGAGATCAACCGGGCCACCCCGAAAACACAATCGGCGCTGCTGGAAGCGATGCAGGAAAAATCGGTTACGGTTGCCAACAGCACCTACCGGCTTCAGGAACCCTTCTTTGTGCTCGCCACCCAGAATCCACTGGAGATGGAAGGGACCTATCCCCTGCCCGAAGCGCAGCTTGACCGCTTCATGTTCAAGATTGATGTGTATTTCCCATCATCGGATGAACTGGTCGAAATCCTGGCGCGGACAACCGGGGCGGTTCAGGCTTACGCTGAGAACGCCGCCGACGGCGAAACGATCGTCAGGATGGGTAACCTGGCCCGCAAAGTGCCGATTGCCACCCATGTCAGCGAGTATGTCGCCCGGTTGGTGGTCGCCACCCACCCCGATTCCGATCTCGCGCCGGATATGGTCAAACGCTATGTGCGCTATGGGTCAAGTCCGCGTGGGGCGCAGGCTTTGATCCTGGGCGGGAAGGTCAACGCGCTGCTCGACGGGCGTCACAATGTGGCCTTCGACGACGTAAAGGCGATTGCACCGGCAGCGCTGCGTCACCGGCTGCTGCTTAATTTTGAGGGGCAGGCGGAAGGCATCAGCACCGACGACGTGATCGCCGATCTGCTCAACAGCATCTCCGAGCAGTAATATGCTGCGCTGGATCGGATCGCTGGAATGCCTGATCATCGGGATGCTGTGCACGATCCTGTTGGGGCCGATGGCGGTCGGGTTGATCTTGCGAGTGGTACGTGGGGCAAATAATACAAAGGAGTAATAAGGGATAGGTAGTAGTATGGAATTACTTACCAAGTCGGGGATTATTGCAGTCATAGTAGCACTGCTCTGTTTTGGAACGATGGCTGCGGTTGGAGTGATCGTATACTTTGTCACACGCAGCAAGAAGAATGATGAATCCCTGTGGGATTGATCTTGCGACTGGTACGTGGGGCAAATAGTCCAAAGGAGTAATAAGGGATGAGTAGTATAGGGCCTGCCGAGCTGGGGATTATTGCAGCTATAGTAGCACTGTTCTGTTTTGGAACGATGGCTGCGGTTGGACTGGTCGTATACTTTGTTACACGCAGCAAGAAGAATGATGAATCCCTGTCGGATTGATCCTGTGAATGGTACGTAAAAAGGGGTAAGGGGGATGAGTATGAGTATAGGAGCGTTGGCGCTGATTGCAGTCCTGGTAGCGCTGCTCTGTTTCGGAGCGATGGGTGCGGTTGGAGTGATCGTATACTTTGTCACACGCAACAAGAAGAATGATGAATCATAACAGATGAGCTAACGTAAGGTTGTAGATGATTTTGCGGAGTAGAGGGTGAGTCATCATGGCACAAATATACATCTCGTGCAGCGAATATGATATGGCAACGGTGGATGAACTGGTCGTCTTGTTGACCAAAGCCGGATTTCGTATCTGGTACGACATTGACTCGTATGACCGGGGCGGGAAGAAATGGTGGCAGAAAGCGACTCAGGAGATTCGATCCTGTATGGATTTCGTGTTCCTGATGTCCTCTGAGTCGGTCAAATCGACCCTGTGCCACCAGGAGATCGACACCGCACGGCGCGAAGGGAAAGTGATTATCCCGGTTCAAATCGAGGAAGATGTAAACATCCCCTTACAGCTTTCTTATCTCAAAGGGCTGCCCTGGAAGATTCAGATGTCGGACGGCGTGACACTCCAGGGACTTGCCAGCCTGATCGGAACGCTCACCTGCTGGGAAGCCATCGACCTGGGTACCGACCGGCGGGAAAGCGACCTCCAGGTCTTAGAAGAGCTGTGGCCTTACATCAGTTCGGAGATGGTCGAAACGCTGCACGAGGGTATCCAGTCGCATTATATCAACCGGCACTTTTACGAAAGTACCATCGAAAAATACCTGGACATCAGGAAGAACCACCCGGAGAAGCAGTGTTCCGATCCGCAGTTAGCCACCAGCCTCAACGAGTTCGACGACATGCTTGAATGGATAAATCAGCGGATCGGTCAGTCATGGATCGAGGATGAGGGCGTGCTGATCTCACGTTACAAAGATTACCGGCAGCACGATGAAATCAGCGCCAGCCGGTTGGAACACCTGGACGCAGAGCACGCCAACACCATTCAGCTTTTGTTCCGGCTGCGCGATCAACAGCGCAAGCTGATCGGCGTGATCAAGCGGCTCCAACCATCGTTTGAGTTTGTCGGCAGCCGCTTCTGGGAACTGGAAAAAGTTCCAAAAGGCAGCTAAACATTCATGACATCTGAACGCCTCTTTGATGAGAAAACCCTCCGAAAATTGGAGCAGCTCACCCTGATCGCGCACCGGATTCGAGCCGGGGTGATGAAGGGAGAGCGCCGGAGCACCAAGCGCGGCACGTCGGTTGAGTTTGCCGATTATCGCGATTACACGCGCGGGGACGACCTGCGCCGCCTCGATTGGAATGTCTACGCCCGGCTGGAAAAACCGTTCATCAAGCTGCACGAAGAAGAGGAAGACCTGACCATCCACATTCTGCTCGACACCAGCACATCGATGAACTGGCCGGAAGATGATCCATTAAGCACGCTTTCATTCGATCCGCACAAGTTCCGCTACGGGCAGCGGTTAGCCGGGGCGCTGGCTCATATCGGGTTGAGCACCGGTGACCGGGTGACGATTGCCCAACTGAGCGGCAAGCGAATCAAGGGGCGGTGGGGGCCATCACGCGGGCGGGGACAAACCCTGCGGATGCTCGACTGGTTGGAGCAGGTTGAGATAGACGGCACCACCGAGTTAAACGCCGCGTTAAAAGATTATGCGCTGCGAGGCGGGCGACCGGGTTTAGCCCTGATCATCAGCGACATGTTCGCACCGGATGGTTACAGCGATGGGCTGAACGCGCTTCAGGGGCGGGGTTATGAGGTCGGCCTGATTCACATCCTGTCACCGGATGAGGTAGAGCCAGCGCTGGCAGGTGATCTCCGGTTGGTCGACTCCGAAACCGGCAACGGGCAGGACGTGAGCATTGATGGCTCAATGCGGAGCCTGTATGCGCGTCGGCTCAGGGAATGGCGGGACGAGATGGCCTCATACTGCCTGGGCCGGGATGTGCATTATGTCAGCGTTGAAACCAGTACCCCCTGGGAAACGGTGATCCTGTACGAGCTTCGCCGGGCCGGTGTAGTGAGATAAGAGGAGAGAGTCCACGAATTACACGAATTGCACTAATTTTTTATTACACTCAGCCAGCTTCTAATTGGATGATAGCAATCTATGAATGAGCTGCTTTACAAAGAATTAGCATATGAGGTGATTGGTGCAGCGATGGAAGTTCACCGAAATTTAGGGCCGGGTTTCCCAGAGGCCGTGTATCAGGCGGCACTTGAGATTGAGCTGCGCCACCGAGAAATCCCATTCATTGCCCAGCAGCACATTCAGGTCAACTATAAAGGAACTATGATCGCCGATTATTATCTTGATCTGGTTGTGGACAATAAGATCGATGTCGAGTTGAAAGCGGTCGCACAACTCGCACCGGTTCATCAATCCCAGGTGATATCTTATCTGAAAGCCAGTGGATTAAAGCTCGGCCTGCTGATCAACTTCGGAGAGACCAGCCTAAAGCACAAGAGAATCATTTTATCAAAAATTAAAAATTAGAGTAATTAGCGTAATTCGTGGACTCATTTACCTGGACTGAACTATGAACTTTTTGACACCTGCTTTTCTGGCCCTGGCGGGCATTGCCGTACCGATCATATTGCTATATATGCTGCGTCTGCGCCGCCGCGAAGTCCCGATCAGCAGTACGCTGCTCTGGCAGCGCTTAATGAAGGATCGTGAAGCAAATGCCCCCTGGCAAAAACTTCGCCGCAACCTGCTGTTGATCCTCCAACTGCTGATCCTGGCCGCATTAGTATTGGCGCTGGGCCGACCGTTCGTGCCGGTTCCGAGTGTGGCGGCGGGCAGTGTCGCTCTGTTGATCGACGCTTCGGCCAGTATGAACGCCACCGATATGCCGGGGGATCAATCCCGGTTTGAGGCCGCTCAGGACATCGCACGGCAGTTAGTGGGCGAATTAGCCGCCAACGAAGTCATGACGGTAATCGCCGCCGGGCCGACTCCCCAGGTGCTCACCCCGCCAACCAATGATCGGGCCGTCCTGCGGGAAGCAATCGGCCAGGCTAAGCCTTCTTCTGCAACGACCGATTGGGAAGCGGCACTGGCATTGGCGGGGGCCAGCATTGCCGGGCAGACAGATCCGACCATCATTATCCTATCTGACGGCGGCCTACCCGACGATCTACCGGCACTGCCTGCAGCAATCAGCTATATCGCCATTGGACGGTCTGCCGAGAATGTCGCCATCACGGCGCTGGCGACTCGCGCCCTGGATGATGTGCCACAGCTTTTCGCTGCCGTGACCAACTACAGCGATCAGGATGCCGATGTCATTATCAGCTTTGAGGTGGATGGAGAGCTTCACTCCGCCGAATCGTTGAGCATCCCTGCCGGGCAGTCAGAAGACCTGACGATCACCGATTTACCCGACACTGCCAACGTGATCCGGGCGGAACTATCCGCACCGGCTGAAGGCGGCTTAGACGATCAACTCGCACTGGATGACGTGGCTTATGCCGTTTATACACCACCTGCCACCGGGCAATTACTGCTGGTCACAGAAGGCAACCTGTTTTTAGAGCAGGTATTTGCTGCCGTGCCCACATTGGAGGGATTCCGTTCCCCGCCCGGCGAACTGCCAGAAACGCCCTTCGACCTGGTGATTCTCGATGGGTGGATTCCAGACGAACTGCCCAACACCAATCTACTGATCATCAACCCACCGCAAACGAGCGAGTTGTTCACCGTCGCCGGGACATTTGAGGATACCCGTTTCCGCCAGCAAGCCGACGATCCGATCCTGTCGTTTGTCGATTTTGAGGATATCGCCGTGCGAGAAGCGGTGCTGGTACAGACCCCCGGCTGGGCTGAAACCCTGGTCGAGGCGGAAGGCGGGCCGCTCCTACTGGCGGGCACGATTGGCTCGCGACGGGTAGCGATCTTGACCTTCGACCTGCATGCCTCGGACTTACCGCTAAAAATCTCCTACCCGATCCTGATGGCAAACCTGCTCGAATGGTTTGCGCCCGCCCGTCCCTTCGATGCACCGGAAGGGCGGCAGCCCGGCGAGACTCTGGTGATCCGCCCACAGGCCGCCACCACCGATTACCGGATCACCCAACCGAATGGCGAGGTGCTGAACTACAAAGTCGAGGAGGAGCCACTAACCTTCACATCAACCGGGCAGACCGGCGTGTACGATGTTCAGCTTCTCAAGGGGCCGGATATACAAAATGAATCGGCCTTCGCCGTGAATCTGTTCGCCCCGGTTGAGAGCAACATCACCCCGCGTGAGACGATCATGATCGGCGAGGCGGAGGTCACACGCGGCGAAGATACCGAACGCACCGGCGAGCGCGAGTTCTGGGCGATACTGGCAATCCTGGCAATTGTGATCCTGCTGATCGAATGGTGGGTCTATCACCGGGGCAGCATGCTGCCCGCCCGCTCACCGGATGGGCGGCGAGGGTTGTTGGCGTTTGGGCGGCGGGAACGGTAGGGATACAGATTATCCGCTATTGTTTGAGGGGAGCCTCCTCCGCGATTAAACATCGCGGTTATCGGCTCCTGAAAGTATGTAGGCCGAGCAATGAACCAGCCGGAATTGTTCGAATATTGCCATTACGTTTTCGGCACGAGAGAACGAAAACCTGTTTTTGGATGTCATGAATTAGAGGATGATCTACACAACTTCATCGTTGACATCGCAACAGAAAAGGGCTTTGATATTGATATCTTTGCCATTATGCCAGCCCACGTTCACCTATTGATTCGCCGCAGGTTATCCGACAGTCAAGGCTACATCATGAAGTCGATTAAGGGGATTTCATCTCGACGCATTTTTCAATCCGAGCCCTCATTGAAATTTGATATGGGGGCAAACAGGCTGTGGTCACGAGGATACTATGTTGAGGCGATTCCACCCGAAAGACTCGAAGCGATACGTCAATATATCCGTGATCAGAAAAAGACATTGTTTGGTACTGAAGATAAGTAGCACCTATCGAGGAAATGGAGCCGCGAAGTTTATTCGCGGCGGCTTTTAAAATATGGTATTGATGAGCCTCTTTCACGATAAATATAACGGCTATCGGCTAAGACAAGATAGCTACACGAAATTAATTCAATGAAAAAGATTGCACCACTTTTGATCCTCCTGGCGGCAGTCGCCTGCCAGCTTCAAGGCCAACTGCCCGGCATGGGCCCCAGTGGATTTTCGGGACGCTCGGCTCCCGGCCCCGTCTTGACCACCGTCCAGGTGGCCGGAACCGACGAGGTTTTCGAAGTCCCCGCCTACTCCGCCGAGGATTTGCTGCCCTTATTCACCTACGATCCCAATGAGCCGCTTGACGTAGAATCCATGATCTACCAGCAGTACCCAGACCTCACGATTTATGACGTGAGTTACGCCAGCACCGTCAACGGGCGAGTGACGGCTTACCTGATCATCCCGGCAGGTGATGGGCCATTCCCGGCGATCCTGTACCAGCATTGGGGTGGCGGTGACAAGTCGCAGTTCCTTGACGAAGCAATTATGATGGCGGAAAAAGGGGTGGCTTCGCTGCTGGTCGATGCGCCCTTTGCCCGTCCGGCTCAATGGAAACGCACCCCGACCACCTTCAGCAGTGATCTCTCCAAGCTCGACCCACAATATGATCAAATCATCTATGTGCAAACGGTGGACGATCTGCGGCGCGGGGTCGATCTACTGTTAGAACGCCCGGAGATTGATCCCACCCGGATCGCCTTCGTGGGGCACAGCTACGGCGCGACCTTCGGCGGCGTGCTGGCCGGGCTGGAGCCACGTATCCGGGCCTTTGTGCTGATGTCCGGGCTGCCCGGCTATTCGATCCTGTGGGGGACGGCGGACACACCCGGCGCAGTGACCTTCCGTGAAACGTTCAGCGAGGAAGAACAGGCCATCTACCACTCGATTACCGGCCCGATTGACCCAATTCACTATATTGGGCAGGCGCAGCCCTCAGCCGTGTTTTTCCAGTTCGGGTTGAATGATCCGGCAGTGCCGGGCTACCTCGCCCAGCTTTACTTCGATGCAGCCAGCGAGCCTAAACGGATCGAGTGGTACGACGCCGGTCATACGCTCGATGTACCCCAGGCCCAGACAGACCGGATCGAGTGGCTCATGGAACAACTTAAAGGCGGATAAGCTATATATCTCTATCCACCTTTAAGCTGGCTGCGGGCAAAGGCCAGAGCCTCCTCAACAGCCTCAAACAGTTCGACATCGATCTCGCCATATTGAAACTGCTTTGCACCCTCGACAAAGAGTTTGAGCATTTTTCCGCTGCCAACAGCAATCCCGCGGATACGGTCAGCAGGCAGCGTTGACCGGTCACGGAATGCTGAAGTCATGGTTCGGATAACCTTGGGGAAGTCAAATTCAACCTGGCTGATATCATTGATGTAGTAGACGAATGGCAAATCACCTAACAATTCGGCGACCTCATGGTTCGCTTCTATGACATCTACAACCGGGTCATAAGGTTCAAAGTAAGTGGTGATAATAATCGGTTCACCGGGAAGTGTTTCTGTAGTGTGGGCCATATCCCTTCCCTACTGCTATATTAAAATAAATCCGCAGCTATTTTACCCAACATCAGCCAGAATTAGAATTACAATACGATTAATCCACCCTTCAAAAACAAAACCGGGCAAGCCGCAAAGCCGCCCGGTTTAGCTCATTGAACGAATATCCCTATGTGACTACAACGGAGTTTTCTTCTCCATGTGGGTTGGGAGCATATCTATCCGCATCCCAGTCATTGTGCCAGTCGGAACCATTCACAAGGAAGCGATACTGATACTCGTGACCGGCATCCAACTTGATCTCGGCCTTCCACTGACCGCTCTTGAGCTGAGTCATGGGAATGCTCTTCCCGTTCCAGTTGTTGAAATCTCCGACCAGATAGGCCGTCTTTGCCTTGATCTCTCTCGGCAAGTAGAAACTGGCTTTGCACACCGTGTTCTTAGATATATAACGTTTAGAAACTGGCATGGTAATCCTCCTCTTGAACTATCCAGATGGCGAATCCATGCGCTGCCCATGCTATACCAATTACATTGAAGACCCAGACAACACATTACCAATGTGCTCTAAGGAAAGTATAATCACTGGAACGGCAGTTGCAAAAATCGAGGAAACCAAACCGTGTCGATTCTGAACCAATATTCTTATGTCGTCATGGCCGCAATGGGCGGATTGATACTCGCAGCGATGATCTGGCGGTGGAAAAATGCCCATCTGTATGTGCGGATCGGGTTGGGGGTTTTATTTGCAGCGGCGGCGATAGGGGTGGGATTTGCGCTCAATTTCTCAGCGGATACCCCCGATACCCCCGCCGAGGTGGAAGCCATCATCCACAACGGCCAGCCAACGGTAGTGCTGCTGTACTCCAATTATTGAGCGGCCTGCAAAGCCTCAACAGTTGCCGTGCGCAACCTACAACGCGAACTTCGCAGCGACAACGTAGACGTACTCTTAATCAACATTCACACCGAAGTCGGTCAGGCGATGCTGGATCGATTTGCCTTTGAACTGACACCAACGTTTATTGTTTATGATGCCAGGGGATCGGAACTGTGGCGCGGCCATGCTGCCCCGGATGCCGATCTGGTCAGGGAGTTGGGTTTATGATCCTTGATTGCACTCGAAGCTGAACAATCCCGGCTGGCTGGTGTTACCGGCTTCATCCTCCAGCGTCACCGAGAGCGTAACTTGCCGGTTCCCACAAGGGAAAATCTGGAAGGCTACCGCCTCAATCGGCCCGTCCACATCAACTTCGAACTCTGGAAACGTGCCATATACCGCCTCAAACCGGGCAATGAACACATCCCTCTCGGCATCTGTGAAGTTCAAGGTGCCGGTCGTATTTTCTGCACCAACCACTTCCGGGAAGGTAATGGTGGTAATTCGGGGGGTGGTGGCCGGTTGGGGTTGGGTGGGTATATCTTCTGTCACCGGCACATCTGACAGCGCCACGGACGGTTCGACATATTTAGCCTCCAGCCAACCGGTCGTGGACGACAGCGGCTGGAACACCTGCAACCAGACACCATCGCTTGTCCGGGCCATGATCTCAAATTCCGTTTCGATGTCTGCCGTCCCGGCAATGTTATAGATATAACCAGGGCCATCGAAGACCTGTACCTGTCCCGCCGTGATCGCCGCCGTTCCGACCGGGCCAGCGGGCGTTTCAGTCGGCGTGGGGAGAGTCTCTTCTGTCCCCTCATCGGGCAGTGGGGCTTCTGCGGCTGCTTCTTCTGCCATTATCTCAGCCGGGGGTACTTCAACCGTTGGCGTAGCGAGTGGTTCAGCGGTGGCCTCAGCCAATGACAACGCCTCGTCACCGGTCAGGAAGATCACCGCCACCGGCATACTACAGGCAAAAATCCACATGACTCCGCCGACCACCCCAACCAATACCCGGTTTAAGCGAGACGGGTTCGGCATGTTAAACCGGAGGGAGCCAAGCGCAAACGCCCCCCAAAAAGCGGTGGTCAATAAGGCGGCTCCAACAAACAACAGGAACAACAACAGGACAATCAGCGGGATCAGAATTATGAGTGGACTTTCCAAGAGCGACTCCGGTTAGCGATCTCAAGTACCCCGATTATACAATTGTATCGATGATGAGAACAGAAAAGGATCAAACATGTTATTAGAGCTAGCAATTGGCGATGCTTACGGCGCTGGTTTTGAGTATGCCAGTGTCTACCTGATCAGGCAATTCAACGACTTGAGCCACTATGTGCACCATCCCCGGCATAAGGCAATCCGGCCCGGCATGTACACCGATGACACCCAGATGAGCATCGCTGTCGCCGAGGCAATTATCTCCGGCGAGAGATGGACATCACGCATGCTGGCTGACAAATTCGTCGAGTGCTTCAAACGCGATCAGCGCACCGGCTACGCCAGTGGGTTTTACGGATTCCTGCTCGATGTTCAGGACGGCACAGATTTCCTTGAACGGATTCGACCCAACAGCGATAAAAGCGGCGCGGCGATGCGGGCCGGGCCAGTCGGTGTCTACCCTACCCCGGAGGAGGTGATCAAGCGCTGCCGGATACAGGCCGCCATTACGCACAACACCCCCGATGGAATCAACGCCGCCTGCGCCGCCGCCCTGATGACCCATTACTTCCTCTACCGGCATGGCCCAAAAGCCGAGCTTGCCGATTTCATTCATAGATATGTCCCCGGCGACTGGCCAATATCCTGGGAGGGCAAGGTCAAATCAAAAGGATGGATGAGCGTCCGGGCAGCAATCACCGCCGTGATGCGGAACGACTCGATGAGCACCCTGCTCCAGGATTGTATCGCCTTTACGGGGGACGTGGACACCGTCGCAACGATAGCATTGGCGGCAGCATCAGGCAGTGACGAGGTCAAGCAGGATTTACCCCAACACCTGATAGACATGCTAGAGAACGGGCCGTATGGACGGGACTATCTGATCGCCCTGGATCGTAAGCTGCTCCAGACGATCCGCTAAGTTGGGCCAGACATTAGATTTTAAATCAATGGCCCAACTGTATCGGAACAAGTAAGGTTTTGAGGCCGTTCGAAAACCGAAGGTTTTCCCAAATCCATTATCTTGTTCCACTTAGCCGGTCACTTGCTCAAGAGTTTTGGAAAGCAGACAGCAACCTCGCTATTATCACGGATTGGATTGAGGCCGTTTAGCTGACAAACTTCACGTTCAAAGGAGGAATAA
>JBNKDD010000141.1:0-14393 GCA_050288085.1 Anaerolineae bacterium
AAGGTGTCGCATCACGGGGGGTCTTGTAATTTCACCGCACTGTACTAATTCCCCACAGCCGCATCAAAATAATCAAGAATGAAGGTCAGCAGGTCGGGCTCCTGACCCAGGCCGAACATCTCCATGCCATGCTCACGGCCTGTGAAAATGGTGGATTGGTAGTTCGGTGCGCCGACATCGGCCCCGGCGTTGCAAGCCTCAGCGGAGGGCGTATCGCCGTCGGTGGCGAAGCAGGCAATCGACAGATCACCGGCCAGACCAACCTGCTCGGCGTAATCCAGGCCGATATAGCCACCCGGTGATAGTGAGATCACAGCGAGGCAGGCTGGGTCCCTGGCTCCATCGAGGATGCAGCCGTCAAGCGCCCCATCAGCGCCGATGCTGGCCCCCACCGTCATGATGGCGTTGGGATCAGCTCCTTCGAGAGTCTTGGCGTGAGCGACCGCTGCCTGGGCATCCATATAGGCTTTTTGACGATCACCCGCCGGGCTGTCCCCGAATCCTCGAAAATCAAAGGTCAGCACGCCATAGCTGATATCACCGCGATCTTGCAGCGCCGGGCTGGCAAGCACGCCAATGCTGGCGATTTCATCCTGGCGGTTTTGCATGATCAGCGCCAGTTGCGGCCAATCATGTCCCTCGGCAAACCAGTCTCCTTGCGTGCCGGGAGCCCAATGCATCATGACAATGATCGGCGCGGGATTGACGGCTGCTGGGAAATAGATACCGGTTAACTCAACGCCGTCCTCGGTCACAATGGTTTGTTCAATCGGATCGGCGGGCAGCGGTTCAAGGACGGGTTCAGGTGTTGGTTCTTCGGTCGGAGTTGGTTCTTCGGCGGGGGCTTCCTCAACGACCGCTTCTTCAGGCTCGGCCTGCTCGACGGTGGCTTCTTCTGCCGGAACCTCCATCCCCATGTCATCGGCTTGGGGTGCAGCGGTGGGTGTTCCACAGGCGGTCAATAAGGCGATCAGAAGGCATAGACTGATGGTTATCAGGGGCTTACTCATCGTTACCTATTCTCCTTATAGTAGGTCAAACATCCCATACTTCAAGGTAGCATAGGGGAGATGGTTTGGCAAGGTGGGGTGTGGCAGACCCCCCATCGCTTCTCGCGCTGATACGCTCACCGCGATTCGCCCCCCTTGTAAGGGGGGCAGATACCGCTTTAGCGGTGGCGGGGGGTACTGTATAAGAATATTACTCGCTGATATACGCCAGGAGTTCAGAAATAGCCGGGGATAAATCCGGGGTGCTGAGCGTCAAAGAGGCGGCCTGATTGACCGAGTCATGCGGGGAGGCAACCGCCGCGCTCCAACCCACCTCCCGGAACATCTTCGCATCGGCGGGGCCATCCCCTAACGCGATGCACTCGGCGGGCTTCAGGCCATTTTGCTGCATGATGCGGGCGGTAATCTCGCCTTTCCCTTCTTCCGGGACGACGGTACGAAATTCGCCGGTCAGCCGCCCATCAGCATGAATCAGCCTGTTAGATAAAGCCGCAAACGCCTTGATCTCTGCCGCTACCGGATCGACATGCAGATTCAACCCGCTGCTGATCAATACGATCCGCGTACCGATCTCGTGAAGCTGATCGATTAATTCCTTTGCGCCGGGCATCCAGGGAATCTGGGAGAAGAGTGTCGTAATGTGGCTGACTTCCTGCCCTGCCCACAAAGCGACATCCAACTGCCCCCACTGATCGTAATCAATCTCCCCACGCTGAACCATCTCAAAGTGGGTTGAAGCTTGTTCTTCCGTGCCCAGTTTTTGATGCAGGTAAACATACGGATCACGCTCCATTTTGAGCGTGCCGTCTACATCAAAAAAGGCAAACTTGATCGGAGGCATGGGCTAAAATCCAATATAAGCTGCCGGGTTATCCGGCTCGTGGCCCCAACGCATTTCAAAGTGAAGGTGCGTGCCGCTGCTGGTGCCGGTCGATCCGACTGCACCGACGGACTCCCCGCGTGAGACGGTTTGGCCGCATCCAGCCCCCGCCGAGCTCAAGTGGGCGTAGTAGCTTGTCCAACCGCCGCCGTGATCGAGCACCACCAGGATGCCATAACCCCAACTATCATCCACCCAGCCGGAGAATATCACCACACCGGTGTCAGCCGCCAGCACCGGCATGCCCACATCAGCCGCGAGATCAACGCCGGAGTGCCCTAAGTAGAATCCCTGCGTGATTGTGTATGAGCCGGGTGCTATTGGCGGTGCCCAGACTCCTGTGCCACCTGACCCGGCTATACCGGCAGCACACGAACCGCCCATCCCCGGCATGAAGGGATAGGTAACCTCGCCGGTTTCTGGATTGATCACCTGCTCCACTGGGGGAGGCTCAATTATTATTACATCGCTGACACCACCGGGCACGACAATCTGCATCCCCCAGGGCGGGATATCGTCAGCGGTGTGACCTTCCAGATAGTTGTACTCGTAGTCGAGGATCGTCTTCGGCTCGACGCGGTAGTTATCGGCGATCCATTGGATGGTGCGTATCCCATCGGCAGTATGGTAGACCCCATCGACCGGCATAATGACCAGTTCGACGCCGGGTTGCAGCCTGTGGACGTTGTAGTGCAGTGTGTCAACATTTGACCATAACAGGGTTTCAGGCTTAAGCCCGAACTTATCCGCAATGGCAAACAACGTATCACCGGCCTGGACGGTGTAAATTGATACCCGGTTGCGTGCCCGGTCGGGGATGGTCGTGTAGGCCACTGGTTGACGCTCGACTGCCGCATCAGGCTGCCAGTCGTCTGAATCGCCGACCACTGCCACTTGCAAGCCCGTGCTGATAGGCCGGGTTGATGCCGCAACATCGGACCCCAATAGCAGTCGTACCGGGCCCAAGACCATCGCCGTCAGGCCCAGGATGCCAACCGCAATTGCCGTCGCCGTCAAATTCTTGCGGAAAAATGTGGTGATTTGCCGTCCAAACATTTACTATCTATCCAACATTGTTCGTAGGGGCGCTTCGTGAAGCGCCCTGGGCGGCTCACGAGCCGCCCCTACGGTAATTTGCGGTAGGTTGGTTCTTAGAACCCGACATAAGCCGCCGGGTTATCCGGTTCGTGGCCCCAACGCATTTCAAAGTGAAGGTGCGGGCCGCTGCTGTTACCGGTCGATCCGACCGCGCCGACGTACTCCCCGCGTGAGACAACCTGGCCGCATCCGGCCCCCGCCGAACTCAAGTGAGCATAGTAGCTCGTCCAGCCGTTGCCATGATCGAGCACCACCAGGATACCGTAGCCCCAACTGGCATCGACCCAGCCGGAGAATACCACCACCCCGCTATCAGCGGCGATCACCGGTGTGCCGACCGGCGCAGCCAGGTCAATGCCGGAGTGCCCGAAGTAGTATCCCTGGGTGAAGGCATACGAACCCGGCGAAATTGGCGGAGCCCAGACCCCGCTTCCGCCTGACCCGACGATACCCGATGCACACGAGCCGCCCATCCCCGGCATGAAGGCATACGAAACCGCGCCGGTGCTTGAATCGACCACCTCTTGAACCGGGGGAGTCCAGTCAACGGCATCGCTGATACCGCCGGGTATCACGATCCGCATCCCCCAGGGTGGGATATCGGCAGCGGTGTAATCCTCTAAATCGTTGTATTCGGAATTGAGGATCGTCTCTGGATCGACGCCATAATTATCGGCGATCCACTGGATGGTGCGCACCCCGTCGGCAGTATGATAGACCCCATCCACCGGCATGATGAACAGGTCGATGCCGGGTTGCAGCATGTGGACGTTGTTATGCAGCGAGTCCGAGTTTGCCCATAACAGGGTGTTTGGCTCAACCCCAAAGTTCTCGGCGATGGCAAACAGCGTATCACCGGCCTGGACGGTGTAAGTCGATACCCGGTTGCGTGTCCGGTCAGGGATGGTCGTGTAGGCCACCGGTTTGCGCTCGACCACCGCGTCAGACTGCCAGCCGTCCGAATCGCCACCCGCTACTTGCAAGCCTGTGCCGATGGGCAGAACCGATTCCTCGCCGGTCAGGTCGCCGCTCTCTACCAATAATAAACGCACCGGCCCTAATACCACCGCCGTCAGGCCCAGAATGCCGACTGCAATAGCCGTTGCGGTAAAATTCTTGCGGAAAAATTCGATGATCTGCTGCCCGGTTAAAGCCAGTTTTTTCCGGGGAACAAAGGTTTCGTCGGTTTGATCCATAAATTCACCCTACAAATAAACGGTCAGGCTAAAAAGTAAATCACATCGTGATTTACTTTCTGTATCCCTGACCGGTGTTTTCGTTCACTTTCCCCCATAGTATCGCGCACGCGGTGAAGCGTCAAGCGCGCGCATAAGGGGCGTAGAGGGATTGTCAGGTGAACCTGTGCCTGTGACTTATCAAGTAGAAGTCGGGAGACAACACCTAATCAAAGGGGATTTTGTGTCCAAAACACAGCCTAAACCCTACCTTTAATCCTTTGTGCTCTTTTTTGACATTATCGCCACTACAATCAGAGAAAACGAAGGTTGAAGGGTAGTCGCCGAAAGAGCCGCCACGTACATTTCGAGTCTCTTCACTGTACTCTGCTACGTAATCGATGGTTGGTTCAGTTGGGCGGAAATACCCACCATCATCGTAACACCATTCAACGACATTTCCCTGCATATCATACAAGCCAAATGCGTTGGCTTTCTTCAGTCCTACATCCATTAAGCCGGCAGCATTGCCATAATGCCAGGCAATTTCATCCAGGTCAACTTCGCTCCGTGAATAGCCGGGCCCCTTATAGGCGTATTCCCACTCTGCTTCGGTGTTAAGCCGAAAATGGTATTGCTCTGGAAGCTGTCCCTGTGTTTTCTGGTTTAAGCTGTCGCAAAATGCTATGGCGTCGTGCCAATTGACATTCACAACAGGCTTATTGGCTCCAAATGCAACATCATCCGGCATGGTGTGCATGACGGATTCCCAGTGGGCCTGTGTCACGGGATATATACCAAGCCAATAGCCATGAGTCAGTGTGACAGTAAATTGGTGGTTGACATCGGGAATGTAGTATCTATCCGTTTCCGGGCATCCCATGACAAAGGTTCCTGGTTTTATCCAGGCCATTTGTAACGGTTTGGTATTTTCAGCCAGGTTATCGAGAGGCAGAACGAAGGGGACGCCCTCGCTAATCTTCAACGCCATTAGCTACTTCCCCGACGCGATAGTAGCCTGCGACTTGTCCTCAATCGTTAATTTCTCAGCTTCTTCTTGTGGTTCTTTCTGAGTCGTGATCAGCACCACCGCCCCCACAATGATGATCGTAGCGATGATCATCCGCCCATTCATCATCTCATCGGCCAGCAGCCAGCCCAGCAGCACCGCGATGATCGGATTCACATAGGCGTAACTGGTTGCACGGGCGGGCGTCGTCACCCGGATCAGCCAGATGTAGGCCGAGAAGGCCACGAGCGATCCGAAGGTGATCAGGTAGAGCAGGGCCAGCGCCGACCGCAGCGACACACCCGCCGGGTCGAACCCCCGCCAATCACCGGCAATCAGGCTGATGATCAGCAGGAACGCCCCGCCGAGCATCATCTCCATGCCGGTTCCGAGCAGCGGCGAATCGGGAAGCGGGGCCTTACGCGAATACAGCGAACCATTCGACCATAGGAAGGCGGCCATTAGCAGCCCCCCAACCCCGATCAGGCTAATCGTCTGACCCTGTTCCGCGCCGGAAAAGTTGAACGGATCGATCAGCAGGATCAACCCGACAAAGCCGATCAGCAGCCCGGCGATCACCTGCCAGCCCGGATTCTTGTGCCCGGAGTACAGCCAATCGAGGAGCACGATCCACATTGGTACGGTGGCGATCACCAATGCTGCCAGCCCGGACGGGATGAACTGCTCCGACCAACCGACCAGCCCCGGCCCCCCGCCGACCAGCAGCACGCCGATAATCAGTGTCGAGCGCCAGTGAACCGGCTGAGGGCGGGCTGCTCCGCGCAGCCGCATCACCGCATACAGGATCACACCGGCCACCAGGAACCGGAAACCGGCCATCATAAAAGGCGGGATCGTTTCAATCGCAAAGCGCATTCCCAGATAGGTCGATCCCCAGATGATGTACACGGTCAGCAAGGCCGCCCATAGGCTGGCCGGTGATGGCCCGTTGGGTGTGGATTGGTTATCAGACATAGCTCCCCCCTTTATATTGGTCGGGGATGATATCCCGATTATGGCAGATAAGCTACCGGTTCAGCCGGGATTATGAGAAATGATTGGATTGCCCCTCCTGCTGCGCAGCTTCCTTTCTTCGTTCAACGGGTGATACAATCCTGTAATAAGAGTTGCGTTTATAGTGTGCCGGAGTTATAAAGTAAACCAATGCAAGCTTTTTGAGGGATCCGCACTGATTGGCTGCTTGAAGGCTGCCATGACATGAACTATGTTGTTTTCAGTCCTATATCCTCGCAATCAAATATTTTTATTACCCGGTGAGATGCAGTGACACAATCACAAAATAATATGATGCACACCCGTAGGTCTGGTCGCCTCTCCGAATACCTGGGCGGCCTGCTAGACCGCCTTCAACCCTCGGAAGAACTCGTCCTGATTGCCACCGCCCTGGTGGTTGGCCTCTTGACTGGACTGGGAGCGGTTGGTTTCCGTTACCTGATCAAGGGCGTCGAGTGGGTGGGGTATACCTGGGTACCCCAAATTGCCCCTGGTTTGGGGAAATCCTATGTCGTTCTCGTGCCCGCCATCGGCGGGCTAATTGTTGGCCCTCTGATCTACTTCTTTGCGCGGGAGGCTAAAGGGCACGGTGTCCCCGAAGTCATGGAGGCCGTCGCCTTGCGGGGTGGTCGTATCCGCCCGATGGTCGCCCTGATCAAATCCCTGGCTTCCTCGCTATCAATCGGGAGCGGCGGTTCGGTCGGGCGTGAAGGCCCAATTGTGCAGATCGGGTCGGCTCTCGGATCATCTATCGGGCAGGCCCTCCGCCTATCAGATAACCGGGTTCGTAACCTGGTAGGCTGTGGCGCGGCGGCAGGCATCGCGGCAACCTTCAACGCCCCGATTGCGGGGGTTATCTTTGCCCTGGAGATCATCCTGGGGGAATTCAACGTCCGCTATTTTAGCTCGGTCGTGATCTCCTCGGTGGTTGCCAGCGTGATCGGGCAGGCTGTTTTCGGCACTGAGCCTGCTTTTTCCATCCCGGCCCAATACCATATCAACAGCGTGTGGGAATTTGCCTTCTACCCGTTCTTAGGGGTGCTGGCGGCATTGGTTGGTGTGGCATTTGTGCGTGTTTTGTACTGGTCAGAAGACCAGTTCGAGAAATGGAAGAGCATCCCCGAATGGGTTCAACCGGCTATCGGCGGTATTTTGCTCGGTGGGGTGGCCCTGGCCTATCCGCTCCTGACCGGCATTACCTGGGATCGGATGCCCCAGATTTATAACGTCGGCTACGAGGTGATTGAGGGAGCGCTCGCCAATGAGCTTACCCTGGTCGTTGTGCTGGTATTGTTAGTCCTGAAACTGCTCGCCACTGCCCTGACCCTGGGGTCGGGTGGATCGGGCGGTGTGTTTGCACCCTCACTGTTTATGGGAGCCATGCTGGGAACGGCTTTCGGCTGGTTGGTCAACCAACTGTTTCCGGGTCTGCCCGCTCCCCCAGGTGCTTACGCCCTGGTCGGGATGGCGGCAGTCTTCTCTGCCGGAGCTCATGCACCGATGACGGCGGTGATCATCCTCTTTGAATTGACCGGCGATTACCGCATCATCCTTCCCTTGATGCTGACCGTCGTTATTGCTACCATGTTGGCTCAGTTCATGCTGAAGGGCGAGTCGATCTACACCCTGAAACTCACCCGGCGCGGTGTTCGTATTCAACGAGGCCGCGATGTGGATGTCCTACAGGGGGTAACTGTCGGCGAGGTGATGACCAAGCGGGTTGACACCGTCCCGCAGGATATGACCCTGACCGAACTGGCCGAGTATTTCAAGAATACCCATCACCACGGTTCCCCGGTGCTTGACAGCGATGGGAAGCTCTGGGGCATTATCACGACCAGCGATCTTGAACAAGCTCTGGTGGATCATCAAAAGCATCCACAAGTCGTTTCGGAGATCGCCACCACCCGCCTGATCACGGCCTACCCCGACGAGTCGATTGGTTATGTCCTGGCGCGGATGGCCCCGCGTGGCCTGGGGCGGCTGCCGGTTGTCAGCCGGGAGGATCCCAGTCAACTGTTGGGGCTTGTCAGGCGCTCTGATATTGTCCGGGCTTACAATGTAGCCCTGGCCCGCCGGGCGGAAATCCAGCACCGCGCCAAGCGATTACATCTCCGCAACCTTGACGGCACAGACTTTCTCGAGGTGACCTTACCGGAGGGGTCGCGGGCTGTTGGGTCTACCGTCCGGGAGATCGCTGGCAAGCTGCCGGAAGATTGCGTCCTGGTATCGATCCGGCGTGATGGCGTGATCCTGATCCCGCATGGCAGCACGGTTTTGCAGCCGGGTGATCAGGTGACGGCTTTTGTGCGCACCCAGGTCGCTGATGTTTTTCGCGGCTGCCTGAATGGGGAAGTGAACCCCAAATCAAATTAGGGGGCTGACAACGTTATTCATGGGGGCGATGCAAACCATAATCGCCCCTTTTTCTTTTTACGATCTCGCTTCTTGTTGCTTCCCCCAAACTGATGTAGATTCTAGCTGTCTATTCGCTTCAACCGGGAGAAGCAGCTATGAAACGTTTATTGATTCCCATTACCCTGCTGATCTTCACCGCCTGCCGGGGAATCCCCACCATAACCCCAACGCCAACAGTGGAAAGCGACGAGGTTATTGAAGCTCGTCTGATAGAGCAGGTCAAAAGCGGCCTGACTGAACCTGCCATTTTTTGTAGCTCTGTATCCACTGACTATGCAGACAGCATGGCCGCTGCCTTTAGCACGCTGTTAGCCGATCCAGACTCGCAAAGATTCAGCTTCGATGAGCGGGTAGAAATCCTTAATGAAGCTGTCCGGCAGATCGATGAAGAGCTGGCTGAATCATCATCAGACTGGGTTGGCAGGGACAGCGGTTATATAGCCTTGGAAGAAGGCGGAACAGACCAGGATTTCCTGGTAACCCTCAGAGTCAACTGTATCATTGGCAGTCACCATGACCCAGGCTCCAGGGTATATATCTACAACGAGTCAGGAGAATCCTGGCGGGTTGGTCATCTGACCTATATTCGAGAGATTTATTGGTTGGGTGATGGCTGGATCGTCTTGGCCGATACACTGGATTCTGGCTTGTACGATTCTGCTATCTGGCATATCCGGCAGTCAGATGGCGAATGGGTGAACAATACCCTCTTTGAGACTTTCCCTTTCCTCGTCATGGATGATTTGCAGGTTGAAGATGATTTCCACAGGTTGACAGTCAATAGCCATGCCGCTGGTGGTATATGCTCCGTCCCGACTGACGAGCCAACCGATCCATTTGCCATAATCGCCGGGAGCAGAAAGCACACCTTCGAGCTGGTCGATGAGGATTACGTACTGGTAGATACAGAGATCGAAATCGAAGAGGTGTACTTCACCCAGGATGGCGAGAGAATAGAATCTGATTGGTTAGAGCAGCACTGGCAAGGACTGTGCGAGGATTGGACTCAGCCCTAGCGTCAGCCTGAGCAGTCTTCTTGCCGGGGCGACTCTTGTCCTGCTGCACTGACTGATGTAGATTCTGGTTGTCTATTCGCTTCAACCGGGAGAAGCAGCTATGAAACGTTATTTTGTTTTTGTTTTGCTGATTGCCTTCGTTGCCGTCGGATGCAGCCCATCACCGGATGAGATCACCCAACAGACGGCGGTGGCTGAGACTCAAATCGCCGAGGCGTGGACGCCCACATCGACCAACACATCGACCCCATCGCCTACACCAACCTTAACCCCATCGCCCACCCTGACGCCGACCAGTACCGTCACGCCCGATATCACCCGCCCGCCCTCATCCTTTCCAGATTTCTTCTCTTTGCCCATCTCCAACCAACCATTACTGTCGTCGTCGGATGATCCCAACTGCCAGCTTCCTTGTTGGCATGGAGTGACACCGGGCGAATCGACTCTGGCAGACGTTCAGGCCATGTACAATACGGTATTGAATTTCGAGGAGGATCACAGACTTGTGCCGTTATTAGAAGAGGGCATTTCCAGAGACGATATAATACCGGGTTTGTATCATGTAGAAACAGTTTGGGATATCGAGGCACCGGATGATCGGATGGGGTGGTTTTCTATTACTGTTGTGGTTGATGATAATTTGGAAACAGGTGTTGTTCAAGGCATAGACATATCACAGAACAACATTGAACAATACCCGATCAGCTCCCCTCAGCAAATCATCCAGCAGTTAGGTGCCCCCGATTATATTGGTGTTGCCACATACCGGATAGGACAAAGCAGAAGAGGACTATTATCACTTTATCTCGTTTATACCAATGGATTGAGCATCAGGCAGATATATATTCAGGTGCCAACGCGAGAAGGCGAAACATTCACTTATGTTCCGGTCTGTTTATCAACCGTGCCTGATTTTACCTACGCGTACTTGGTTCCCCCTTTTGATCTCGCAGGAGGAAATGTGACCATCACGCAGCAAGAATGGATCTTTGACAGTTTAACAAGTGGTTCTTGGGGGGCAGTTGAAGATCAATTGGACATGACTATCGACGAATTTGTCGAGTTCATCTCGCAGCCTGAACCCTGCCTGGAGATCGATTTCAACGCCGCGCCTTTTGGATAAAATTTTGTTTGGGACAGCATAAAGCCGCGAAGTTCATTCGCGGCAGTGTGTTGTTGACTTCCGGCTTTAGGGGCAACGTCAGCCGCGAACCTGCCGCCTGATCCCCCTCAGTGCATTGGTAACCGGCGACCGGTAGCGGAAAGTGACGTAATGATGCCACAGCCGCGAGGCTTTGTAGCCGAAACTGCCCAGCGTATCGTTGGTGTGAACCTGGTTCCGCCAGATGTTGAAGCGGTTCTCTTCCAGCGGGGGCCGTCCGCAGGCACCCAGGTAACCCACCTTCTCGGTGATCTGCTGCACCTGCTGGTTGACCGCCTCATAAGGATAGGCCAGCACCTCGACCTCGCGCCCCAAGCCATCTTCGAGCATCTCCTTCGAACTGCGCAGCTCCCAATCGACCTGCTCCGGGCTGAGTTGATCCAGCCGGGGATGGGTGCGGGTGTGGCTCCCAAAGTGGAATCCCTGCTCCTGCATCTCCCGGATTTCATCCCAGGACATCAAATCAGCCGCTTTATCCCCCGACTGCCCTTCCCAATTAGTCGGTTGGCCGACCCAATCGGCAACCAGGAAGATCGTCGCCGTGAACTTGTAGCGCAGCATGATCGGCATCGCCACCTCGAAGTTATCGCGGTAGCCATCGTCAAAGGTGATCGCAAAGGATTTGCGGGTCAGCCTTTCACCGTTCATCTGGGCCTTGATGATGGCGGACAGCGGCTGGCAGTGATAGGCCCGCTGATTGAGGTAAGCCATCTGCCGGTCGAACTGCTCCGGGGTGACCGACAGCCGGTAAGGGTCTTTTGCCGGATCTACATCGGCGATCTGGTGGTAGAGGAAGACAGGGGTTTTCATACAGTAATGGACCTCTTTGCGTCTATAAACCACGCACACGGGCCAACAGTGCGTCAGCCCCCATCAACTTCATGATAAATGCGTCCAGCGTATCCTGGTGCAGCAAGAAAATCCGCTCGATCTCCAGCGGGCGTTTACGGACGGTTTTCAGAGCAACCGGCCCCGGCGTTAGGGTAAAGGCCAACCCGATATCCAGGTCACGCAGGGTTTGCATGGTGGTCTGATCATAATCGCCCGGCATCCCGTTGGGGTAGGCGAAGGCCGCGATCTCCTGCTGGGTCTGTTCGATGATCTGATCTCGTGAATCGGTCAATTCGCGGCGCATCTGCGCCGCATCGATCCGGGTCAGAATCGGGTGATTGACGGTGTGCGGCTGGCAGGCGATCCCGTTGGCGACCAGTTCCCGCACCTGGTCCCAGTTCATAAAGACCTGTGGACTGGTCGGTAGTTCGACATCCAGGGCTACCTGTAACTGTTCCAGGGCGACTTGCTTTTCCACCTCCGGGATCAGCTTTAAGACCTGGATCATCTCCTCGCGGACGGGATGCTTCTCTACAGTGAGATCGCGCATCCCGATCACCGGCAGGTCAGCCTGCTGCTTCTGGGTGTGTTTAAACAGGTAAGCGACCGCATCCCACCAGGGTAGTTTTCCGGTGTTACCGTCATCCATCCGGCTGGTCATCAAGAAGATCACCGCCGGAAACCCGTACTTTTTCAAGATTGGCGCAGCATTCTGATAGTTATCCAGGTAGCCATCGTCAAAGGTGATCAGCAAGGGGCGCGGCGGGAGCGGCTCACCATCCCGGACATAAGCGTGCAGGGTCGCCAGATCGATCACGTTAAAATTCCCGGCGACGTAATCCATCTCCTGATCAAACAACTCTGGCGAGGCGCTGACGTTCGGCTCATAATGGTCGAAGCCCGGATCGGTTGCATCGTTGATCCGGTGATAGGCCAGCACGGTCAGCCGATCTGGCCCCCAGGAAGCGCTCAACAGGCGCTCAAAACCAACTTTATGGAGCGCTGCCGCCAGCTTATGTGCTTTTCTCATGAGCGGTTAGATGTCCTGTTATTATCTGGAACAAGTACCCGATCTAAACATCAACCCGCTAGAATGTCAAGAGCCTAGTCTACAATCTCGATCCGCAGCGAAGTCTCGACATCCTCATAACCGGTCATCGAGGCCCGCACCGTCACATCTACGTGACTGCCCCCCGTCCCGATGGGCCATGTCCAGCGGCAGTTTCCGTTCGAATCGGCGGCGACTGCCCCCTCATCTAGCCCACTGGGTTTCCGGTTGGTTGAGTAGACGGCCTCAAACTTACAAGAAGCGCCGGGCAAGGTCTCCGCGATCACCGTTCCCTGCTCGCGCCGGACGAACTTAGCCGGTTCGGCGATCAGGTTGAGTTTCAGGGCGGCAGGTTTAACTTCTTTACGGATAGGAGTTGGGATGACAATCCCCTGCCGGGAGTGTGCGCTGCTGGCCGGTTTAGCAGGCTGTTCTTCGCGTTGACCGAGCAGGTACATTATCAACCCGACACCGGTACCAACTCCCAATACCACCCAGGCCACCTGTTTAGCAAATGATTTTCCGACTTTCCTGAACGACACGTTTTGATCCTTTCCCAAATAATGTCTCTGTTCTTACTTATTATACGGGTGTTTCTCCTGATTTGTTGCCCTGCGGTACACTATGGGCGAGCAGGGATACGGCCTGCCGTGTCCCCATTACAATTATACACAAGACAAGTGAAGAGAGATTATCATGCAGCGAATCACCGTCAAAACCGGGCAGAACAAACAGGTGGTTGATATCACCAATATGGTCAACAAGGTTATCAAGGATCGGGGTGTATCGGATGGTCTATGCAGCGTCTTTGTGACTCACACCACCGCTGCCATCACCACCGCCGATCTCGATCCCGGCACCGACTTGGATATGCTCGACGCTTTCACCACCATGATCCCCGATCTCGACTACCGGCACCCGCACGATCCATCCCACACCCCCGATCATATCCTTGCCACCCTGGTTGGCCCCTCGGTGACCGTGCCCATCGAGAATGGGCAGTTGGTGCTGGGAACCTGGCAGCGCGTCGTCCTGTTTGAATTCGATGGGCCGCGCAGTCGTCAGGTAGTGGTGTCACTGATCGGTTGAGTGCAAACACATAACCCAATTTCATACTGATGTCTGATCACGGAGCGGTGTTGGACTGCACTGTGCTTGTCAGCTCGTACCTACTCTAGTTGGTCAACATCTATTTGAACATACTCAACACCTGTGCTTTGGTGACCATTGTAGTGACTGTACGAATCCAATATCAGCGTGTTTCCCAGGTAAGTTCCTGAACGGTCTACCGTTACGGTGTACATATCAGATTGGGAGGTGACACTGAACCATATGTGTTCCCCTAAAGTGTAGTACTCACCACGCGATATTTCTGATGCGCTTTCACGGTGAAACCATTCTTTGATTTTCGGCCAGCTTTCCAGAACACTTATCGGTAAACAGGTGGTCACACTCAAGACAAGCCCATCGGGATAGAATCTAAGGAGATAGAACATTTTATCATTATTACATGTCTCAGGCGATGATGAATCCTCATGAACGAAAACCCCACTGATGCCACCAATTTGTCCTCCTTGAGGAGTCGGCCCAAATGCAAATATGTTTTCTGGTAGGATTGATGCCGTAGGTGAGAGCCGTGGCGTATAGGCTGATGTTATGGTTGGCTGGGGGGCGGGAGTAGACGACGGCAGTGGCGTGTGCGATGGTGTTATGGTTGGTCGGCGAGTGGGAG